>NZ_LT992558.1:177680-216168 GCF_900258435.1 Carnobacterium divergens | reverse complement strand
GAGGAATAATGGAAACAAAAGTTCAGGGATTTATGAGTGATTTTAGTTTCCAAGTGGAAGATAGTGAAGTAAAAGATTACAAGCAGGGCGATCAATAAATAAAAGTTTAGGAAGGATAATCCAATGAATAAGTTTCTAAAAGAAAATTCGGGCAGCATGATTCTTGAAGCAGCAATGGTTTTGCCAATATTTTTAACCTTTATTTTCTTTCTTTGGACAATGATTCAAGTATCAGTCGTTCAAATAGCACTAGACAAAGCAACTTCAGATTCAGTTCAAAAAATCACGAAAAATGGTTATTTGATAGGAGTATTACTAGACGGCGCAGATAAAACTCAAAAAAAATATGTGGATAAATTAAATAAAAAGGTAGATACACTTTTTGACAATGCAACTGGAGGCGAAACAAAATTAAGTTATGATATTGCAAACACATTTATTACGGATCAGATTGGAAAATTTGATATCGTAGGAGTAGTGGATAGCGCAGTATATCCCATGCTTTATGATACGAAAGCGGAAGGTCGGATGGAAACGATGATTTCTGAAAGATTCAGTAATTCATTAGCTGGAAATTGGGCAGATCAAATCAAAATTGAAGAAGTTCATGCAGAAAATGCTAGAGGAAAGAATCAAAAATTTAAAGTTAAGGCAAGTTGTAAGATACCGTTAAACATTCCATTTATAAAAAAATTTGAATTTAAAGTAGTCAGTCAGTCAGCTGGATATTTTTGGACTACAGAAGGATAACTAATGAAAGGAGGGAAAATATGACACTATCTACAATTATCATATTAATGCTTTTTATTGTAATAGCGTTTTATTACGATATCAAATTCCATATAATTCCTAATAAGCTTATTTTGATTTTTTTACCATTAGGCTTGATAAACAGTATAATTGTCAATCAAATGGAAGGTATAATTAGTAGTGGACTAGGGTTTTTAGTTAGTGGTGGAATCATGATGATATTGTATGTTTTTAAAGCACTTGCTGCTGGGGATGTGAAATTATTTGCGACAATTGGTGTGATTGCAGGAATTGGGTTTTCACTTTACTGTATGATGTATACAATTGTGATTGGAGGAATCCTTGCTATTGTCATCTTGTTATTTACAAGAACTTTTTTATCTCAAATGTTGTCAGCTGTTCAACATATAGGAATGTCTCTTATTTTTAAAAATACTAATCCACTACACACTTTCAAAGCAACAAAAGCGACAACAATGCCATTTATGGTAGCCGTTTTACCCGGAGCACTTATCACACTTTATTATATGTATCTTGCTTAGTGACAGTATTTTGGAAAGGCTATGATTGTTTCACTGATTTTCTTTCTATTTAGTACAGTTTTAATTGATTTTATGCGCATTATGGTAGCCGAACGAAAGCTAGAACAAGCAACTAAAGTAGCTGCCCAATCGATTATGTCTGATTACAATCCTAAAGTAATGAATGACTATGGGCTTTTTGTTTATAATGGCGATCAAGGAGCAGCGCAAACGGTTGCCACTAAAATTACAAAGGATAACTTAGAACTAAAATCTGGGTACTTTAACATTGCAGCTTTAAGTGGAGCAGAAAGCCAAGTGGAGTTTGCTTCTCATAAAGGGAAAATTGGTTTGACCAGTGAAGATACACTTAAGCATCAAATGCTTGAATCAGCTAAGTACAAAGGTCCCGTTGCTTTTGGCGAAGAAACGTTTAAAATTTTTGAGTTTTTCACAAAAAATGGTCGAGACACACGAGCTCTTCGTAAAATGATGAAAAAACAAAAGGAAATTAAAACGGAAATGGAAGTTCGTTATCAAAGTGTTGTAGAAGTTGAAGATGCGCTTAAAGGTATTAAACTAGACCCCCTTGTTTATTATAATCAAGGGTTAGATGTTGAAATGCTACATGGTTTTACTATGGATCTTGTTCATCAAAAACACTTAGCAGAAGCAACAAGCAGTTTCGAAAAAAAACAGCAGGAAAAATATGTTCAAGAATACAACAATGCGGTCAATGATTCAAACACAGATCCGAAGTTACTGGAAAATTTAAAATACAGACAAGAAGCCCATCAAAAAAAGTTAGATGAGACCATAAAAGCAGGACAAACTGCTCTAGCGAAAATAAATGGAGAGCACACCAACGTCACCAATAAAATTACAGAGCTTACGAATGTGATAACCAAACTAGATGTTGCAAAAGTAGCGATTGATAAAGCGATTGCTTCAAACAATAAAATCAAGAAACTGTTAGGAGATTTACCAGAAGGTGACTCTGAGGAAATGGGAGAAATTCGTAAATCACTCGAATCTGCACTAGTACCAGAAGGGAAACTGGAAGGGATTCTAAAAAAAATAAACGATGCCAAACCTATCTATAGCAGCTACAAAAGACTTTTAGAAAGCTTAAATCAAATTCTAGATAAGGCGCTAGATACTACTTTAAAAAAAGGGATCAATTGGGTTAAAACACCTATCGATGTTACCGAAACAAGCACGCAACAAAAAATAATCGAGGCACTAGAAAAACGATATGAAGAAAACAAGAAAGCGGTTAATACTGCTTTTAGTGCAGCTTTAGATTCATCTATCCGTCCGAATTTAGAGGCAGTCAAGAATACGAACCTAACCAATACTAATGAGAGTGTAAAAAGTGCGAAGGACACCACTACTGAAAAGAATGTTCGCCAACAATTATCTGAAGATGAAAATAACCAAAAAGATGCAGAAGAGCAAAAAACAACAAATGCAATGGAACAATTCGGTAAAATTATCAAGGTAATTAATACAGCAAAAACAAAGCTTTCTTCTGAACAAGAAATCTACACCAATTTAGAAAAAATCATTGCGACGAATGATATGGCAAATGATAAAGATTACGCAGAAGGAACGCCGCCCTCAACAGAGGATGCGGATGATTTAATTGATCAAAGTTTTGATATGTTAGATTTTCTAAGTGAAATGGGAAGAGAATTAGGAAATAAAGCCTTAATAAATGAATATTTATTAGGGGAACTAGGGACAAAGCAACCGGTTAGTTTGTTTGATGTGAACAACTTAAATCCGGATAATATCGAAGGGCTACTAAGTGATTTTGAGTTTAAAAACAAACAAGTAGAATATGTGATGTACGGAAAGAGCACACCGGGAGCAAATTACGCAGCGGCTTTACTAGAATTGATTATGATTCGATTGGTTTGTAATGCGATTTCGGGGGTGTTTGATGGAGATGTTCAAAATGCATTTAAGTTAAATTGGCTAGTTGGTATTGTAGCACTGGTTTCATACACAATTATTGAAACAGTAAAAGATATTGCTAAGTTAACAAAATCGGATGGAATGGAGAGAATAGATAAATCAGTTCCATTTTTTAAAATGTCAATTGGTAGTATTGATCCAACTAAATTAACTTTATCTTATCGTGACCATTTAAGATTAATGCTTTTATTTGAACGTAAGAATCAATTTTCTAGAGCGTTGGCAACAATTGAACAAATAAGTGGTCAAAAAACAATTGGATCTAATCCAACTCAAATAAAAATTGTAAATAAAGCTGAAATAAAACCATGGTTTTTACCAAATGCAGTTAAAATATTTACAAAATTAGATAGTAAGTTAATAGATGGCAAATTAGAATTGAAATCTGAATTGTATTATTCATATTAAATTAGTTAAGGGAGATATAAAAAATGAAAATTAAAAAAATAACAGTAGGCTTTACTTTAATAATGATCACATTTCTAGGTGCATGTGGAAGTAGAACAGTTAATAATAAAAACACATCAAATGAGGTTTCAGAAATAAACAGTTCAAAAGAAAAAAATACAGATGAAATAGTAAAAAATGATGAATTAGGCAATTATAAAGGGTTAAAAATAGGAGATACAATTCCTGTGAAATATTCAAAATCCTACAATGGAAAATATGCATTTGATTTTACATTAAATAAAGTAGAGTATACAGAACAATCATTAGGAGGAGAAGAACCTGGATATGAGACAGGTTTTATTATAGCAGACATTACAATAAAAAATACAGGAAAAGAAGAGTTAGATATGAATACATTTAACAATATAAATTATGGATCCGCAGTTTTTGTATACGGAAAAAAATATGGATTTACTAGTTTTGACGAAATGAAAGAATTAAAACCTGGAGAAAGTAATACAGGAAAAATGGTAACTATTTTTTCAAAAGTGTCTAATACATTAACTAGAGGTTTGGAGGGAACTTCAACAGTATTTTCATACGACATAAAAGCGGATGAAATCGGTGATTATGTACCAGAATAAAATTTAAAAAATGGAATAGCCTTACTTTTACGTCATAGGGTGAGGTTATTCTCTAAAAATAAAAAATACATAGTGGGATAATGAATTAAAATATGTCTAGAAATTTTCCGATTTCAACTTTGACAGGCTAAATTTTCTAAGTGAAATGGGAAGAGAATTAGGAAATAAAGCTAAAATAAACCCATGGTTCTTATCTAATGCAGTGAAAACATTTACAAAATTAGATAGTAAGTTAATAAATGGTAAATTAGAGTTGAAATCAGAGTTATATTATTCATATTAATTTAATTAAGGAGATGTAAACATTGAAAAAATTAGTAATTATTTCAGCAATAGTTAGTATGGTTATTTTAGGAGCATGCAGCAAAGGAGATGTAAATAAAGTAGCAAGTGAAACTACAAAAACAAAGTCATCAAAAGAAGTTGAAAAAAAGGGGAATAAAAGCTTGGGGGACTACAAAAATCTTAAATTAGGAGATACAGTGCCCATAAAATATCATGAATCTGCGGAAGGAAAAACAGCATTTGATTTAACGTTGAATAAAATAGAATTTACGGACCAAGCATTGGAAGGAGAAGAACCTAACTATGAAAGTGGTTTTATTATAGCAGATATTACAATAAAAAATACTGGTACAGAGCCACTTGAAGTAGGATTGTTAGACGGATTATCTTATGGAAATAATTTTAGTTATGGTAGTGATTACGGTTTTCAAGGATTTGATAGAGAAGGAATGCTTGAAGTAGGAAAAAAGGAAACAGGTAAAATGGTAGTAGGATATTCTAAGTTAGATAATAAATTGACATGGGGACTAGAAGGGTTTACAACAATTTTTTCATACGATATAAAAGCCGATGAAATCGGCAACTATGTACCAGAATAAAATTTAAAAAATGGAATAGCCTTACTTTTACATCATAGGGTAAGGTTATTCTTTAAAAATAAATAATACATATTGGGATAATGAATTAAAATATGTCTAGAAATTTTCCTTTTTCAACTTTGAAAGTCTAAATTTTTTAAGTTAAATGTGAAGAGAACTAGGGACAAAACAACCGGTTAGTTTGTTTGATGTGAACAACTTGAATCCGGATAATGTCGAAGGGTTACTAAGTGATTTTGAGTTTAAAAACAAGCAAGTAGAATATGTGATGTATGGAAAGAACACACCGGGAGCAAATTACGCAGCGGCTTTACTAGAATTGATTATGATTCGATTGGTTTGTAATGCGATTTCGGGGGTGTTTGATAAAAAAGTGCAGACTTATTTTAAAGCAAACTGGCTAGTAGGATTAGCTGCGTTGATTGCGTATACAATTATTCAAACTGTTATGGATATTGAAAAATTAACTAAATCTAGCGAAACAGAAAGAGATGATCAATCGGTCTCCTTTCTTAAAATTAATATAGGTAAAATTTCTTTAGATGAATTGAAATTGTCTTATCGTGACCATTTAAGACTTATGCTTTTATTTAATAGAAGTAATCAGCATTCAAGGGCTATAGCCGTAATTGAACAAGTAAGTGGTCAAAAAGGAGTTGGAGCAAAACCAACTCAAATAAAAATAATTAATACTGCAAAAATAAAACCCTGGTTTTTACCAAATGCAGTTAAGACATTTACAAATTTAGATAATAAATTAATAAATGGAGATTTGGAATTAAAATCAGAATTGTATTATTCATACTAAGTTAATAAAAGGGGATATAGAAATGAAAAATTTATTAATAGGTTTAGGACTAGTAGGTTTACTGACGGTCAGCGCTTGTGGAAATAAAGAAGAAACCGCTGGGGAAACTGTAAATGAAGTTTCAAAAACAGAGGTACCAAAAAAAAATAATACAAATAAAGAAAAAGAGGTTGAAGGACTAGGGAATTATGAAGGATTAAAAATTGGAGATAAAGTTTCTGTAAAATATGGAAGCTCTTTGGAGGATAAAGTAGCTTTTGATTTTACATTAAATAAAATGGAATATACTGATCAGCCATTAGGTGGAAAAGATCCTAAATATGAAAGTGGCTTTATTATTTTAGATGAACGATAAAAAACACTGGAAAAGAACCGTTAGAGGTGGACCAAATTACTGGGATGCAATATGGATCTTCCATAGTTGTATTGGGTGAAAGATATGATTTTAAAGATTTATCAGAAAATAAATTGCTAGAATTAAAAGAAAGTTTAACTGGAAAGATGGTTGTGCAATACCCTAAGAAAGGGAATCAACTTACATGGGGACTTGAAGGTTTTACAACAACTTTCTCATACGATATAAATGCCGATGAAATCGGCGACTATGTACCAGAATAAATAAAAACTAAAGGAGAACGACAATGAAATTTCAAAAATTAAAAGGTTTAGCAGCAGTTATGGTAATGGGAATCATTTTTTCAGGTTGTGGAAATAAAGAAACACCACAAACTGCGCAAAAAGCAACAAGTCAAGAAGAAGTATCAAGTAGTAGTGAAGTAGAAAAAAAGTCTAAAGTAGCAATCAAAGCCAATCTTAAAGAAGGTTATTATGTAAAGATTAATGATTCGTTAAATACAGTTAAAAAAAATAGCAGAGACTTTTTTGTTTTAGCAGTAGAATTGCAAAATACAAGTTCTCAAACAGAATCTTTTCAGAATACTGATTTTAGTCTTATCAGTAAAAAAACAGGAGACGTTTATGAAACAGATACACCTGGAACAGGATTCGACCAAGAAAACCTAATTCGTTATGAAACTTTAAAGAAGAATGAGAAATTAGAAGGGATTCTCTATTTTGATATTCCTGAAGATGAAATGTATGAATTAGCTTTTCGTCAAGAAGGATCTGATGAGTGGACATCCTTGAAGGTTAAAGTAGATCCTAGTCAGTATGTAGAAACAAAAGAAGCATTGTCAGATCCCTTGAAAGCAACCGCTGCATATTTAAATGTAATGGCATTTAATGAAGAAGACCCCACCTATGAAACTTTTGTACAAAATGATTTAGAAACAAGTAAAAATTTTCATCAAAATCTTTTTAAAAAAAATGCCTTAGATTCTCTTTTATCTAGATACAAGCCAACTCCAGAAGTTATAACGTCAATTTACAATCGTTTTCAAGCTGTGCAAAAAGAACGAGCAACAATTTCTTCAACATTAATTTCAAATGATAGAGAAAAAGCAGTGGTTTCAATGGATGTTGAAGAGATGTCTTATCGAAATATTAAAGAACTGTTTCATCAATATACAACAGAACAATATCAAGCAACCAGTTGGTCAGGGATAACAAATGGTAAGGGCGAAGAAGATACATTACCAAAATTAGAAGAAATCATGGGTAAATCAGTTCTAGTAAAACGTGAAGAACCAATTGAAATTGAGTTAACGAAGCGTGAGGGGAAATGGGAATTTGATTTAAACGATGATGTATTTAACAATATTTTTTATGGTGGGTTTACTAAATAAGGATGTCTAAAGAAGGGAGAGGTTAAAGTGATGAAAAGATGGTGGAAAAAAGAAGAGGGGAGTTTAATCTTAGAAACAGCAATCATTTTACCCTTCTTTTTGATGTTTGTCTTTTTATTATGGACGTTGATTCGAATTTCTGTGATTCAAATGGCGTTGGATAAATCTACATCAGAACTGGTGCAATCTGTTAATTCTTCAGCTTACGGAATTAGTATTGTGGTAGATAAAGGAAATGATTTAAAGGAACAAGTAAAGAACAAAGCAAAGGGCGGTTTAGATCAGTGGTTACAAAAATCCCCCGACGAAGCCGCGAAAATGTTGAATATTACTAGCATAAATAACATCGTAGTGGATTCTTTAAGCGCCCAATACGATGAAATCGTCAATATTGACCAGATTGGAGCAAGTTACTATTCTACAGTAGTAGGAGTAAATGGCGGTCTTTCAAAAGCTAAATTAAAATCAGCATTTAAGTCTAATGTGTTAACGAAAACCAATGGGGAAATTAGTGGATATTATGGAGATGGAAACGTTAAAATTGAAAAAGTTGATCCTGTTCAAGCGACAGGCCACAATCAGCTCTATAAAGTTCATGTGTCTTATAAAGTGCCATTAAATCTCCCATTTATAGAAAAGGAAATAAAACTTCAAAGTAGTGCAGGCGGCTATCTATGGACAACAAATAAATAAAATTAAAAAGGAGATAAAAAATGATACTTTCATCAACAGTACTGTTATTAGTAGTGGTTCTAGTGGCATTTTATTATGATATTCGTTTCAATATCATTCCCAACAAGCTGATTATTATAGGACTACCACTGGGATTGATTAACAGTGTCTTAGTAGCAGGAATCGAGGGACTGATAACAAGTGTACTTGGATGTTTAGTTAGTGGTGGAATTATGATGATTCTGTACATATTTAAAGCTTTAGCAGCAGGAGATGTCAAGTTATTTGCGGTTATTGGGGCCATTATGGGATTAGAATTTGTTTTATATTGCATGATGTATACGATTCTTATTGGAGGTCTGTTAGCAATTATTATTTTAGTCATAACACGTACATTTTTATCAAGAATGCTAGTAGCGATACAATATATTTGGACATCTTTTATTTTTAAGAGTACTGAACCATTAAAAACGTTCAAAGTAACAAAAGCGACAACAATGCCATTTATGGTAGCCGTTTTACCCGGAGCACTTATCACACTTTATTATATGTATCTTGCTTAGTGAAGTTAGAAAAAGGAGAATGAAAAATGCACCTCATCAAAGAAGTACAACAATTCAATGGAAAAAAACTAGTCTATACGAAGTCATCAGGAGACCCCTTTAACAAAGCTGATTTTGTGGCAGTTGAAAAAAAGATGGTTGTCAACAATCGAATTCAGCAACTTGTTCCAATTCAAATTCAACAGATTGATCAAACCATAACCGTATCGTTTGATATTGAAGGGAAAAAAAAATTGGTTGATTCTTTGTCAATCAACCGCTGTTTGGCAGTAGAAGAAGTATACGCTATTTTATTAGGGATTGTTAGAAAACTTGAAACGGCTGATGAATTTATGTTGAGCCGTAACCATTACCGCATAAGAATGGATGAACTTTATTACGAACAGTTTATAACTAAAATAGAACTAATCTATTTACCGCTGGAAGATACATTTTTTGAAAAAAGTATCGAAGAAGAACTTCAACAATTAACAAAAGCGTTGTTAGAAAAAATGGATCCAGAAATAGAATTAGAAAATGATGTAGAAGACTTAATTCAATATTTAAATGAAAGTTATTTTTCAGTAGAGGGTTTTGGAAAAATGCTTTATCGTCAAAGCCGCAATTTACCAGTGTTTGAAGAAGAAAATAGGATACAAGTGGCTAAAAAACCACTATCTAATATAAAAAAAACAACGAATAGCACACAAGAACCTATTGAAAGTCCATTAAAAAAATTCTTTAATCAAATAGGAATGGTTCATAAACATAATGACACTTCAAAAAAAGAAGTGGTTACGATGTCAGACGACCAAAAAATAGCTAAAGAAAAGTTGAAAAAGGATAGTATTGTGCTAGTTGTCTTAGGATTTCTGACAAGTTTTGTAATTTACCAACTTGTCCCCGATCCATTTGTGACCGCTGCGGTAGCCTTCTTAATTGGAACGTTAGTATTAAATTATGTCCATAAAAAAAGAACAGCCTTCTATCAAGAATTCCCTGAATTGGTTAACAAAAATCAAAAAATAACAGATCCACTTACAGTTGAGAATGAATTGGCAGTTAGAAAAATAAAGCGTAATAAAATTGCTGTTGTTGCCATTGCGTTATTGGCAATAGTAGCAATCCAGCAACTCATTCAAGATGTGGCCCTACGAGGCTGTTTAATTTTACTCGTATTAGCAACAGCATTTTTCTATATCAGAAAATTAACAAGACAAAGTGCCTTTCCTGAAGTAGAAGCACACAAAACTGGGAAATCATTTATGAAAAATAAACATGTATCTACAAGCGAACCAAAGAAAAAATTAGCAGATTTATTAAATCCTGAATTGCCTGATTCCAATGAGCAAACCAACGAAACGATTTCTACTCAAGTAGAAAATAAAATAGATGAAAAAGAGCATATAGTTGAAGCTAAAACCGAAAAAGTTACGTTATCTCTTGATGAACACGAGCAACTAAGAGAAAAATTACGTGAAGAGCTTAAAGCTGAAATTACGGCAAAAATACAAAATGAAATAGAACAAGAACGGCTTGAAAAACAGAGGAATACTGAAGAGAAAGTAGGAACTCCTAAAAAAATTCAAACAGATTCTAAAATAGAAACGACAATTTCAACTATTTTAAAAAATAAATGGTCCAATGAAAATACTGAGCCGTTATTAAAATTAACAAGGTCCGAAAACGGGGATAACCTTAAAGAAATTGCTATTCACAAAAAACACGTTTTGGTTGGACGAAATGAAAAAAGAGTGGATTGTATTGAAACGAGTAAAGGTACTTCTAGAATCCATTTTGAGTTATTTTATATCGATGGTACAGCAATGATTCGTGATCTAAACTCAAAACAAGGCACTTTTTTAAACGGATTCAGATTACAGCCTTACGAAATGTATGAAATCAAAGAGTTAGATCAAATTGAACTCAAATCGATAAGCTACATCTTAAAAGAAATTCAAGTCTATTCATAAGTAAAAACCAGAAAAATATCTTGTTATTTTTCTGGTTTTTTTGGATCTATAAGAGTGATAGATAAAGTGAATATACTAAATGTTTAATTAAAAAGTGTTTTTTTATTAAATAATAGTCTAAAAACAAAAAATAATGCTTGACATTTCTCTTGATTAGAATTAGATTAGTAAATAAGAATTAGATTAAAATTAAATTAAAATAAATGAAGAACCCAAACGAAAAGGAGAATACAATGATGATGACTCAAACAACTAAAGCTAACCAAACAACGCCAATGTTCCATTCAGTCATTACAATTTTATTACTTTAGAAGGGCTTTGAACACTGAAAAATCAGTAGTTTGAGTCCTGTTTGTGATTGCTAAACGGGATTCTTCGCTAAAAGCATCCCTACTTTATGTATAGGGATGCTTTTTTATTTTAAAGAAAAGGAGTGGTAAGGATGCGCAGTGATACGATTAAAAAAGGAGTGGAGCAAGCTCCAGCAAGAAGTTTATTGCATGCAACAGGTCAAATAAGAAGTTCGGGGGATATGGACAAACCGTTCATCGCAATTTGTAATTCTTATATCGATATTGTTCCAGGTCATGTTCATTTAAGAGAACTAGCCGATTTGGCAAAGGAAGCCATTCGTGAAGCAGGAGGAATTCCTTTTGAATTCAATACGATTGGAGTAGACGATGGGATTGCGATGGGACATATTGGGATGCGTTACTCCTTACCCAGCCGTGAAATTATTGCCGATGCTGCAGAAACAGTTATTAATGCCCATTGGTTTGATGGTGTCTTTTACATACCAAACTGTGACAAGATTACGCCAGGTATGCTATTAGCAGCTGTTCGAACGAACGTGCCAGCTATTTTTTGTTCAGGAGGTCCCATGAAAGCAGGGCTTTCTGCAACTGGTAAAGCATTGACACTCTCTTCTGTCTTTGAAGCGGTAGGAACCTTTAAAGAAGGCAAAATGTCGAAAGAAGAATTTCTAGATATGGAGGCAAATGCTTGTCCAACTTGTGGCTCTTGTGCGGGAATGTTTACGGCTAATTCAATGAATTGTCTGATGGAAATTCTTGGGATGGCGGTTCCATTTAACGGAACAGCCTTAGCCATTTCAGATGAGCGTCGTGAGCTGGTGAGGCAATCGGCTTTTCATTTGATGGATTTAGTGAAAAATAATATCAAACCAAGAGACATCATTACAAAAGACGCCATTGATGACGCCTTTGCTTTAGACATGGCAATGGGAGGCTCAACTAATACTGTTTTACACACGTTAGCCTTAGCCAATGAAGCAGAAATCGACTATGAATTAGAGCGAATCAATGAAATCGCAGCTCGTGTTCCTTATTTATCCAAAATCGCTCCCTCTTCAGCTTATTCAATGCACGATGTCCATGAAGCGGGTGGCGTACCTGCGATTATCAAAGAGCTAATTGATTTAGAAACGGCTATTCATCCCGATCGAATAACAGTAACAGGAAAAACACTTCGAGAAAATGCAGCGAACGCTAAGATTTTAAATACGGAGGTTATTCATCCAAAGGAAAATCCTTACAGTCCAGTTGGCGGGTTGTCCATGTTATTTGGCAATATTGCTCCAAAAGGCGCAACTATCAAGGTAGGTGGCGTTGATCCTTCTATCAAAATTTTTAAGGGAAAAGCCATTTGTTTTTCCACTCATGATGAAGCAGTGGCAGCTATTGACGATCACCGGGTTACACGAGGACATGTAGTGGTGATTCGTTATGAAGGACCAAAAGGTGGCCCTGGTATGCCAGAAATGCTGGCGCCTACCTCATCTATTGTTGGGCGTGGCTTAGGAAAAGAGGTCGCTCTCATTACAGATGGTCGTTTTTCAGGAGCAACAAGAGGAATTGCGGTTGGACATATCTCGCCAGAAGCAGCAGCAGGTGGACCAATTAGCTTAATTGAAGATGGCGATGAAATTATCATTGATTTAGTTCAACGTAAAATTGATATGGCGGTTTCAGATGAAGAGCTAGAACAACGAAAAAAACGAGTACCAAAGTTTAAGGCAAAAGTAACAACCGGCTATTTAGCAAGATATACGGCTTTAGTCACTTCTGCTCATACCGGTGGGGTATTAAAAATCCCAGATGACTTATTAGATTAAAGGAGAGGTGAATCCAATGAAATCGACTAAACAAGCAATGAAAAGTGGTGCAAAACTTTTAGTAGAGGCTTTAGAACACCAGCACGTAGATTTGATTTTTGGTTATCCTGGCGGCGCCGTTTTGCCTCTCTACGATGAATTTTATAAAAGTAACATTCCCCATATCCTAACCAGACATGAGCAAGGTGCAGTTCATGCAGCAGAAGGCTATGCACGTGTAACTGGAAAGCCTGGAGTGGTAGTAGTTACGAGTGGTCCGGGAGCGACGAATGCTTTGACAGGAATTGCAGATGCAATGAGCGATTCGATTCCTTTAGTTGTCTTTACAGGGCAAGTTCATCAACCGGGAATTGGAAAAGATGCCTTTCAAGAAGCAGATATGATTGGTTTAACGACACCAATTACTAAATACAACTATCAAATTCGCGATGTAAAAGAATTGCCAAGAATTGTCAATGAAGCTTTTTATATCGCTTCAACCGGTCGCAAAGGTCCGGTAGTCATCGACATTCCTAAGGATATTGGAATCTTAACAACAGCCACCGTTCATCCCATTGACATAGAGTTGCCAGGTTATCATCCAGAATCTACTTTTGACGAGGATCAACTAAGCCGAGTGTTCCAGTTGTTAAAAAAAGCGAAGAAACCTTTGATTTTAGCTGGAGCTGGCATACATCATAGTGGAGCAGTAGAGGCGTTGCAAGAGTTTAGTCAGTATCATCAAATCCCTGTTTTAACAAGTTTATTAGGACTAGGAAGTATCCCCCATAACGATCCATTATTTTTAGGAATGGGCGGTATGCATGGTTCTTATGCAGCTAATATGGCGTTGTCTGAATGCGATGTGTTGCTTAATTTTGGGGCCCGCTTTGACGATCGTTTAGCAACGAAGCCAACTGAATTTGCACCTAATGCTGCAATTGTTCATGTTGATATTGATCCAGCTGAACTGGGAAAAGTCATTCAGACAGATGTTCCGATTCATGGTGATTGTCAAGAAGTCTTAACTCAATTGCTAACGATACAGAAGGAACCACTTTTTCCTCAAGCAGAATGGCTTCGAACAAGTCAATTAAGAAAAACAAACTATCCTTATAAATACACAGATTCGACTGAGATTATCAAACCTCAAAAAGCGATTGAATTAATTGGAGAAATAACAAATGGTGAAGCAATCGTTACAACTGATGTAGGGCAACATCAAATGTGGGTTGCACAATTTTATCCATTTAAAGAACGTTATCAATTGGTCACAAGTGGTGGATTAGGTACGATGGGTTTTGGAATTCCAGCTGCAATTGGCGCACAGTTTGCCTATCCAGAAAAATTAGTCGTCTGCTTTGTAGGCGATGGAGGGTTTCAAATGACCAATCAAGAACTGGCTATTTTAAACGACTATCAGTTAAATGTTAAATTTATTATTTTAAACAATGGCGTTTTAGGAATGGTGAAACAATGGCAAGAAAAATTTCATGGCGAACGCTTTTCTCATTCGATATTTAATAGTCAACCCAATTTTGTAAAACTAGCAGACGCCTATGGGATTAAAGGAATTCAGCTAACGGATCCTACAAGCTTAGAAGCAGATTTGAAGGCTATCTTTAATGAAGTGGGTCCTGCGGTCATCGATATTATTGTAGACAGCAACGAGTTGGTTTTGCCAATGGTCGCAGCAGGTCAACCCAATCATTGCATGGAAGGAGTGGAGTAAATGCGACGATTGATTACAGCCACAGTTAAAGATATGACCGGAGTGATGAATCGCTTTACAGGTGTCTTTGCTAGAAGGCAATACAATGTATTAAGCATCGCTGTTGGAAAAACGATTGAAGCAGGTATTTCAAGAATCACCATTGTCGCAGCGATTCCAACGGAGGAAGATGCTAGACAAGTGGTTCAACAACTTAAGAAACAAATTGATGTTTTAAAGGTCAAAGATATTACGGATTGTTCTCATGTTGAGCGGGAATTGGTTTTATTGAAAGTGACCGCTCCACTCAACAAACGAGCTGAAATCAACGCATTGATGGAACCCTTCCGTGGAACCGTGATTGATGTTGGAACAGAAAACATCGTCATTCAATTAGCAGGAACAAGTGAAAAAATAGAAGCTTTCATTGAACTGATTACTCCCTACGGCATTGAACAAATTGCACGAACAGGAGTGGCCGGCTTTACGCGAAGCTCTAAAAACAATCAGGAATTATAGCACTACCCAATAAATTAAAAAAACTCGGAGGTACAAAAAAATGGCAAAAGTATATTACGAAGAATCAGTAGCAACAGATGCATTAGCAGATAAAAAAATTGCGGTGATTGGATACGGTTCGCAAGGCCATGCCCATGCTCAAAATTTACGAGAGACGGGTCATGAAGTTGTGATTGGCATTCGCGAAGGGGATTCCGCAGATAAAGCGAGAGCAGATGGATTTGAGGTGCTTTCAGTTGCCGAAGCAACGAAGCAAAGTGACGTAGTGATGATCTTATTACCAGATGAAAATCAAGGAAGTGTTTATGAAGCTGAAATCAAACCGAATTTAAAAGCAGGTGATGCGTTAGTCTTTGCTCATGGTTTTAATATTCATTTTGATGTCATTGAACCTTTATCGGATGTAGATGTTTTCTTAGTAGCACCAAAAGGTCCAGGACATTTAGTACGTCGAACTTTTGTAGAAGGAGCAGCTGTTCCAGCATTGTTTGCGGTTTATCAAGACGCCACCGGAAATGCACGTGACTTAGCATTGTCCTATGCAAAAGGAATTGGGGCAACAAGAGCAGGTGTTTTAGAAACCACCTTTAAGGAAGAAACTGAAACGGATTTATTTGGTGAACAAGCCGTTCTTTGTGGCGGAGTGACGCGTTTAATTCAAGCGGGTTTTGAAACACTAGTGGAGGCAGGTTATCAACCAGAAGTAGCTTATTTTGAAGTGTTACATGAGATGAAATTAATTGTTGATTTGATGTATGAAGGTGGAATGGGCAAGATGCGCCATTCGATTTCCAATACGGCTGAATACGGGGATTATGTGTCAGGCCCGCGTGTAGTGACGGAGGATGCGAAAACAGCAATGGGAGAGGTATTGGCAGATATTCAAAATGGAACCTTTGCAAAAGCCTTTACAGCAGATAACGCCAATGGATTTCCTGAATTTAAAGCGATGCGAGAAAAACAAAAAGGACATCAGATTGAAGCAGTAGGTGCAACCTTACGTGAAATGATGCCTTTTGTAAACCCAAAAAATTAAACTAAATAGTAGCACCTTTCTTTCATTAAGGAAGAAGGGTGTTCCTTTATAAAAACAATGGAGGAGGAATTGGAAATGACAGAGATTCAATTTTTTGATACGACTTTGCGAGATGGCGAACAAACGCCAGGTGTTCATTTTGACCAAAACGAAAAAGTTCAAATTGCAAAACAACTTGAAAAATGGGGCGTAAATGTGATTGAAGCAGGATTCCCAATTGCGTCAAAGGGTGATTTTGAATCCGTACAAGCAATTGCTAGAGCTTTAAAAAAAGCGACTGTTTGTGGACTAGCTCGTTGCGTCAAGGAAGATATTGATTGTGCCTACGAAGCTCTTAAAGAAGCTTTTTCTTCACAAATACATATCTTTTTAGCTACCAGTGACATTCATTTAAAATATAAGTTGAAAATGACTCAAACAGAAGTTTTAGAAAGGATTCAAGAGCACGTTCGCTACGCAAAAGAACGTTTTGACGTTGTACAGTTTTCTCCAGAAGACGCCACTCGAACGGAATGGGGCTTTTTAGTCCAAGCAGTTCAAACGGCGATTGATGCTGGGGCAACGGTTATTAATATTCCTGATACGGTAGGTTATACCAATCCGACTGAATTTGGCGCTCTTTTTCGTCATTTAAAAGAGCAGATTCCTCAATTCGATGACGTGATTTTTTCAACCCACTGTCACGACGATTTAGGAATGTCTGTTGCCAATGCGCTCGCCGCAATTGAAAATGGTGCAAGGCGTGTCGAGGGAACTGTCAATGGAATTGGAGAACGTGCAGGCAATACCTCTTTAGAAGAAGTCGCTGTAGCATTGCATATTCGAAAGGACTACTATCAAGCTGACTCGCCGATTGTTTTAAATGAAACCAAACGAACCAGTGAGTTGGTTAGCCGTTTATCCGGCATGATGGTACCTAAAAATAAAGCTGTGGTTGGAGGGAATGCCTATGCTCATGAGTCAGGAATTCATCAAGATGGCGTTTTGAAAAATCCTGACACCTATGAAATTATCACACCTTCTTTAGTAGGCGTAGAAAAGAATAGCTTGCCACTTGGAAAACTATCCGGCCGACATGCATTCTTAACGCGTTTGGCAGAACTTGGTTATCACTTAGAAACAGCCGAAGAAAAAGAAGTTTTTCAGCGTTTTAAACAATTAGCTGACATGAAAAAGAACATTACCAAAGAGGATCTTCACGCTCTTGTGCTGAGTCAAGAAGTAGAAAAATCAGCTAAATATGAACTGACTCATTTGCAGTTGCAGTACGTTACTGGTGGCGTTCAAGGAGCCGTTTTAACCATTGTAACTGATGAAAAGGTCATCTTAGAAGATGCGGCTACAGGATCTGGGAGTATTGAGGCTATCTATAATACGATTAGCCGTTTATTGGGTCAAGAAGTGGAATTGACAGACTATCGAATTCAATCAATTACTAATGGAAAAGATGCGCAGGCAGAAGTGCACGTTGCAGTCAAAGCACAAAATGGAGAGCTGTATCACGGAATAGGCATTGATTTCGATGTGTTGAATGCATCCGCAAAAGCGTATCTACAAGCATGTAGCAAAGTAAAAGAGCAAACTGAAAAAAGGGGGATAAATTAGTGGCATACCAAATTACAGCTTTGTCAGGAGACGGTATTGGTCCTGAGCTTATGGCGAGTGGCTTGCAAGTATTAAACCAAATAGGCGAACGATTTGAGCACCGTTTTACAATTCAAGAAAAACCCTTTGGAGGGATTGCCATTGAAGAACAAGGAAATCCGTTGCCAGCAGAAACGGCAACCGCTTGTCAGCAAGCAGATGCGATTTTATTAGGAGCAATTGGTGGCGAACAATGGCAAAATTCAGAAAATACGCCAGAAATGGGTCTGTTGCGATTACGAAAAGACCTGCGCTTATTTGCAAATTTACGCCCGATCACAGTTCCTAACAGCATTGCTCATTTATCGCCGTTAAAAGAAGAAATAGTGACAGGAAGCGACTTTGTGGTAGTTCGTGAATTAACTGGGGGCTTGTATTTTGGAGAGCCAAAGGAGCTTCGGGAATTTGATGCAGTGGATACGCTTCACTATACAAAAAAAGAGATTGATCGAATTGTCCGCTACGCTTTTGAACTGGCGATGACAAGACGGAAAAAAATCACTTCGGTAGATAAGGCAAACGTACTAGCCACCAGTAAATTATGGCGTCAGACGGTGGAGGAAATAAGAACTGATTTTCCAGAAGTAACGGTGGAGCATTTATATGTTGATGCTGCCTCCATGCTGTTAATTCAACGCCCTACAGAATTTGATGTGTTGGTAACGGAAAACTTATTTGGAGATATTTTAAGTGACGAAGCCTCGGTTTTAACAGGATCGTTAGGTATGTTGCCTTCAGCGAGCCATAGTGTATCAGGCCCTTCTTTGTACGAGCCAATCCACGGGTCAGCCCCAGATATTGCAGGAAAGAATTGTGCCAATCCCATGTCGATGATTTTATCTGTCGCCTTAATGTTGCGACAAAGCTTTGGGTTACATGAGGAAGCAAATGCAATTGAACTAGCAGCGGACCAAATTATGCGGAACGGTTATCTAACAGCTGATTTAGGGGGAAGTACGACAACGACTGACTTTACAAAAGAGTTGTGTAAAAAAATTCGTGAAGGAGGGAGCGACTAATGGGGAAAACTTTATTTGATAAGCTATGGGATCGACATGTGATTTACGGAGAAATCGGTGAGCCGCAACTATTGTATGTTGATTTGCATTTAATTCATGAAGTCACGTCTCCTCAAGGATTTGAAGGTCTTCGTTTGGCCAATCGAGGAGTTAGAAGACCAGATAAAACCTATGGGACATTGGATCACAATGTTCCCACTGAGGATATTTATCATATCCAAGATTTAGTTGCTAAGAAACAAATTGAAGCCCTCCAAAATAATTGTCGAGAATTTGGCATCACGTTGGCTGATAACGGCAGTGAAAATCAAGGGATTGTGCATATGGTTGGACCAGAAACGGGTCTGACACAGCCAGGAAAGGTAATCGTGTGTGGTGATTCTCATACAGCAACTCATGGAGCCTTTGGTGCTATCGGTTTTGGCATTGGAAGTAGTGAAGTGGAACATGTGTTAGCTACGCAAGCAATTTGGCAGCAAAAACCTAAATCAATGGGCATTGAAATTACGGGGAAATTGGCTAAAGGCGTCTATGCAAAGGATATCATTCTTCATTTAATCGCAACATACGGGGTTGCTTTTGGAACGGGGTATGCAGTAGAGTACTTTGGCGAAACGGTTCGTGGAATGACCATGGAAGAACGCATGACGATTTGCAATATGGCCATTGAAGGTGGCGCAAAAATGGGGATGATGGCGCCAGATCAAACCACATTTGATTATCTTGAAGGTCGAAGCTACGCACCCAAAAACTTTGCTAAAGCTGTGTCAGATTGGCAAACGTTAACGACGGATGCCGATGCACACTTTGACACATTACTGCAGCTAGATGTGAGTGAATTAGCACCCTACGTGACATGGGGAACGAATCCAGAAATGGGTGTGCCCTTTGGAACGGCTTTTCCTGCAAGTGAATCCATGAATCATGAACGAGCGTACGATTACATGGGGTTAAAACCAGGACAAAAGGCAGAAGACATCCCTTTAGGTTACGTGTTTATAGGGTCGTGTACAAATGGAAGGCTATCAGACTTAAAAGAAGCCGCAAAACTAGTGGATGGAAAAACGGTGAAAGCGGAGATACGAGCCTTGGTTGTACCGGGATCGAGACAAGTAAAAAGAGCAGCTGAAAAAATAGGGTTGGATCAAATTTTTAAAAAAGCTGGCTTTGAATGGCGTGAGCCAGGATGTTCCATGTGTTTAGGAATGAATCCAGATCAAGTTCCTGCTGGGGTACATTGTGCATCAACTTCGAATCGGAATTTTGAAGGGCGGCAAGGAAAAGGCGCTCGGACACACTTGGTGAGTCCCGCTATGGCAGCTGCAGCTGCTATTCACGGACATTTTATTGATATAAGACAGGAGGTGTGATGAAAATGGAGCCAATTAACAGACATTTTGGCACAACGGTTGCTTTAATGAATGATAACATTGATACCGATCAAATTATTCCCAAATCATTTTTAAAGCGAATTGAAAAAACAGGTTTTGGAGAATTTTTATTTGATGAGTGGCGCTATTTGCCTGACAGAATGCTAAATGAAGATTTTTCATTAAATGACCCAGATAGACAAACTGCAACGATTTTAATTACGGGAGAAAACTTTGGATGTGGATCTTCTCGAGAACATGCCGCATGGGCATTGTTAGATTACCGTTTTCGCGTCATTATTGCGGGAGGTTATAGTGATATTTTTTATATGAATTGTACAAAAAATGGCATCTTACCAATTGAACTGCCTAAAAAAGCAAGGCAAGCATTAGCTACATTAAAGGGGCATCAAAAAATTGAAATTAATTTACAACAACAACTAGTGAAGAGTCCAGTTGGAGAGTACTCCTTTACGATTGACCCCGTTTGGAAACACAAACTGATTCATGGCTTAGACGATATTGCAGTGACTCTAGGAAGCCATCAAAAAGCCTTAGCTGATTATGAAGAAAAAGTGGACTTTAATTATCAATAGAAGGAGGTTGCTATGTGGAGAACTATGTTACGAAAACAGAAATTGAAAAAGCGTATCAAGTTTTAAAGCCAATTGTAAAGCAGACACCGTTAGAAAAAGATCTGTATCTTTCAAAAAAATACAATTGTAATGTTTACTTAAAAAGAGAAGACTTGCAATGGGTCCGTTCGTTTAAATTACGAGGTGCTTATTATGCTATCTCTCAGCTCTCAAAAGAACAAATGAAACAAGGTGTAACCTGTGCGAGTGCTGGAAATCATGCACAAGGAGTCGCTTATACTTGTGCTACCTTAGCAATACCAGCAACTATTTTTATGCCTACAACAACTCCAGCTCAGAAAATTTCCCAAGTAGAATTTTTTGGCGGAGAAATGGTAAAAGTTGTGTTAACAGGAGATACATTCGATGAATCAGCCCTTGCAGCGAGCGCTTTTTCAAAAGAAAAAGGGTCTGTATTTATTCATCCATTTGATGATCCAGCGATTATAGCAGGTCAAGGAACAGTGGGGGTGGAAATCAATTCAGATTTAGATAAAGCTGGAATCAAAGCCGATTATTTATTGGCTGCAGTTGGTGGAGGAGGTCTTATTTCAGGTTTGCTCAGTTATTTTAAAGAGACAAGCCCTACGACTAAAGTCATTGGAGTTGAACCTTCTGGAGCTGCTTCGATGGAGCTATCATTAGCTCAAGGGAGTGTGGCGACTTTATCAGAAATCGATAAGTTTGTAGATGGCGCAGCAGTTGGAAAAGTAGGGCAGTTAAATTACCAACATTGTAAAAAATGGATTTATAAAATGATAAGCGTTGAAGAAGGTGCAGTCTGTTCAACGATTTTAGATTTATATACAAAGCAAGCGATTGTTGCGGAGCCAGCAGGAGCGTTATCGGTTGCAGCATTAGAAGTGATGAAGGGAGAACTAGTTGGTAAAACAGTAGTTTGTGTGATTAGTGGAGGCAATAATGACATTAATCGAATGCAAGAGATTGAAGAGCGGTCATTGTTATTTGAAGGATTAAAACATTACTTTTTAGTGAATTTCCCACAAAGACCAGGTGCCTTGAAAGAATTTGTAAACGTCGTACTAGGACCAAATGATGATATTACAAAATTTGAATACACGAAAAAAGTAAATCGAGGAAGTGGTCCTGTTATCATCGGAATTCTCTTAAAAGAGAAGAGTGACGCTGTTGAACTTGAGGAACGCGTTAGGAATTTTGATTCATCTTATCTTTCAATTAATAAAAATCCCATGCTATATACGTTATTGGTATAGTGTAACTATTTACTATATTACAGTAAGTAATTTTTTTGTCACTGAAACGAAAATTATTAAGCCACTTTTTTGTGCTATACTCAGTTCATAGAAAACAAACATTATGAATAAAAAACATATATAGATATGAAGAGAAAAGTGGAGGAAACAGCAGTGAATAAAAAAATGACCCAATTAGCCGTTTTAACAGTGCTATTAGCTAGCCCAGTTGTTTCAACTATTGCAGTTCATGCAGAAACAATTGACACAAAAATTGAAGAACAAGATAAAAAAATTGATACATTAAAAAGTCAAACAAAATTAACTCAAGATGATTTAGTGAAAATAGAAGATACTGTATCAAAAAATGAAGATAAATCAAAACAAATTTTAACAGATATCCAAAATACACAAAATGATGTGGATCGTTTAGCCAAAGAAAATATGAAGCTCACTAAAAAAATTGAGCAACGTAACGACCAATTAAAAGAGCAAGCCCGCTCTGTCCAAGTCAATGGGGCATCTGAAAATTACATTGAATTTGTGATTTCAGCCGAGTCTTTATCGGATGTTATTGGACGAATTGATGTCGTAAGCCAAGTCGTTTCAGCGAATCGCAACATGGTAAAACAACAAGCTGAAGACAAAGCTAAAGTTGCTGCTCAAGAAAAAGAAGAGTCAAAAAAAGTGAATGAGCAAAAAACATTAGCGCAAGAATTATCAGAAACACAAAGCAAGTTGCAACAACAAAAATTAGAAAAAGAAACCATCGTAGCTCAATTAGCAGCGGATACATCAACTGCCGAAGGGGATAAACAAACCTTCTTAGCTCAAAAAGTTGCAGCTGAAAAACAAGCCGAGGACTTTAGAATTGCTAAATTAGCAGCCGACAAACAAGCGCAAGAAAATGCCGCAGCTCAAAAAGCTGCTGCTGAAGAAGCTGCAAAAGCAAATGTTAAAACACCGGCTGTAGCAGCACCAGCAAATACAACTACGAATAACAACAACCAAGGCTCATCTTCAACGCCTGTTGGTGGCGGAGCATATGGAATGCCTGTTAGTAGCCCAGTGTCATCGTCTTATGGACCTCGTTCTGGTTACGACCAAAACGGTTTCCATAAAGGAATTGATTTTGCTAGCCCAGTTGGAACGCCAGTCCACGCCTCATTAGATGGAGTGGTTGTCATTGCACAACAAGACGGAATGCCTGTATCAGGTTATGGTATCGCAACAGTTATCAAACATGACAACGGGACATGGACGCTGTATGCTCACCAATCTTCTCAATCAGTTCGTGTAGGCGATCGTGTCACAAAAGGACAAGTTATTGGTGCAACTGGCGCAACGGGACAAGTTGATGGACCACATTTACATTTTGAAATCCGCACAGCACAAAACGGTGGAATGGGAAATGTTGTCAATCCAGCACCTTTATTAGGACTATAATCAATTAGATTAAGTCCTAATAAAAAAGCTTTTTCAATTAACAGTTGACAAACCTAAAAATCTTTTCTATACTTGTAGCAATTCAAAAATTTAGTTATGGAGTGAGTGACATGAGTTTAACTAACAATACTAATAAACAATTAAATAATCGTTACTTTAGCTATTTTAGATAAGTTTGTAGTCATGAAACTCATGGGTGCAGACAACGCAAACTTGTTTGTATCTATGATGGCTAGAGAATTTTAAGTTGACCAAATTCGCCACATAGATTTCGAAAAAATCTATGTGGCTTTAATAGTTCAGTGATGACGATTCTGTTCATCCGTTAGCATCCACTTTAGATTTTTGACAAATCTAAAGTGGATGCTTTTTTATTGGCATTTTGATCTGGAAAATCGCTAACCCAAACTGAATTAAAGAAAACCTATCCAAAGGAGGAGCACTGAATGGCAGAAAGAATCACAGGAAAAACAGAACTAATTGGCTTATTTGCAACACCGATTTGTCATAGTATTTCTCCGCAAATGCATAATGAAGCTTTTCAACGTTTACAGTTGGATTATGCGTATCTAGCTTTTGAAGTTGGGCAAGAACAACTTCCATCCGCAATTCAATCTATCAAAACACTCGGAATGAGAGGCGCTAACTTATCAATGCCAAATAAGCAACTGGCATGTCACTATATGGATTATCTTTCCCCAGCAGCAAAACTGGCGGGAGCAATCAACACCATTGTCAATGACAAAGGTGTATTAACAGGACATATAACCGATGGAACAGGTTTTATGAGCGGGTTGCTACAAGAAGGAATTCAAATTATAGGGAAAAAAATGACTTTACTGGGAGCGGGAGGCGCGGCAACTGCTATCTGCATTCAAGCAGCGTTAGACGGCGTGTCATCAATTGCAATCTTTGACCGTTATCCAGAAAAATATAAAGAAAAAATTGCGACTATCAAAAACGAAACGAATTGTACTATTCAGATTTATGACTTAGCAGATTCAGCTAAATTACACCTTGAAGTGAAAAACAGTGCAATTTTGGTCAATGCTACAAACGTAGGCATGAAGCCATTAGAAAATGAAACCCCCATTCATGATAGAAGTATATTTAGAAAAGATTTAGTGGTGGTAGATGTTATTTATACTCCAAGAGAAACCATAATGCTTAAGCAAGCAAGAGAGGCAGGTTGCCAAACGTTAAACGGGTTAGGGATGTTACTTTGGCAAGGAGCTGCAGCATTTCAATTATGGACAGGAAAAGAAATGCCGGTTGCTGAAATCAAAGAGTTATTATTTTAACTAAAAACAATTAATGGAGGAACAGATAATGATTATTACAATGAAAGCAGAAGCAACACAAGAAGAGATTCAAGCGGTGATTAAAAAAGTTGAAGAAGCAGGTTTAGCAATTCAACTGAATGAAGGGTTAGAAAAACTTGTTATCAGCGTGATTGGCGAAACAATGAAAGAGCAAGAAGCGCTATTTGGAAACTGTGAGGGTGTTGAAAATGCAGAGAAAATGTCATCCACTTACAAATTAACAAGCCGTGAATTCCACCCGAGCTCAACCGTCATTGATGTGGATGGTATTAAAATTGGCGATGGTCATTTTGTGACAATGGCAGGTCCTTGTTCGGTAGAATCGAGAGAGCAAATTATCGAAACAGCAAAAATTGCTAAAGCAGGAGGCGCTCAATTTTTACGTGGAGGTGCTTTTAAACCAAGAACATCGCCATATGCCTTCCAAGGGCTAGAAGAAGAAGGCTTGAAATACATGCGTGAAGCCGCAGATTTAACTGGATTAAAAGTAATTACCGAAGTAATGGATATTGAAAATTTACCATTAGTAGCAAAATACGCAGATATGCTTCAAATTGGTGCCCGAAATATGCAAAATTTCCAATTGTTACGTGCTGTAGGAAAAACGGGAATGCCTATCGCGCTAAAACGTGGCATTTCAGGTACGATAGATGAGTGGATTCATGCGGCTGAATACATTGCCAATGAAGGAAACTTTAATATTCTGTTTGTTGAACGTGGCATTCGTTCATACGAAACTTACACTCGAAATACCTTCGACTTAAGTGCAGTGCCAGCGATTAAAAAATTAAGTCATTTTCCAATTATGGTAGATCCAAGTCACGGAACAGGTCGCTGGGAAATGATAGAGCCAATGTCATTAGCTGGAATAGCTGCTGGAGCCGATGCGTTGATTGTGGAAATTCATCCAGATCCAGCCAACGCATTATCTGATGGGCCACAGTCGCTAACTCCTGAAAATTACAAAAAAATGATGAAAAAAGTAACAAAATTAACAGCGTTCATGAAAGAAATCGACGAATAGGAAGTGGACAACTCATGGAAATCAATGTAAATTTACCCGACCATCGCTACACCCTTACCATTGAAAAGGGCTTGTTACAAGATGTTGGCAATTGGGTCAAAAAAAAGTGGCAGCCGCAACGTATTGTGGTGGTGACAGATGAAACCGTTGAGGCCTTATATGGAGAAACGGTCATCACGAGCTTAACTAAAGCAGGTTTTCAAGCTCATTTAGCCGTTGTACAACCGGGAGAAACGAGTAAAAGCTTAACTGTAGCAGAAGCATTATATGGTGCATTTCTAGATGCTGGACTAACCCGTACCGATGGTGTGATTGCGTTGGGCGGTGGAGTAATTGGAGATTTAACAGGTTTCGTTGCGTCTACTTACTTGCGAGGGTTGCATTTTATGCAAATTCCGACGACGCTATTAGCACAAGTCGATAGTAGCGTTGGAGGCAAAACCGCGGTTAATCTGCCTCAGGGGAAAAATTTGATCGGCACCTTTGCTCAACCTGATGGGGTTTTAATTGATCCCATGACATTGAATACTTTAGAGCCACGCCGAATTCGTGAAGGCATTGCTGAAATAGTGAAAATGGCGGCGATAGCGGATTATGAACTTTGGACACTACTAGCGAGTCTAAAAGATGAGGCAGAGCTTGTTTCTCACAGCGTAGAAGTTATTGCTGCGTGTTGTGAAATCAAGCGAAAAGTAGTAGAAGAAGACGAATTTGATACTGGAAATCGTTTGTTACTAAACTTTGGGCACACGATTGGCCATGGCATTGAGCAAGTTGCAGGGTATGGCATCTGCACACATGGAGAAGCCGTTGCTATTGGAATGGTTCAAATGAACGCCATTACCGAAAAACAAGGACTCACAGCAGTTGGCACAACGCAGCAATTAAAGGATATGTTGGATAAATTTCATTTGCCACTTAACTGGGAACCGTGGGAGCCTGAAAAATTATTAAAAGCAATGAACCACGATAAAAAAGCAACAGGCGATACTTTGCGGATTATTTATTTAGAAGAGATTGGAAAAGCCAGTTTGAAGCGCATTTCAACAAATGAATTAGCAGCTTATTTAATCAAAGGGGAGTGACAGAAAATGAGATATTTAACAGCAGGGGAATCACATGGACCAGAACTAACAGCTATTATTGAAGGCTTACCAGCCGGAATGCCGCTTTTAAAAGAAGATATTGATAAAGAATTAAAACGTCGTCAACAAGGGTACGGACGTGGCGGACGAATGAAAATTGAAAAGGATCAAGCAAGAATCACTGCTGGTATCAGACACGGACTCACTATGGGCTCACCTGTTTCATTAGCCGTTGAAAATAAAGATTGGAAACACTGGGAAACCGTTATGAGCATTGAACCAATTGACGAAAAAAAAGTGGGCATGCGTCGTGTATCAAAACCCCGTCCAGGACATGCAGATTTGGTTGGTGGTATGAAATACGGACACCGCGATTTACGAAATGTATTAGAGCGATCAAGCGCTAGAGAAACCACTGTTCGAGTAGCAGTAGGTGCGATTGCAAAAAAATTATTGCATGAACTTGGTATTGAAGTCGTTGGACATGTACTCGAAATTGGTGGCGTTCGTGCAGAGCTTGGAAAGAGCTATACAACAGCTGAAATCAAAGAATTATCAGAGAATTCACCTGTGCGTTGTTTAGATAAAGAGGTAGAACAACAAATGATGACGAAAATTGACGAAGCTAAAAAAGCGGGAGATACAATCGGTGGCGTTGTTGAAGTCGTTGTTGGT
Source organism: Carnobacterium divergens (assembly GCF_900258435.1). Classification (NCBI taxonomy): domain Bacteria; kingdom Bacillati; phylum Bacillota; class Bacilli; order Lactobacillales; family Carnobacteriaceae; genus Carnobacterium; species Carnobacterium divergens. The sequence goes on along the minus strand of NZ_LT992558.1, from coordinate 188,446 downwards.
GGTGTGCCAGCAGGGTTAGGAAGCTATGTACAATGGGATAAAAAATTAGACGCTAAAATTGCGCGTGCCATAGTGAGTATCAACGCATTTAAAGGTGCAGAATTTGGTGTGGGCTTTGAAGCTGCAAGAAGACCCGGCAGCCAAGTGATGGATGCAATTGAATGGGATGAAAAAACAGGCTATACAAGAACGACGAATAACTTGGGCGGATTTGAAGGAGGCATGACCAACGGTATGCCAATTGTGGTACGTGGTGTAATGAAACCAATTCCTACCTTATATAAACCATTACCAAGTGTCGATATTGATTCAAAAGAAACCTTTAAAGCAGATATTGAACGTTCAGATAGTTGTGCAGTTCCAGCTGCGAGTGTTGTCGCAGAAGCCGTTGTGGCATGGGAAGTTGCAGAAGCATTATTAGATAAATTTGACGGAGATTCATTTAAGCGTCTAAAAGAAGAATTAGCTGAATACCGTGAATACATCAAGAATTTTTAATTCGTAGAAAGCTAAGGAGGATTGGATGGAGAAAAAAAGAGTAGTAATTATTGGATTAGGTTTAATTGGCGGCTCAATTGCTCTAGCAATCCGTAAAAAGCACCCAGCTGTCACGATTATTGGAATTGATTTAGACCAAAAACAGCTGGAAGTAGCTTGTGCATTAGGAATTATTGATGAAGCGAGTAATGAAATCAAAAAAGAAGCTGAAAATGCGGATTTAATAGTATTTAGTTGCCCAGTTAAGGCGACAGAAACTTTTTTAACTCAAATGGTGAGTTGGTCGTTAAAGCCGACTGTTTTAGTAACGGATACAGGAAGTACAAAAGGCTCTATTATGGATGCAGCAGCAGGACTTTTAGCCAAAGGGATTCACTTTATTGGTGCGCATCCAATGGCAGGTTCACATAAATCAGGTGTACAAGCAGCAAAAGTTGATTTATTTGAAAATGCCTACTATTTGATTACGCCAGCAGACAATCAACCAGATAGTCAGGCAGTAGTGGAAGAATTTAAACAGTGGTTTGATGGAACAGCAAGCAAATTTTTAATTTTAAGCCCTGCAGAACACGATCAGATTACAGGAATGTTGAGCCATCTCCCACATATTATTGCAGCTTCTTTAGTCAATCAAACGACGGATTTTACCGTAAAGTACCCACTAGCGAAACGATTAGCAGCAGGTGGTTTTCGAGATATGACGCGCATAGCATCATCTGATCCAACGATGTGGACAGATATTTTATTATCAAATAATCAAGTATTGATTCAGCTAGTAACAAATTGGCGAGATGAAATGAGTCAATTACTTGAGATGCTTGAATCAAACGACAGCAAGGCCATTTATCATTTTTTTGATCAAGCAAAAGAAACAAGAGATGCCATGCCGATTCACAAAGAAGGCGCCTTGCCAGCATTTTTTGATTTATTTATAGATGTACCGGATTACCCAGGTGTTATTTCAGAGGTAACAGGTTATTTGGCACAAGAAGAAATTAGTTTAATCAATTTGAAAATTTTAGAAACAAGAGAAGAAATTAATGGGATTTTGCAGCTAACTTTCCAAAACCAAGAAGACTTAAAACAAGCTAAATCTTGCATTCAAAAAAACAGTAGCTACCATTGTTACAACAAGTGAAAGGACGACATTCAATGAAATTAATGACAAATAAGACCAATTTAACCGGTACCATCAAAGTTCCAGGAGACAAGTCCATGTCACATCGTAGCATTATGTTTGGAGCTATTGCCACAGGTGAAACGCGGATTCAGCATTTTTTAAGAGCAGACGATTGTTTAAGTACGATTAACGCTTTTCGTCAACTAGGTGTCCAAATTGATGAAACGCCAGAAGAAATTATCGTACACGGCAAAGGCTGGGATGCATTAAAACAACCTTCTCAAGCGATTGATATTGGCAATTCAGGAACAACGATTCGTTTACTGATGGGGATTCTTGCAGGACGTGATTTTTCAACTACTGTTTTTGGAGATGAATCGATAGCAAAGCGTCCAATGAATCGAGTGATGTTGCCTTTAAATCAAATGGGAGCAGTCTGCAAAGGCAAGGAAGGTACTGAATTTCCGCCAGTTACAGTCAAAGGGTCAACAAGCTTACAAGCCATTCATTACGAAATGCCAGTAGCAAGCGCTCAAGTGAAAAGCGCAGTTTTGTTTGCTGCTTTACAAGCAGAAGGCGAAACGACGATTGTTGAAAAGGAAAAAACCAGAGATCACACAGAACATATGATTCGTCAATTTGGTGGGGATATTGAAGTAGATGGGTTGACGATCCGATTAAAAGGAAAGCAAGAGTTTACAGGACAAAAAATGATCGTACCAGGAGACATTTCTTCTGCAGCGTTCTTTATGGTGGCAGGCTTAATTCTTCCTAATAGTGAAATACGATTAGAAAATGTGGGTTTAAATCCAACAAGAACGGGAATCATTGACGTTATCAAAGCGATGAATGGTCAGCTAACTATTACTGATGAAAGCAGAGAAACAGGTAAGTTGGCAGGAACGGTTACTGTTTCGACAAGTGAATTAGTCGGAACTGAGATAAGTGGTGAAATGATTCCGCGTTTAATTGATGAATTGCCAATTATTGCCTTACTTGCCACTCAAGCTATTGGAAAAACCATCATTAAAGATGCAGCTGAATTAAAAGTGAAAGAAACCAATCGAATTGACGCAGTCGTGAAAGAATTGACCACATTAGGCGCTGTGATTACAGCTACAGATGATGGCATGATTATTGAAGGGCAAACGCCTCTTCACGGAGGAAACGTAACGAGTTACGGCGATCATCGGATTGGCATGATGCTGCAAATTGCAGCCTTGCTAGTAACGACTGGAGAAGTAGAATTGGATCGTTCCGAAGCGGTTTCTGTTTCGTATCCTAATTTCTTCGAGGACGTTGCGTCATTATGTCAATAAATGGGGGGTCGCCTAAATGAGGAAAATCATATTAACCGGATTTATGGGTGCCGGCAAAACTACCGTTGGTCAGCTATTGGCAGAATTAACAGCCAGTGAACATGCAGATATTGACAGCGAAATTATGGAAGAGCAAGGAATGTCGGTTACGGAATTATTTGCCACCTTTGGCGAGCAAGGGTTTCGTGACTTAGAGCATCAAAAATTAAAAGAAGTTGTAGCAAAAGAGGCCATTATTTCAACAGGCGGAGGGATTATTTTAAAACCTGAAAATCGCCGTATTTTAGCAGAAGAATACCCAGTTGTCTATTTGAAAACAGATCCAGCTATCTTTTTAGAACGTTTAAAAGGAGATACAACTAGACCTTTGGTTCAAGAAAAAACGCCCGCTGAAATACAAGCTATTTTTGAACCGCGAATCAAGCTTTATGAAGAAACAGCAGACGTGATTATTGAAACAGATCAGTTAACACAAATACAGGTAGCTCAAGCTATTTTAGCAGCATTAGAAAGTGGGAAGTGAGGAGGAGTTTAATGATGAAAATTGCCTATTTAGGTCCGAGTGCTTCATTCACTTATTTAGCAACTCAATTAGCCTTTCCTAACGCAGAGTGGGTTCCTTATCCAACGATTCCTGCCTGTATTCAAGCAGCTGAAGAGCGCAACGTAGATGTAGCTGTTGTTCCGATTGAAAATACAATAGAAGGCCCAGTAAATGTCACCTTAGATTATTTATATCATCAATCGAATTTGTCGATTCAAGCTGAACTTGTTTTACCAATTCATCAGCACCTAATGGTTCACCCAAGACATGTATCTGAGTGGAAAAATGCAATTAAGGTTCTTTCTCATCCACAAGCATTAGCTCAAAGTCAGCATTTTTTGACAACAGAAATTTCCAAAGCCGTTGTAGAGTCAACACCTTCAACGGCGTATGCTGCTGAGTTTGTTTCACAACATCCTGAGCAAAATCTTGTAGCCGTAGCCTCAAAAGTATCTGCAGACGAATACCAACTCACCATTGTAGCTGAAAATATTCAAGAGTTGGAAAACAATCAAACACGTTTTGTTTTGCTGAGTCATCAAAATGTGGAGTTGCCTAGAATCAGTCACAAAGAAAAAATATCGATGAGCGTGACAGTACCAGACAATGTTCCAGGAGCCCTTCATAAAGTACTCTCAACCTTTAGTTGGCGCCAAATTGATTTGTGTAAGATTGAATCAAGACCTTTAAAAACGGTATTGGGTGAGTATTTTTTCTTAATTGATTTGTATGTAAACAATCAACAAACCTTAATTCAACATGCAATTGAAGAAATTGAGTTATTAGGTGGAATAGTAAAGGTATTTGGTTGTTATACTGTATACCCAATTCAGTAAAATTAAAATAATTGATTTCTTTCATAAATACGTTTTATGAGAGTTGTCTAATGATAAATTATCAGAAAATTCATAATTATCTTGCTTCTTTCTCATTTATCGGTTATATTAATAACAATCACTTTTAAAAAGGGGATTTAACAGTGAAGGATAAGAGATAAGGGGTGCACATAATGAAATTAAAAAAAGTAGGTTTGGGAATACTATTATTTTCAGTAGTACTGGCTGTGGGTTGTTCCAATACAGCAGACGATAAAAGTAAAAATAGCACTAAAAAAGATCAATCAGGTAAAAACTTAGCAGATGAACAAGTTTTAAACCTAGTAGAAATAGCAGAATTGCCAACAGGAGATCCAGCACTTGCAACAGATACAGTTAGTTTTACCGTATTCAATCAAGTAATGGAAGGTTTGTACCGTTTAGATAAGAAAAATCATCCAGTTCCGGCACTTGCAAAAGAAAAAGTGACTACAAGTAAAGATGGACTCACCTATACTTTTAAATTAAGAGACGATTCTGTATGGTCAAATGGCGATAAAGTAACAGCAAACGATTTTGTTTTTGCATGGAAGCGAGTCGTTGATCCAAAAACATCCGCACCATATGCGTACCTATTTGAAGGAATCAAAAATGCTAAAAGTATTATGGAAGAAGGCGCAGATCCCGCTACTTTAGGTGTCGAAGCAGTGAATGATTTCGAGTTTAAGGTAACAATGGAAACGCCGGTTCCTTATTTTGTTTCCTTAATGGCTTTTCCAACATTTTTCCCACAAAATGAAAAATTTGTTACGGAACAAAAAGATAAGTATGGGACTTCAAGTGATGCCATGCTTTCGAACGGCCCGTTTGTTTTCAAAGGCTGGGAAGGAACGAATTTATCATGGAAGTATGAAAAAAATCCAACTTATTGGGATAAGAAAAACGTCTACTTAGACACCATCAATGTAGAAGTTATTAAAGAAACCGCAACGGCTTTGAATTTATACGATGCAGATAAATTAGACCGCGTTCTATTAACGGGTGAATATGCAAAACAATATCAAGGAGACAGTGAATATGACGTTGAAACAGAAGCACGATCAGCGTATATGCAATACAATCAATTACGCAACGGCCAAAAGACGCCATTAGCAAATGAAAATATGCGTCAAGCAATTGCAGCTTCCTACGATAAAAAGCTTCTAACTGAAGAAATTCTAGCAAATGGTTCAAAAGCATTAACAGGTTTTGTTCCACCTAGTCTTGCTTCAAATCCTAAGACAGATGAGGATTTCCGAAAAGAGTCAGGGAACTACTTGCCATATGATAAAAAAGCAGCGAAAAAATATTTTGATGCTGCTAAAAAAGAATTAGGCACAGAAAAATTTGAAATTGACTTAATTGCAGACGATGATGAAACGAATAAGAAAATCAGTGCATTCTTAAAAGATCAAATTGAAACAAGCTTACCAGGTGTCACCATCAAAATCCGTTCATTGCCCTTCAAGGTTCGTTTAGAAATGGCGACAAATCAGGACTATGATTTACAACAAGGTGGATGGGGAGCGGATTTTGCAGACCCAGTAAACTTTATTGATTTACAACAAACAAACAGCCCGTACAATCGTGCAAGCTACAGTAATGCGAAGTATGATCAATTGTTAGAAGATTCAAAAACGATTCACGCAACGGATCCAGAAGCACGTTGGAATGATTTACTAGCAGCAGAAAAAATCCTATTAGATGAAGCTGGCATCTCACCGATGTTCCAACGAGCAGGAGCAACCTTACAAAAATCTTATGTAAAAGATGTCTACAATCATCAAGTAGGAGCGAAATACACGTATAAAAATGCTTATATTGAAGCTCATTAACAAATAAGAAAAGGATCTTCTATTAATAGAAGATCCTTTTCATACATAAACTAAAAAGGAGAGGCTAACAATGAAATTAATCGACTACAAAAATGACGATCTAAAATCAACGAACTACAATGACTATCCCTTAAATATAACGGAAGCTAGCAATCATCAGTTAGCCTTTCTTGTTTTAAAATTTCTAGCAATAGTTGAAAAAATTTATTTAGAGGAGACAGGTGAAACGAAACCACCACCTTCCCATAGTGTAGCGGTTATTCCGACACATCTTGTAAATCCTGTTGCAGATATTTATCTTTATATAATGAGACCAACAGAAAAAACTTCGACACCCTTTTCACTTTTTAGGATGCCTAAGAAAAAAAATTCTTTAACAGAGCCGGAATTTCAGAAGCAAATCTTGCAAAAAATGTATCCCAAAGACCAAATGGTAACAAAGTTTTCTCTCAATCATTATTATCGCCAGCTACGCTACTTAACTGTAGAAGAATGTTTAGGCCTATGTGAAAAAAATATCCGTTTACAAATAAAAGCGGTAATTAGCGGTTAGTTAGATACAATTCTTTTAATAAATCGCGCTTGTCATCTGTTAAATCTAGCGCTTCTTTTAAATAATTATCCGCAGAGCCGAATTCTTTTAACATTGTTTGATAAGAAGCTTCTAAATATTCTGGTCGAACTTCTAGTGCCACCTTAGCCATATTCACCTGCTGGATTGGAATATTAGCTGATTTTAACTGAGCTAAAACTTGTTGATTGTACGCTTTTCGATAAGTATTACTTAACAAAAAATCAGCCATAATCAGATCGTTATCAGCATCTAAGACACTTAAAAATAAAGCACCACCAAAACCTGTACGATCTTTTCCAGCAGTACAATGGAAATAAGTTGCGCCGTCTTTTTCTTGAAGCAACAAATCGAAAAACTGTTTATATCCTTGATGTGCGTTGGAACTTGTTACAAAATCACGATAAATTTCTAACAAATAAGATTCTGGGTTTGCACCGTTCTGGCTCATTTCTTTCATAATTTCTGCTGGATCTGCTGAAACGGGTGAATCGTCTCCTAAAATATTAATAAAATGATTTTGAACATTAGGAAGTTTTGGATCAGGTCGAGCTTGATCCTCAGCGGTTGTTCTAAAATCAATGACTTGCTTTAATTGATACTCGTTCATTAAAATAGCTTGATCATCAGAAGCTAGACCATATAATTCAGCACCTCGTAAGACTTTTTTTGGTAAAATGGTACCAGATTTTGTTTGATAGCCTCCGTAGTCACGGACATTAACTAAACTTTTTAATTTTAAAGGATGTCCCTTGAATGCTTGTTCAGTCATATAAATTCCCCCTATAGATAGATTCCGTTATCTTTAAGTGTAGGGCACTTTTTTCTATTTTGCAAGCTTGAAAAAGTTTCTCTTTTCCTGATAAATAAGTGGTAAAAATAAGGGAAGTATTAGATAATAGAAGTAATAACGTTTACATGAGGGGGAGAAAGATGAAAACTGAAAAAGAAAAAATGATTGCTGGGGAATTTTACAATCCGGGAGATGCAGAATTAAGAACTGGTCGGCGTAATGCCCGTAAGCTAGTGAAGGAATACAATCAAAATGATCATCGAGAAAAAGGGAAAATTATTTTAGAAAAACTATTTGGAAAAGTGGGCGAAAATGTTTTTGTTGAGCCTAATATTCGCGTGGATTATGGATACAATATCGAAGTGGGCGATAATTTTTATGCAAATTTCGATTGCACATTTTTAGATATTTGCCCGATTAAGATTGGGGATAATGTTATGTTTGCGCCGGGGGTGCAGCTTTATTCAGCAACCCATCCACTTGATCCAACGGAACGAAATAATGGCTTAGAATTAGGAAAATCGATAACGATAGGCAATAATGTGTGGGTAGGCGGTTCGGCCATTATTGTTCCAGGTGTTACGTTGGGAGACAATGTAGTTGTAGGTGCGGGAGCAGTGGTAACCAAGTCATTTCCAAAAGACGCCGTAATCGCAGGGAACCCAGCGAAAATCATTAAATTTATTGAACCAAAAGAGTAGTAAATAGAAGGGATGAAAATAGATGAGAATTGAGCACGTAGCCATTTGGGTGGAGGATATTGATGGAATGAGAAAATTTTATGAACATTATTTTGAAGCAGAAGTAAGTGGGCTTTATGAAAATCCGAAAAATCAATTTAAATCTTATTTTTTAACTTTTCAAGACAAAACACGCTTGGAAATTATGCAACAAACATCGGTTACGCAACGAGTAGCTGGCAAACATTTAGGATGGGCACATCTGGCCTTTGCAGTTGGAAATCGGGTCAATGTAGATGAATTAACTCGCCGATTAATAGAAGATGGGTTTGTATGTCAAAGCGGCCCTCGGATAACTGGAGATGGCTACTATGAAAGTGTAATAGAAGATCCTGAGGGAAATTTAATTGAAATTACAGAATAAATTCGATAAAAAGAAATGGGCGATAGTGAGATGTTAGAAAAACAACGAAATGAAATTGATGAACTAGATAAACAATTAGTTGAATTATTTGAGAAAAGAATGGTATTGGTTACTGAAATCGGAAAAATTAAACAAAAAAATAACCTACCAATTTTTGATGAAAGCCGAGAGATTGCAGTGATTGAACGTGCAGTAAGCCGTTTGGAAAACCCAATTTATAAACCATACGCATCGTGTTTCTTTAAAGATTTAATGGAGGTCACTAAAAAGTATCAACTCTCTTTAATTGAAAAATAAAAAACTGATTTTCTCGTATTAAAAATCAGTTTGTCTTTTTGAGTTGTTTTTTCTTTTTACGTCGTTTACGAGCGTTTAGAACTTCTTGTTTTAAGCGTTCGTTTTCTTCTTTTGTTTCTACATAAGCAAGATAGATTAACGAAACAGCATAAATTAAACAAAGATATAAAAAAGTAATGATAAGAGTTTCCATACTGTTGCTAATAAAATAAGCCGTAAAACTGATAAGACTAATAATGAGTAATTGATTTCTATTTGGCCATCCGATAATTGCGAGTTTATTTTTAAGTTGTAAAAAAACAGATTTTTTCTTCGGTTGTTTTTTCTTTTGAATGGGTGATTTCGATTTCTTGAGAGAAGAGGGATTGGAACGCTTTTTTATCTTCTGCTTAGTTGATTCTGAAGGTTTATTTTCGACAGATTGACTGAAATTTGGGAAAACAAAGAAAGGTTTACTAAGAAAACTTTGTTGAATGAGTACACGAAATGTTACTATAATGGTATAATAAAACATGAGTACTGTTAACATAAGATAGTAACTTGTGTGTGGCATCAGTGTTCTCCTTTCAAATGAACGATGTTTGAGAGTTAATAAGAGTGATTTTTTCAATTTATTAAAAGACTAGTACCATTTTACCATATAAAAGGATGTTTGGGGTACAGGAAAATCAAATTGAAAATTCAAAATAAAAATCGCAAGAAGCCTGTATTTAGGACAATTAAACTATAAAAGTATTGGAGGAAAGTGTATGTTACCGTTTGCTTGGTTTAAGAAAAAGAAACACGATGATTATGATGAGTACGACGAAGACTATGATGATGAATTCGATGACGAAGACGATGATTATGAAGATTATGATGACGAAGAGTTTGAAGACGAAGATGAAGAAGAAGAGGATCGTACAAAATACGATTATGAAGCAATTGCTGGTAAATTTGAACGTGAAAATACTCGTTTGTTTAAAGACAATGAGCGATTGAAGAAAAAATTGGCAATGGCAGAAGAAGAATTAAAAATGACTGCAATTGAAAAACAACAACTGCATGACCGTATTGAAACCATGCAACAAGGTACGGACTTTAGTCAACAAAGTACGAAAAAACAATTAACTGATACGATTGAATTGTACACAAAAGTGAACGAAGAAAATCAACTATTAAAAAAACAGCTTGAAAAAATCAATACGTATAGCTTTGATGTCCTAGACACAGAGAAAAAATTAGCAAAATATAACGTTCTGGAAAAAGAAAACAACGAACTAAAAACACAATTGACAAATGTAAAAATTGATTTAGCCGATGCGGTTTTAAATGCTAAAGAAATGGCGAAAGATATCATTACTCAAGCAAGCAATGAAGCGAATGTATATCAAACTCAAATTCAAGCACAACGTAAGTCGCTATCAAATGACATCAATGAAATTTATTACGAGCTAGATCAAACAAGATTGAAATTAAATGGTTTATTTACAGATGTGCGTACTCAAGTAGATGAGTTAAAAATATTGGCTGAAAATGAAGCCGACTAAATAATCAAAGAAGATGACATATGCGTCATCTTCTTTTTTTGTAAAAAAAACTAGCGGTAAAACCGCTAGTTTAGTGTTTATTTAGGTCTTTTTTTAAGAATACTGAAACGTTTCTTTTTTTTATTATCGAAGTCATCATCGTCATCAAATTCGTCATCATCATCGAAGTCATCGTCGTCGTCAAATTCGTCATCATCATCGAAATCATCGTCGTCGTCAAATTCGTCATCATCATCGAAATCATCGTCGTCGTCAAATTCGTCATCATCATCGAAATCATCGTCGTCGTCAAACTCGTCATC
>NZ_LT992558.1:72034-177580 GCF_900258435.1 Carnobacterium divergens | reverse complement strand
TCAAATTCGTCATCATCATCGAAGTCATCGTCGTCGTCAAATTCGTCATCATCATCGAAATCATCGTCGTCGTCAAATTCGTCATCATCATCGTCATCATCTTCATCAGAAATTTCATCAATATGTTTATGGTTCAAATATGCAGTACAGAACAGGTACATACTGATTACTACTGAGATAAAAGATAATCCAATTTGTGGATATGAAGTTTGAGAGTAAACGGAAAGAATAAAGAAAATTAAGGTAACAAGGCTTAGTAACATGGTTGCGTAATGGATTAATTTGTATTGTTTTTCGTCATGGTGTATACGAGCATCTAACTTGTTATCTAATTCAATTGCTTTATCTTCTAAATAAGCAATATCTTCTTGTGTTTTTGTCGCTAAAATATGTTCTTTATGAGCTAAGCTCTTCTCAATTGCTGCTTTATGCTCCTGGAATTCTTCCTTATAAGCTAGGAATGATTCCCGTTCCGCTTTAAGTTGGTAACGTTCATCAGCAATTGCATTTTCATGTTGTGCTTTTTCTAATACAATTGTTTTTTCAGTCTCTTCCTTCAAAGCAAAGGCGTTTGCTTTAGCCAGTTTTAACATGTTTGCAGCTTCATTTTCGGTGTTTTCAATTAAGATTTGAGCATCGCTACGAGCACTTTTTAAAGCTGTTTCAGCTTGTTCAGCAGCTTTTTCAGTTTTCTTCTTAGCTTCTCCATTTGCACTGTTGATAATATTGCTAGCCATTTTTTTGGCATCTTCAATCAGCTTTTTATTTTGTAATTCAAGTTCTTGATTTTGAAGTTCAATTTGTTTAGTTTGATTTTCAGCTTTTTCTTTGATGTCGTTTAGTAATTGTTGCGCTTCGCGACCAGCTAAATCAATTTTTTCTTCAGCAATTTTTTCAGCTTGTTGAATAATTTCTTTTTCACGTGCTTTAAGATCAAACTCTAATGTGTTTTGTCTTTCTTGATAGAATAAATCAAGCTTTTCAATTTTTTCTAAGTATTTACGTTCATACTCTTGTTCTTGGTCTTCATGTTTTTTAGTTAATTGTGTCAGCTGTTCTTGATATTTTTGTTCATCAAGCTCTTTTTTAGCTTGTGCTTGTTTTTCGAGTTCAGCTAGTTTGGTTTTATATTTTTTATTGAATGTTTCTTCTTCTTCTTTGCGAGCTTTTTCAATAGCGATTTCTTTTGCTAGATATTTTTGTTCGTTTAATTCCTGTTGATCTGTATAAATACCTTCAAGCATTTGCATTTTCTCATGATACTTTGTTTCAATGTCTTTTTGTTTTTCTTCTGAAAGACGTTCGATTTCAGCCACTTTTTGGTTGTATTGTGCTTCAATTGCTTTTTGTTCAGCTAACTGCTGTTCTTTTAATTGTTCAAGCTGTTGAGTAAAATTGTTTTCTAATTCACTAGCAACTAATTGTTGTTTTGTTTCAAGACGGTTTGCTTTTTCTTGATAGTCAGCCTCTAAGTTCGTTTGTTTTTTTTCAAAATCAGCTTCTAATTCAGCCAAACGTTTTTGGTAATTGGCTTCAAGCTCAGTATTTTTTTCAGCCGTACGGCTGTTGTCGATAGTTTTAAATGGAATGGGGTTAGTTGAGCGAGTGTTTTTTTGAAAAACAGCTTTGTTTGGTAAAACGGTAGCGTTACGTTGATCAATCGTATCAGTAGATAATTCTTCTGATTTGATTTGATTAAAAACTAATTCGCTTTTAAACGGATCATCATTTTTAGAATCAGTTGTTGGGTTAGAACTGACTTCATCTGAAGATAAAGCATCCATCAACGCATTTTTTTTATCTAAAAAATCATGAAGTTTCATAGGTGTACTCCTTTTTTGTAGTTTTATCTTTTTTATTTTTCCCTAAGTGTTTAGACTAAAATTAAAGATACAACCAAACCGGCTGTATCTCTAACTTGGTTTAATCGTTATCGTTTATAGAACGCGATTGAAGTCCATTGTGTCATCGTCTGGTGTTGCAGATGGTGTTAGACCTTTATAGAAGTTTGCATAGCCGTTTTTCATTAATTCAGTGTATAAAGGTTTGATGAAACTTGTGAATTGTTCATTTGTTGTGAATTGTTCTTGGAAGGCTTTAATTGTGTAAGATAAACAATTATCCCATTTTGCAGACTTAGAGAAAATCAAGTTTGACTTGTTTCCTTGTAATAAGTTTTCTAAATAGGGTTGTAACAGTAAGCTTCCACCACCAGTAAAGATGATATGTTGTCCATGAACATTGATGTTGTATCCGCGAGATGCTAATTCACTAACGATTTCTTTTTTAATGAAGTTTTGCACAACACTGTTAATGAACGCAGTAGAATCAGAGAATCCTTCAATGGCACCGATGTCGAAAATTTTACCAGTTAAGATCGCTTCATTGTAATCAATACCACGGAAGTTCACGTTTGGATTTTCGATGGCTCTTCTTAATTCGGCTTCAAGAGTGGTTTCTAAATAATTCACTCCAGCTGCATCGATTGAGAAAGCTGTTTTTGCGTTACCTTTGTTGTCGAATTCACGGAAGTTGACATTTTGTCCACCAATATCTAATACGTAGAGAGAATAATAATCTTCCACTTCAGTCATTCTTGGTAACATAGCTTGTCCTTCTGGTAAGACGATGACATTTGTTAATTGGAAAGAAACCTCTTTCCCGTTTTGTACAAATTCAATATGACCGTCTTTATCGCCATAAATCAGACGTTGATAATCTTCGCGACGGAAGTTGTTTTGGAAATCTGTTGAAGGATAGCCTAAAACAAGTAAAACTTCTTCATCGTGATCTTCCTCAGTTAAAAAGTCAGCTACGGTTGCATAAATGCATAGTTTGTGATGTAACGAATTTTTTGTTAATTCAGTGTTATAAGTGGTATCAACACCCTCACCAACCATATAGCTATGGCCGTTTAGTTCCATACGGTATTGACGTAAAGAACTGTCTTCTTCTAAGAAACGTTCTTCGATAATTTCATTAGATTTTGAAGGAAATGAATTTACATATTCTAGAGTGCCATTGTTTGAAAAACAAAAGCTTTTTACTTCATTTTTACCTGGATCTACTACAATAATTTTCATATTGATCTCCTTTATTTTTTCAAATTTATCAGGCTAGTTTATACTATCGATTAGTTGCATTAAATCACTTGTAATATAAAACTTCACTACCTATAATAGTCCCATTTTAAAGGAGTTAAGTCAACCGGTTTATGGAAAATTTCAGGCGTTTTTTTTTGTGTATTTTCGCCTTGGAAATGGAAAAAAATAAAAAATAACTTGAAATAAAATATATCGCCTTAATATTTGTTAGTTTTCCTTAATTATACAAGGGTTTCATTATTGTTCTATCTAAATAAAAGAACAAGATTTAAGGTTGGTGATAGTTAGATGCGAGGCCTATAATTTTACAGAAATGTGAATTATTGCGAAACATTCAAAAGCTAGACTTGCTAAAAGAAGAAGAGTACAAAAAAACATCCTTAAAATAAATTAAGGATGTCGAAAAAGGGGTTTATTTATTTATCAAAAACATTATTTTCATAATGGAATGATTGTTTTTGATTAACGAATCACATCTTCTGTTTCAGGATCAAAGAAATGACCTTTATTTAAATTAAAGGCTAGGTCAACGAATTCGCCAGGATTATGGAAATCTCTTGCGTCTACTTTAGAAATAAATTCGGTGTTATCAATACGAGTATAGAGCATTGTTTCAGCACCTAATAATTCTGAAACGACAACTTCAGCATGAACAACACTTTCTGGATTTGAATCTAGTGTGATTTGTTCACTGTGAATGTCTTCTGGACGAATACCAAAGATTAATTTTTTGCCTTCATATCCTTTTCCTTCTAGTAATTTGCGTTTTCCTTCTGGAATGACTAATTTTAGTCCTAATCCATTAGAAATCACATTTCCTGTTAAAGTGACATCAAAGAAATTCATGGCAGGAGAACCAATAAAGCCAGCTACAAAGACATTTTTCGGTGTATCGTAGACTTCTTTAGGAGAACCGATTTGTTGAACAAAACCATCTTTCATGATGACAATTCGATCAGCCATAGTCATTGCTTCTGTTTGGTCATGGGTTACGTAGATAGTAGTTGTTTCCAAACGACGGTGTAATTTTGCAATTTCAGCACGCATGGCCACCCTTAGCTTGGCATCTAAGTTGGATAAAGGTTCATCCATTAAGAAAACTTTAGCATCACGAACAATTGCGCGCCCTAACGCCACACGTTGACGTTGTCCACCAGACAAAGCCGCTGGTTTTCGTTGTAAGTATTCTGTTAAACCAAGAATTTCTCCTGCTTCTTCTACTCTTTTTTTAATTTCAGCTTTATCGTATTTACGTAATTTCAAACCAAATGCCATATTATCATAGACAGTCATGTGTGGATAAAGAGCATAGTTTTGGAAAACCATTGCGATGTCACGATCTTTAGGCGCTACATCATTCATTAAAGTATCGCCAATGAAAAGTTCACCTTCACTAATATCTTCTAACCCAGCGATCATTCTTAATGTCGTTGATTTTCCACAACCAGAAGGACCAACGAAGACAATAAATTCGCGATCTTGAATAGATAAATTAAAATCTGTAACTGAAAAATTTTCAGCATTGTCATATTTTTTATAAATGTTATTTAAAGCGATTTCTACCATGATATCATCCCGCATTCTATTTATTTTGTTGATAGGTTCAGTATATTAGAAAACGGTTTCATTTGATATGGCGTAATGCACAAAAATTCACTAAAAGTTTCGTAAAAGCTGCACAAACGAAGTGTGCTATTTGAGGTGAGATTAAAAATTTCTTTTTTTCAAGAAAAAAATTCACTAAAAGTTTCATTTTAATATGCTACTATTAATAAGGATAAGCCCACATTCGAAAAGGAGCGGAATAATAAGATGATCGAAAAAAATTGGGATGATGGTGTAATTTATAATATCGGATTTATGGCGCGTATTCATTTGAAGAACGGAGAAATCATGCAAAAAGAAATTCATCAAACAGTAGTGTTGCCAATAGCATTATCAGAATCAGAAATAAAAAGCCTTATCTTGAGGAAATTTGATCATAGTATAGATGTGACCTATGTAGACGAATTATACTCCGCTTTGATTTTGAAAAAATAAACTATAGGACTAATAAAACACAGTCTAAGAGAAATCTTCTTAGACTGTGTTTTGAAAATTAAAAGTGTTCTTTCTTTTCACGGAAATTACGAATATTATGGTTAAATACTTCAGAAATAACTAAACCAGATGCAATAGCACCAGCAACTAATAAGACTTTCACGCTAATAGATACAGCAACTACATAATCGCCTAATACAAGATTGCGGACGGCTTGATAAGCCAAGGCCCCAGGTACAAGTGGAACAATTCCTGGAATATTAAAAATTGTCACAGGCATTTTTTTAATTCTAGAGAAGAAATGGCTAAAAATAGCTACTGTAAAGGCACCTAAAAAGGTTGCTAACACGTTACTAACACCAAACTGACCAGTTCCCCAATAAACAATCCAGCCTAGCATACCTGTTAAACCACAACTTACTAGAGATCGTTTTGGAACATTTGTAATAATGGCAAATGCCGCTGTTGTTAAGAAACTAAAAGTTAACTGAATGGCTAAGTCAAACATATTGATAGTGCTCCTTTCTATCTAATAGAACATTTGGAAAACAACGGCAATTCCGATGCCAATCATACAAGCAGTAATTAAAGCCTCCGTGCCACGTGCCATACCAGACAATAAGTGTCCTGCTAATAAATCTCGAACGGAATTGGTAATTGGAACTCCCGGAACTAAAGGCATAACGCTTCCGATAATCATGCCATCGACACTGACGCCCCATCCAATGGAAACCGTGATAATTGCAAGCAAGCCAATTATAAAGGAGGCAAAAAATTCAGCTAGAAACTTAATTTTTAAAAATTCATTGCTGTAGAAATAAACAGCAAATCCAATCGCTCCAATAACACAGGACTGAATAAAATCAGGCCAAGCACCACCAAAAAGAATCATTAAGGTTCCGCTAACTACAGCCGCTGCGATAATTTGCAACCAAATAGGAAAAAAGTCATTTTCAGATTCTACTTTTTTAAGACGTGTAGAAAGCGTTGTGAGGTCAATTTTTTGCGCGGAAAATTCCCGAGACAAATCATTTACTTTGGATACACGTTCGAGATTGATTGAACGGCTGGGAATTTGTTGTAGTTTAACAGAGCTTCCCCCTTCTATTGCCATAAAAATGCCCGTTGGAGTTACAAAACTAATCCCTTTTTTACCACTTTCAACAGTCGCGATTCGATTCATCGTATCTTCTACCCGATACATCTCAGCGCCACTCTCCATCATAATTTTACCTGCTAGAAGACAAGTATCTAATAATAAGTCTGTATAGGCTTTTGACAAGGGACAACCTCCTTTAAATAAATCAATTCTTAAGCATTTGTACTCACTAATAGTATCTTAAAAAGTGCAGGATGGCTAGCTTTTTTACAGTCCAAATTAACGGTGGCATTTGATTTAAATACGAACGTTTTTTTGTGGTAAGGGATTTCAGTTTAGTTTTTTTATGAAAAAACGTTCATTTTTGACAAAAAAGCTTTCTTTTCTTATGAAAATCCGTTATCATCAATTAACTATTTCGTTACTTTAAAAAGGAGATGACACGATTGGAACAAAAAACAGTTGAAAATTTGCCAAAAGTAGAATTACATTGTCACTTAGATGGATCTGTAAGTAAAAAAACACTTCGCAACATTGCTAATGAGCAGGGCTATGAACTTCCTGAAAATGAAGAAGCGTTACGCACCTTAGTAGAAGCGGGTGAAGATTGTCAAAGTTTATTGGAATATATTGGGAAATTTGAGACGGTTTTAGATTGTTTACAAGTTGAGTCAGCTCTTGAAGAAGTTGCGTATGAACTGATTGGGGACGTTGCAAAAGAAAATGTGACCTATATAGAAGTTCGCTTTGCACCCATGCTTTCAACGCGTAAAGGGTTATCCGCAGAGCGCGTCATCCAATCGGTAGTAGAAGGATTAAAAAAAGGCGAACGAGATTTTGGTGTTAAAAGTAACGGAATTCTATGTATGATGCGAGGTCATCAGGAAAAAGACAACCTAGAGATTGTTGAATTGACGAAAGAATTTTTAGGTCAAGGAATTGTAGGGATTGATTTAGCAGGTGATGAAGCCAATTATCCGCCAAAAGAGTATAAAAAAATAATTAAGTTAGCAGTAGAGTATGATTTGCCCATAACCCTTCATGCAGGTGAATGTGGTTGTGCAACAAATGTGCAAGATTCAGTCGATTTAGGAGCTACTCGAATTGGCCATGGGATTGCTCTAAAAGATGATCCAGAGATTTTAACTTATTGTATTTCAAAAGGGATTACCGTTGAAATTTGTCCAAACAGTAACTTGCAAACAAAAACGGTAGGCAAATGGGAAAACTACCCCTTTGAAGAATTTCAAAAAGCTGGATTGAAATTGGCTGTTAGTACAGACAATCGATCTGTTTCTAATACTAATTTAACAAAAGAATTTATGACATTAGACCGTTTGTATCAAATTGGCTATAGAGGAATGGAAGAATTAACACTTAATGGCATTCAAGCTAGTTTTGCAGATGAAACAACGAAAAAAATATTAAAAAAACAAGTTTTAGAGTCTTACCAGTTAGTCCATTAAGAATAAGGATTGAGTCTACTATTCAAAAGATCAAAAATGAAGCTATTTTTGGTCTTTTTTGTATGGATAATGAGAATATAAGTGCCAGATTGTAATAATTCGTTTGACGGAATAATTATCGTTTGTTACAATTAAACTAGTAAAACGAACTACTAAAAAGGAGTGGAAATAATGAATTTAATCAATACTAAATTAATGGAATTTGAAGCAGATGCGTACCAAAATGGTGAATTTATTAAAGTAACAACCGATGATGTTTTAGGAAAATGGAGTATTTTCTTCTTTTACCCAGCAGATTTCTCATTTGTTTGTCCAACTGAATTAGGAGACGTTCAAGATCACTATGCAGCATTACAAGCGATTGATTGCGAAGTTTATTCAGTTTCAACCGACAGCCACTTTGTACATAAAGCATGGGCGGATGCGACGGATACAATTGGAAAAATTCAATACCCAATGATTGCTGATCCAACTGGAAAAATCTCACGTTTCTTTGGCGTGATGGATGAAGAAGCTGGTCAAGCATACCGTGGTTCATTCGTCGTAAATCCAAGAGGCGAAATCAAAGCTTACGAAATCCATGATATGGGAATTGGTCGTAATGCCGATGAGCTAGTTAGAAAACTAGAAGCTGCTCAATTCGTGGAAGAACATGGCGATCAAGTTTGTCCTGCAAACTGGAAGCCAGGAGCAGATACAATTGCACCAAGCCTAGACTTAGTTGGTAAAATTTAACATGAAATAAATAAAAGCTCTGTTCCATAATGGATGGAATGGAGCTTTTTTTAGAAGACAAATAAAAAGGAGTTTTGAAACGATGACAGAACAGATATATGATTTGATTATTATTGGTGGTGGCCCCGCAGGTTTGTCAGCGGGCATTTATGCAGGTCGAGCAATGTTGGATACCCTAATTATTGAAAAGGAAAAAATTGGTGGACAAGTGACAACGACTTCTGAAATTGTGAATTATCCAGGGGTTCGAAAATCAACTGGTGCAGGATTGACGGAAGAAATGTACTTACAAGCACAAGATTTTGGCGTGGAATTTGCGACGGGTGAAATTAGTGAAGTTGAATTGGAACAAGAAGTTAAGATTATCAAAACAGCTACGACAACTTATAAAACCAGAGCAGTTATTATCGCAACAGGCGCATCAGCACGTAAAATTGGCTTTCCTGGTGAAACAGAATTTACAGGCCGAGGAATTGCGTACTGTTCAACTTGTGATGGGGAATTTTTCAGTGGCTTAGATATTTTTGTGATTGGTGGAGGTTATGCTGCGGCAGAAGAAGCGGTCTTTTTAACACGTTATGGAAAAAGTGTGACAATGATCATCCGAGAGCCAGATTTCACCTGTGCTAAAATGACTGCAGATCAAGCAAAAAACAATCCAAATATTAAAATTATTTATAATACCGAAGTCAAAGAAGTAACAGGTGATGACTTCATGAAAAAAGCTGTTTTCTTAAACAATGAAACGGGGGAAACGTTTACTTATGAAGCTTCTGCAGAAGATGGCGCATTTGGGATGTTTGTATTCGCTGGGAATCAGCCAAGTACCGAAATCTTTGAAGGCAAAATTGAGTTAACGCCGCAAGGGTTTATTCCTACGAATGAGCTAATGGAGACGAGTGTGACGGGTGTTTATGCAGCAGGTGATTTACGTGTTAAAGAATTGAGACAAATCGTTACAGCTGTAGCAGATGGTGGAATTGCAGCAACAGTTGCTGAAAAATACGTTACAAATGAAAAAGAACGTCTTGGATTGCCAGCCGTTAGTGAGAAAATGTTGAAAAAAGAAGTGAAAGAACATAAAGAAGGGTCTGTTAAAAAAGCTGAAAAGCCAAAAACTACTGCTTCAAATGAGTGGTTCCCAGAAACGATGAAAGAGCAGTTAAAGGGTATTTTTAGTAAACTGACAACGAATGTAACCTTAGTGAATCTATTTGACCAAAATGATGCAAAATCAATTGAATTGCAAGCCTTTTTACAGCAAATTGAGCCGTTAAGTGAACACATTCAATTTGAAAACCGCATGTTGGGCCAAGACGATGCGTTTGAAAAGAAAATCAATTTAACAAGAACGCCTACAGCTGTCTTATTGAATGATCAAGGAGAATACACAGGAATTAAATTCAGTGGCGTTCCAAGTGGACATGAATTAAATTCATTAGTCTTAGCCATATACAATGTGGGAAGTGCAGGCCAACCGATTGAAGATGCATTAGTTCAACGGATTCAAAAATTACCTGCTTCAAAAATTGAAATTTGTGTCTCTTTAACCTGTCATTATTGCCCAGATGTAGTAGCAGCTTGTCAACGCATTGCCTCTCTTAATCATAAGGTAGAAGCAGAAATGATTGATACAGCATTATTCCCTGATTTGAAAAAAGAGAAGAAAATTATGAGCGTTCCAGCGATGATTATGGATCATCAGCAAGTGATTTTCGGAGCTAAAACCTTAGAAGAAATCGTAACGGCATTAGAATCAGCTCAATAGAATAAACAATCAAAACCCCAAGTTCATTTTCATTGAATTTGGGGTTTCGTTTTTAATAAGCAGAAGCAGCCAATAAAACGATTAAATTTCCCTATTATTCAATCAATGAATCTGTATTTTTGTTTGGTTTTTGTTATACTAAGAAGTGATTAAGAGAATTAAGGAGCGAATCAAAATGGTAGAATTACCAGTGGGTCTAGTAGCGCAAGTAGAAGAATTATTAACCAAACAAGAAAAAGTTTTAGTCAGCTGGGTAACAAAAATAGAGTCGTTGAACCCATTGATGATTTTTAAACAAGGAAAAGGAGTATATTCAACAAAACGCTTTTTTTGGCAAAATCCTTCAAAAAAGGTAACGCTAGTGGGATTAGGAAGTACAAATCAATTTTGCTCAAATAAAGGAATAACGAGTTATCAAGATGTCCACGAATTTAATCAGCAATTAAAAAAACAAACGGCAACGAATCAAAAAAGGCGCGCAACGGGTGCCCTTTTATTTGGTGGCTTTGACTTCGACCCTGAACGTGGAGAATCTAAAGAATGGCAAGATTTTCAATCGGCATTTTTTTATTTGCCAACGTATTTAGTAACTGTACTTTCAGAAGAAACCTTCTTAACTATTAATTTTTACGTAGATTCTCAAACAGACTTACATCAGAAGGCTAACGAATTTTTTGGGAAATGGGAAGAACTTCTTGAAGAACAAATAGTACCTAAAGCAGCCAAAGCAGTTGTTACTAACAAAACTGAATTAGCAACAACAGAATGGATACAAGCCGTTGACGAAACAGTTAAATTGATTAAACAATCCACGACGTTACAAAAAGTGGTATTATCAAGGCAATTATTGGTTGAACACGATTCAGTTGTAGACGTTGAAGATGTTTTAGAGCGGCTGATGATGACGCAACAAAATAGTTATTTTTTTGTTTTAGAAAATAAAGAGAAAGCTTTTATTGGTGCAACGCCAGAACAATTACTTGCAGCAGAGAATCAGCATTATTATTCAGCATGTGTAGCTGGATCTGCCCCAAGAGGGAAAACGAAAGCAGAAGATCAAGTCATTGGAGAGGCATTATTGAAGGATCATAAAAATACACATGAACACCATTTAGTTGTTGAAATGATTTCTGAAACGCTACGAACATTGACGATGGATTTGAATGTTTCTGGAAATCCAACACTTTTAAAAAATCGAGATATTCAGCATTTATTTGTGACAGTTGAAGGAAAAAGACAGGCGACTGTTCCATTTCTAATGGCAGTTAAGGCCATGCATCCAACACCAGCATTAGGTGGTTTGCCAAGAAACGAGGCGTTAGCAGTTATTCGTGAAAAGGAGCCTTATCATCGTGGGTTTTATGGAGCACCAATTGGTTGGCTAAACCAAGATGACGAGGGAGAATTTGCTGTAGCGATTCGTTCAGCCTTACTAATGGAAAAGCAAAGTATATTATTTGCAGGTTGTGGCTTAGTAGCCGGTTCAAAATCAGCAGAAGAATTAATTGAAACAAGAATAAAATTTCAACCGATGTTAAGAGCTTTAGGAGGATTAGATCATGAGTAACTACCAAGTAGCAATGACCGATTATTTAGCGACATTTATTGAAGAATTGATTCAAGCAGGCGTCAAAGAAGCCATAATTAGCCCCGGTTCACGTTCTACTCCGTTGGCTATTTTGATGGCAGAGCATCCAGCTTTAAAAATTTATGTTGACGTCGATGAACGTTCAGCAGGTTTTTTTGCGTTAGGGATTGCTAAAGCAGGGAAACGCCCCGTCGTTTTATTGTGTACATCAGGGACAGCAGCAGCTAATTATATGCCAGCAGTAGCAGAAGCAAAATTGTCAGGGATTCCTTTATTAGTATTAACTGCGGACCGACCTCACGAACTACGAAATGTCGGCGCTCCTCAAGCAATGGATCAGGTTCACTTATACAGTACTCATGTGAAATATTTTACGGATATGGCACTCCCAGAAAACTCAGTCGAAATGCTACGCTATGCAAAATGGCAAGGGAGCAAAGCAGTTGATATTGCGATGACAGCGCCACGTGGTCCCGTTCATTTGAACTTTCCATTAAGAGAACCACTTGTTCCAATTTTAGACCCTTCTCCATTCACACAAGAAAAGGCAATTCGTCATACCCATATTTATTACGCGCATCAAGTGATTCAACCAGAACTTATTCAACAAATTATTGCTAGTTGTGAAGGTAAAAAGGGAATGATTATTGTAGGACCAAATAGTAAGAAAGAATTTGCCGAACCACTTGCGGCGTTTGCCAAGCAAATCAAATGGCCCATTTTAGCAGATCCGTTGTCAGGATTAAGAACATATGGCGATACTGACAACACGGTTATTGACCAATACGACACCTTTTTAAGAGAGCAAGATTTAGTGACGGAGTTGATTCCAGAAGTCATTATTCGCTTTGGAGCAATGCCCGTTTCTAAATCTTTAATGAAATGGATTGAACAATTTGAAGATAGTTTGTATTACTTGGTGGATTCTGGTAATGAGTGGAAAGATCCAACGAAGCAAGCAACGGATATCATTCACTGTGATGAACGCTTTTTAGTAGATGCTTTAGCAAAAGACTTTAAAAAAGCAACTAGTTCAGATTGGTTGCAAAGTTGGCAACATGTTAATAAGGCAACAGAAACGGTTGTGAACGAGTATTTGACCACCTTAACAGAAGCAAATGAGGGACAATTGATTCGCTGGGTTAGAGAATATTTACCAACAAAATCAGGATTGTTTATTGGAAACAGTATGCCAATTCGAGATGTGGATACCTTCTTTAACAAAACAAATAAATCAATCAAATTATTAGCTAATCGTGGAGCTAATGGAATTGACGGAGTCATCTCGAGTGCCTTAGGTAGTGGAACCGTGATTCAGCCTATGTATTTGGTAATTGGAGACTTATCTTTTTATCATGATATGAATGGTTTGGCAATGGCTCAAAAATATGGCTTAAATGTAACGATTATTCTAGTCAATAATAGCGGTGGCGGCATTTTTTCATTTTTACCGCAAGCAACGTTACCAAAACATTTTGAGACACTTTTTGGAACGGAACTAGCTTTGAATTTTGAAACGATTGCAGAATTGTACCAAGGTCATTACCAAGCGCCTAAAACACAAGAAGAATTTCATGAAGCAATGGATTTAGCTAGTTTTCATAAAGGATTAGATATTATTGAAATCAAAACCAATCGTTATGAAAATGTAGCAAGCCATCGTGAGCTTTATCAAGCAGTGGCAAAAGCCTTAAAGGATCATGGTTATGAAAATTAAGCTAAGAGGGCTGAGCTATGACTATGTTCTTTCCCAAGGACAGTCAAAGACAACCTGGTTGTTGCTACATGGATTTACAGGGACGAAGAACACTTTTCGTCAAATCCTGCCAGTCTTAGAAGAAGACTCGGTTTTGACGCTTGATTTATTGGGTCATGGCAATACAACGAGTCAAGCGGACCTTTCTCGCTATGCAATTGAGGAGCAATGTAAGGATTTAGCAGACTTATTAGATCAACTAGGGATTCCAAAAGTAGCACTACTCGGTTATTCAATGGGAGGACGATTGGCATTAGCCTTTACGGTATATTATCCAGAAAGAGTAGAGAAATTGGTTTTAGAAAGTAGTTCACCGGGATTGAAAACGCAAGAAGAGCAACAACTACGTCAACTTCAAGATCAAGCATTAGCCGATAAAGTCATGGGAAAAGGTCTTGTCTCATTTGTAAATGATTGGGAAAATCTCGCCTTATTTTCATCTCAAAAAAAATTGCCTATTGCTACACAAGAAGCGATTCGCAAAGAACGCCTTAGTCAAGATGAAGAAGGGCTGCAAAAAAGTTTGCTTGGTATGGGAACAGGAAGTCAGCCTAGTTATTGGAATCAATTATCTACTATCAGTTGTCCTGTTTTTCTTTTTGTAGGAGCACTAGATACTAAATTTTGTCAACTTGCAGCTCAAATAAACCCCCACTTAAAAAAGGGATCCATTATTACCTTTTCTGAAGTAGGTCATGCCATTCATCTAGAAGCGCCAGCAGAATTTTCTGGAGCATTAAAAAACTTAGACAATAGAAGGTGAGACCTATGAAACTTAGCCAAGTAAACCTGTATCAGTTAGCTATGCCTTTAGTGACACCATTTGTTACGAGTTATGGAGTGATGAAGGAAAAGCCACTTTATTTGGTGGAAGTAGTTGAGGAGAATGGTCAAAAAGGTTACGGAGAGCTGGAAGCTTTTGCAGTACCTGATTATACAGAAGAAACGAGTGAGACCGCTTATCTGATTTTAAAACATCATTTGCTTCCGTTGTTAAAAGGTGAGGACATTCAACATCCATGTGAAATAAAAGAACGGTTTTCAAGCATTAGAGGAAATGAAATGGCAAAGGCAGCCATTGAATCAGCTATTTGGGATTTATATGGAAAATGTAAACACCGTTCTTTAGCAAGTTTACTTGGAGGAAGTCGTCAAATAATTGATGTCGGCGTAAGTATTGGAATTCAAGAAAATACAGACACACTGTTAGAACTTGTTTCAAAATATGTAGATGCAGGCTATACGCGAGTGAAATTGAAAATTAAACCAGGATTCGATAAAGAACCCATTCAAGCTATTCGCGAAAGATACCCAAATTTAACATTAATGGCAGATGCCAATTCAGCATATACGAGGTCCGATATTAAATTGATAAAGGAATTGGACCGCTATCAGTTAGCCATGATTGAACAACCTTTTGGCGTCCGAGATTTCTTAGATCACGCTTGGTTGCAGAATCAAGTTCAAACGAGGATTTGTCTTGATGAAAATATTCGCTCATTGTCTGATGTACAATTGGCAGTAAATTTAGGCAGTTGTAGGGCGATTAATTTGAAATTTTCAAGAGTCGGTGGTTTAACGGAAGCATTAGAGATTATTTCGTATTGTGAACAAGAAGATGTATTAGTCTGGTGCGGGGGGATGTTAGAGGCAGGTGTCGGAAGAGCGCATAACTTAGCTTTGGCATCTCGTACAGAATTTCGTTTTCCGGGAGATATTTCACAGACGAGTCGTTATTTTGAATCAGATATTGTTACGACTGATTTTTCATTTAAGGAAGGAACAATGTCAGTACCACAGGGATTTGGAATAGGTGTGGCTATCAATTTTGAACAAGTAGATAAGTTTTTAATTCAAAAAGAAACATTATTTTTAAGTGATAAGTGATTGTTTCTTTCCGTGGAAACTGCTAAAATGCAAGACGTACTGTTTTAACCAAATTGAGAAAACTTAAAGGAGTTTACCAATCAAATGCATAAAGATATTCAAGAGATTCTTTACTCGGAGCAAGAACTACGAGCAAAAGCCGCTGAATTAGGAAAACAATTATCAAAAGACTATGAAGGGAAAAATCCTTTGGTCGTTGGAATTTTAAAAGGTGCAATTTTCTTTATTACTGATTTAGTGAAGGAAATGGATATTGATGTGGAATTAGATTTTATGGATGTTTCCAGCTATGGAAATGCAACTGTTTCTACAGGCGAGGTAAAGATTATAAAAGATTTAAGCACGAATGCTGAAGGACGCGATATTTTAATAGTGGAAGACATTATTGATAGCGGGCGTACGCTTGAATATTTAGTTAATCTATTTAAGTACCGCAAAGCAAATTCTGTAAAATTAGTGACATTACTTGATAAACCAGAAGGTCGAGTTGTGGATATTACTGCAGATTATGTCGGATTTCCAGTACCGAATGAATTTGTTGTAGGGTACGGGATTGATTATGCTGAAAAATATCGTAATTTACCTTATATCGGAATTGTAAAACGCGAAGTTTACGAATAATTAAATTGAAAAAGGGAATGTTGACTGTCAGTCAACATTCCCTTTTTTTGAAATAACTATAGTTTCAAAGCCAGCCCTTCTGCATCTTCTTCAATAACTAAAATTTTTTTTACATTATTGAAGCAATTCGAAATGCTAACTTTGACTTTTTCGTGTGACCATTCTGTTGGAAAAACTAACGTTTTACTGATTTCAAAGTCGCTATGAGTTTGAAATACAACATAATAAATGGTAACATCGTTCCAATACTGTTCAATAGTCATCAGCTACCTCCTACATTCTTTTAACGTAGCTAAAAATGATTGGCTACTTTACTAAGGTTTAGGATAGTATCTATTGAAAATCACTACATTTAATTTTTTTTTTGTTTTATATAAAACAAGTAGACCAACAATAGCACTTAGTACACCAATCTTAAAGTAAAGAGCTAATTTTTCCTCACCTGTTTGAGGAAGTTTGTTAAGGTTCGGTTCTTTGATTGGTGGTACTGGTTTCTCAATAGGATCTTGAGGTTTTTCTTTGATTGGCGGTACTACGGAGGATGAATCTGAATAGTAGAACTCAACGGTTCCACTTGTTTCATGAACTGTATCATCTGCCAGAACTTGTGTTGGAATACTAAGACCTATACAAATTGAAAGTAGCGACACAATGAAGATTAGTTTCTTATTTTTCATTTAGTTCTCCTTTCTCACTAAGGTGTATCTGATAATGTCCAAACAATTGAACTAGAGTATTTCGCAACTTTTTTAGTGGCAGTTTTAGGGACACTTAATTCAAATTTAGATAGTTCTAACGTCGAAATTCCTGTTCCTTCATTTGCTTTTGCACCAAAAATGGTTTTTTCTTCATTTGGAATTAAAGTTGCAGTAGTTCCTTGAATTCCATTAGATGGAATAACTTTTGCAGTACTATTCACAGTACCTGCTGTTACTAGTAAGTGGGCACCTGTTAATTCAGCGACGCCATTTTTGAACTGTTCCAATTGTTTGGCTTTCAATTTCCATCCACTTGTTGTTGTACGGTTATCGTCAACTTTTAAAGTTCCAGTAGTGGTTTTACTGGTTTGGTTTCCATCTACTGTAGCAAGCCATTTTTCATCTGAACTATTTTGAATTGAATGTGTTCCGAAGTTTAGGTCACTTGGGAATTGACTATCAATCATGGTTACTCGTTGTTTTTCATTAAAAACAACAAGTGGTGTTTGCTCAGCAGAACTCACTGTAAAGCGCTGTTTCGTTTCATCTAAAACGTACCCAGTAGGCGGGATTGTTTCTTGGAAATAGTAGTCACCATAATCTAGAGCAACGTTAATTATACCGCTAGCATCTGTAATTAAATCTGTCTTAATAGGTGCAGATTCACCTTCCTTATAAAGATCAAAATGTGCATCTGGAAGGAGGGTACTTGGATTTTCTTTGTCTTTTTTGATTAAGGAAATCTCTTTAGCAGCTTTTTTATTGGAAAAATTTCCAGAATTCATAAAATTAAAAAATTGTTCAGTACCAGGTCTGCTAACGTGTTGATTTGTAAGAGATAGAGGTAGATATAAAGGATTCAATTCATAACCAGGAGGCGGTTCTGTTTCAGAAAATAAATAATTCCTAGGATCTAAATTACTAACAATAATTTCCCCGTTTTCATCGGTAACCAAGTTTTCTATTAGTACTTCGTTAGTCATAGGGTCAATTATCTCGAATTTGGCTCCAGGCAATACAATAGATGAATCATCGGCATCAACTTTTGTTAGCTTAATGCTACCTTTGAGAGGTGTATTAGAAAAAACCACTTCGGTATCTCCTGTTATTGTAACAGCTTTAAGAGATTCGTCTAGGTCATAAACTACATAACCACTTCTTGTACCGGCCTGCGATTGTAGAATAGAATATTTACTTCCAGGTTTTGCAGTTATTTTAAAGGCTCCAGCAACAGCATTGTGGACACCTAAACTTTTACCATCCTCGAATACGGAAAACTTTCCGCCATCAAGGTTGATGGAAGGATCTGTAGAGTCAACCAAACGTACCGTAAGAACTGAATTTCCATCACCATCACCGCCACCACCAGACTTTGGTGTGGAGACAGTTAAATCTCGGATTTGCATACCTGAAGAATAGGAAAGAATACGGTTGAAGTACCTCCCTGCAGTTCCGCCATCATTAGCTTTCATAGCAACATTAATAATACCTGAAGGTCTATTTGTTCCCTCTCCGATATCTCCAAATTCAATCTCGAAACCTCCGCCGACACGTCCATAAATTGAAGAATTTGGAACAGGTTCAATTTGAGTATATTCTCCAGTGTCTTTATTGTATTCTCCCCAACTTGCCCAAATACGATCCGGCATATACTCTTGATCAACGGGTAAATCCACTATTGTTGTGCGGTTACTTTTGACACCTGAATAATTTACTCGAATACTCCAAATAACGATTTCAGGATTAGAAGTATCTACTTGCCCAAATTTATATAAACGTTCGTTAGGGTCAATGGAAGCCGCTTTTTTTACATCTAAATTAATTACTTCTTGAGCTTTTGTATCAAAAGCTAATTGAATCCACTGATTTTTATTTTGCACTTGGCTAAAATCTAACTGAGCTGTAAAGTTAATAGTACCAGATCGATTTGTTAAGGATACAAATGCTGGGTTAACTGTGAATTCTAATGTTTTTTCTCCCGTTGGAGCGACTATTATTTTCCACGAACCAACAACAATACCTTTGTCATTTGTAACATTTAGTGGACCTGTTCTGAGCGGGTTTAGCTCAGGAGGTAGAGCTGATGTTATGACATCACCATCCACTAAATTAGCTGAATTTGGAACAGACCAATTAAATGAAATGTTAAATTGATCATAATAATCAATTTTATCGCCATTTTTTATAGGAGTAGTTGTATCTCCATCAATACGTTCCATAGTAACTGAATCATAATACTGATTTATAGCATAATTTTCCAATTTAGCTGATGGATTTAATAAATTAGAATTTCCGACATTTAGTGAAGGAATAATGGTATCTAACTTATTTTCCAAAGGCAGTTTATTGGGTGTAGAATGTGTTTCTTCTAGTCGTTGTTCAGACACAATTGAGCTTTCTTTTTGTTCGATTGGATTCTCTGTATTTTCAGTGGGTGTGTCTAACTCTGTAAGTGGATTTTTGACAAGGGGCTCTTGTGCAGTCACAGGTTCTGTAGGACTTGGTGACTCAGCTTGTACAATAGTACTCAGAGGAGCAGCTGTCGAAAGTAAAGTCATGTACAATAAGATATTTAAAAATATTTTTTTCAAAATAAAATCTCCTTTCTGAAAGTGTAGTATCTATAATAGTGTATTACTAGAGAATCACTACTTGAAATGAACAAAGTAGGGTTCCTTAAGTGTATTCATCATTTAGAAACGATTACACAATATCAGATGGTTTTTTTTTCTTTCTTTTTCGTCTTTGCTGAGCGATTCGTCTACGTTGTGCTTCTCGTTTTCTTTTCTTTTTATTTTTTAGATAGATAAAAAGAATTAATAGAATAACAATCATAAGACCAACCAATAAAACAAATAGCGCAATGACAAGTTTACTATCAAAAATGCTACTACGATCAATGGTTACATCATTTTTGTTGTATTTTTTTTCTTCTTCTTTAGAGACAGTAAACTCTTTTTCAAAATTTTCTTTTTGATCATTATGGCTATATGTTCCTTTAACAGTGTAATTTCCTGCTTCATAGGAAGCCCCGTTTAAGGGTATTTGAAAATTAAAGGAACTATTAGGTGCCATCGATAAACCGTTAGTGCTAACTTCATATAAAGTTTCAGAAGTTCCTTTTTTAGAAACTTTCGCATTAATTGAGAAGTTGCTTAGAAAAGCAGGCTGATCATTTTCGAATAGCACTTGAGTTACATTCCGATAATTTTCTTGTCCAGCACTTGCTTTAATTACTTTTAAATTACCTGATAGCTCAGTACTACTAGGATCAGATCTCAGTAAAATCGCAATTTCTCTAGCAAAGTAATTTTTAACATTACCTTTATTTTTGGTTTTATCTTCTTTAAATAAATATAAACCTCCTGCCAATACGCCATCAAATTTTTCATTTGGTGTGTTGATATGGATAGGAAGGCTGTAGCTTTCATTCGGTTCAATTTCAATTGTAGTTTGATCAATTGTTACAATGTCTTCAATATTGTATTTTAAATTTGGAGCCTTCTCTTTGCTCTTAGCTGAATAAGTAACAACGCCAACAAGATTGGTATGTGCACGATTAATAGAAGGACTGATTGTCATTTTCTCATTAGATGTATTTTTAATGAGGACAGTTAAGTCTTGTTTAGAACCTGGTTCAACCATTAAATCATAGTAAGTCACTTCTTTATTGAACTGATTTTCTGGTAAGGTAGCTTCAGTTGTGAAATTTGCTAATTTATTTGGGTCGCTAGTTTCATCCGCTTGTACATTCAAGATAGGGAATAGCGATCCTAGAAAACAAGCAAAAAAAATAAGTAACCTTTTTTTCATTTTTATAGGGCATCCTTTCAAAAGCGAATATAGATAGCCAAAATAACTGACTATCTATATTGCTTAATTTTTAATTAGATTGCTGGTGTATCTGATAAAGTCCAAGTGATAGAAGTTGTGTAAACACCCATTCTTTTTTCAGAAGCAGCAGGTACAGCTAATCTAAATTCATTTAATGCTAAGTGCGAATCTCCAGCACCAGTGTTTACTTTAGCTCCAAAGAAGTCCACATCGGCATTGATAGGTAATTCTTTATCCATACTAATAGCACCAACGGTTGGTAAAACACCACCTACGTTAGTAGCTTCGCCAGTTTTAATGGTTAAAGCAGCAGCTTTTAATTCTACAGAATTAATGCTAAATTGTGCATTTTGTTTAGCTTTAACAGTCCAACCTGCTGAAGAACCACGTTTATCTGAAACATTTAATGAACCAGTAGTAACAGTTGTTCCATCTGTTGTAGCAGTCCATTCTTCATTTACTTCATTTTGGATTGCATGTTTACCAAAATCTAAATTCGATGGTAAGCCACCACCAAAAGAGCCTTTGCCATCATCGATTGTAAGTTTACCTTCAGTAAATTCAACTTGACCAGTTGTTCCTTTTGTTTCTAAATCTGCAGCTGATGCAAATGGTGCACCTACTAATCCTAAAACTCCTAATGATAGACTTGCAATTACTAATTTTTTCATCTTTAAATCCCCCTAATATTTTTTTGTATTCTATCTCATAAGTATGATAATAGTATTACAATAATAAGATTATCATAGAAAAACCGATATTATTTATCTTTAAGAAAGACAAAGAGCCTAAATGTGAATAAAAAAAAACAATTTCTATTTAATTTTATTTTGAGATTATAAGCAGAATTGGAATCGAGGATGCACAAAAGAAGAGGACAAAAAAACTCAATGCATTCAGCACTGAGTTTTTGGGCTAGTTTAACTTGCGTTTTAAGTTGTCAAAGAGGAATGTACTAAGTTTATGAAGAGGCAATGATAGTAGTAAGCAGCTGATAAAAATAAGTCCACTAACACCTAATAAAATAAGATTCATTAACGGATATTGACTAATCTGATAGACAGGAATCCATTCTTCCCATAAAAGAGTCCTGATTAAGGGATGCTCATGAATTAAGTAAATCCCAAAGATAAAAGGGATTAAGGCGCTTCCCCAGGTTTTCTTAAAGTGTGTTTCTTTAAAGAAAAGGAACAGGGATATGGTGGCAAGTAATACAAAAGGGGAATGGTAATAAATCATCCAATCTTCGTAGTTCACTAAAAAGAAATACAGAGTTAAGCCTAATGCACTATTAAAATAATAAAATAAATACCAGCCGGATTGCCATTTAAAAGGCAATGGATAAAGTTGAAAGTAAGCACCTATCAAATAAAGTAAGATAAAAGTTAAAATGCTATAGCCTTCATTCATGCCTAAAATAGGTAGCTGGGAAAAAGTAGCCCAAATTGAAAAAATGACAAAATATCCAATTAATACTTGTTGAAATTGTCTTTGTGACAGTTGTTTTAAAAATAAATTTAAAAAAGGTGAGAGTAGATACAATACAAGGTACAAGGTTGCAAACCAATAATTTCCCCAAAATAAAACGAATACCCAATGAAGAAAATCAAGGATTGAGAAAGTAAGTGGGGTAAAAATAACCATAATTAAATAAATAATAGCAGAATAGAGACTCACTTCAAATGCAAAGTAGGCTACTTTTTTACGATTAAACCCTTTTTTTATTAGAAAATAGCCACTGATTAAGACGTAACAGTTTGAAGCAACAATGGCTAAATTTCGGAATAAATACAGTGTGAATAAATGAATCCCTGATGGCAAACCATAGTGGAAGATGCCGAAAGTTTGTGAGTGCAACAAGACAATCATAAACATTGAAAGGATACGTAATAAATCGAGATTACGGTTGCGATGTTGTCGAATAGAAGGTATCATCAGTAAGCTCCAATCAAATAGTAGGTTTCGTTATGAAAGAAATTAATTTAGTACTAATAAATCCAATTACCATGCCGAGCAAACGTGCAAGGAGAATCAAGAAAAAAGATTGCAACGTTGAAAATTTAAATTGAAGAACCCAACCAACCAGCATAATGACAGTTAAAAAAAGCATCTTAACAAAAGTTGGCACAAATTTACCACGATAAAAAAAACTGCCAAGTGGAATAAAAAAAAGAGCTTCAATTATCCATTCAGTGAGCTGAAGAGGTTTATTAAGAAATTCATCCGCTCTAAAGAAACTGTTATATAGTAGAAAAGAAAAATAAACTAGTAATAAAACTGGAGTTAATTTTACCCGAATGGGATTCAATTTATTAGTAGCAATACAAAAAATACTCGTAAAAAGCATCCCAAAAAACAACGAAAAAAAGATGTTATTTTTTGGGAACTCCGTATAAAATTCCTTGAAAACTATTTTTGTTAAGACATAGGAAATAAAAATATAAACATCGTACAGTAAAAAATGTTTGATAATGTTAGATGTACTCATGGAGCATCCTTTAAAATGCTAGCACCAGTCGTATAAAAAGCCGTTAATTCACCAGTTGCAGCAAGCGTATTAGCATAATTTGAAAGTGTTGCAGATAGTGTGGCTTGATTGTGTCGATTGTTGGCTTTAAAAGCAATCAGATAAGGTTTCGTTACATCTTTAATGGATAAAATAAGTGTATCATCTACAACAGATTGTTTGATTTCTTTGGATGTAACAACCAAATCATTGTCTTTAATTTCAAATAATTGAAAACTATCCGCATCAATTTCATTTTTAGTACCAATGTGAATCGCAATAGATGCATCCGGCATTACTTTTTCAGCATAATTGATGCGAAGATTCCAATCGACTACTTTTTCCTGTTTATTGTACATTCCCCAACCGTTTATTAATTCATTTTTAAGAGGGGTGTCTTCTTTTTTGATTTTGATTGTTAATTTTTTTGCGTGTTCTCCCATTGGAAATTCAACGGATTTTTCACTGGCTTTATTCCAAGATTCAGGAGATAGCTTAACGGTAAAATAGAAAACGCCATTCATTTTATTTTTGGTTTTTATCACGTTGTCAGGATCGGTAAATTTAATTTTTAACTGATTTGTTTCACTAAAGAGATAAATTTCGCCAATTTTTGCTCCGTCCCTTGTAAGCAAGCTGAAATTCAGGTCGTTGACAATGTACATTTCTTTTGGAATCGTATAAACTAAGTCTTCCCCTTTTTTCTGATCTGTCAGACTCCAGGTATATTGTAATTGAACCATGTCTGACAAACGATAATCTTTACTAATTTCACTATCTTTAAAGCTGATATCGTCAATAAATTTAGAAAATTGGTAGTTCTGATAATTTTTTTCAACTGCATCACGATCAATTGCCTTTACATAATGTTGAATAATCGCAAAGGATAGGATAAAACAAACACTTAACATCAATAGAATAAAACTCTTTTTTTTCATAATAAAACTCCCCCTAAGTAGTTATCAAGCCACTCGTTTTTTCTCAGTCAATAATTGCATTTTCTCATTAGGAAATTCATCCTTTTGAGGAACTGTATAACGTTTTTGTTGTTTCATGGTATTAAAATAAGCTTGTGATCGCGCAAAGAATGCCCCCATATCTGCGTTACTTGTTGTAGATACCACCGTTTTTTTTGTTGGATTAAGAAATGTTCGTTTTATAAAATTCATTAATGGGAAATAACATCCAAGAAAGAAAATGAATTTTATAATGGTGAAAATAAGGTGTAAAATAGAAACTGAAAACAATAGATCTTCCAGTTTAATCATTGGCACTTGTGTTAGATAGTTATTTTTCCCAATGAAATAGTAATTAAAAACGGCAAAGGGAGTCTGACAAAGTTTAAAAATAAGCCAATAAAGTGTAATGGAACTCACTACTTGAACTGAAAAACTAGTTATTCTGCGCAATTTCATTCTTTTTCTCCTCCTCGATCGGGACTTTCCCAAACAGCTTGACCGCCTTTTAAATGTGTCCGAATCCCATAAGGAATCGCAATCAATAATGTCAATGGATTGATAACCCAATAAAATAAAATGTACCAAATAGCAAAAAAAGAGGTTCCTAACAGTTTAAAATCATACTTTAGATTAATAAAAATAGACAAGAGATATTGAAAAATTGAGAATGCTGTAATAATTACTGTCAAAATAAGAGTAATCATTTGAATATCTCGAAAGATCAAACCTTTTGCTATAATAATAGGTAAAAGACTGTACCATAAAACGGACCAAACGATACTTGACAGTTGCTCGAGATATAATACAACTAAGCCAAAATTAAATTGATGCCCTAGAAAAATATCGGAATTTTTTAGTAGCACTTCAATCCCACCTTGAGACCAGCGAAGTCGTTGCTTAAATAAACTGTTTAATTTTTCAGGGACGAGCATCCAACAAACTGCATCTGGTTCAAATAGAATGCGCCAATGATTTCGCTGTAAACGCCAAGTAACTGAAATATCCTCGGTGATACATTCTTGATCCCACCATCCAACATCTAGGAGTGCACCTTTTCTATACATTACACAGACACCAGAAACCGTATTCAAAGTCCCAAAAATGGATTGTGCTCGTTTGATTAGCCCAATAATCGAAAGAAATTCCACTGTTTGAATTTTTGCAATAAATGTTTTTCTATTTTTTACAATGGGATTTCCAGTAACAGCACCAACATCTTGGTTGGATTTCCCTAAAAAATTGCGAATCATTGCATGAAGTGCCTTTTTATCAACTGTTGCATCTGCATCTAAACAAAGAAGAAATTCAGCTTTACTGAAAATAGCTCCTTGAATCAACGCGTGGGCTTTGCCTAAATTGGTTTCAACGTTACAAACGCGTACTTTTTGGTACTGATTCGTCAAATTTATTAAATGTTTTAATGTGTTATCTGACGAACCGTCATTAATTGTAATAATTTCGTAATTGGGGTAATCGATCGTACTTAATAACTGCTTGATTGTTTGATCAATATGTTGCTCTTCGTTGTAACAAGGAATCAAAATTGAAATAAATGGTTGTATACTAGGACTTTTTTTAAAGATAAGTTCTTTTTTGATTGAAAAAAGAAGCGAAAAAACAATCCAAATTAAACTCATAAAAATAGGATAAAAAAATAATAGGTAAATCATCAAATCACCTTTCGATAATAGCACTAAGCAAAACTGTCTAATTGACAATAAAGACAAGTACTTTTTTTTGAAACACCTATAAGTATTAATAGTTTTGAAACTTCTAGAAAATTAGTATAACACGATTTATAAAAATGTTTGTTATCTAATTTTTCCAGTTATCTGGAAAATTAAGATTGAATAAAATCGCTTTTTAGCGTGAGGGAATAAAAAATTCAGCTTGTATATAGTCCCATATTATAGAAGCATTCTTTTTTTTGCGAAAATTATGATATAATTCAAGAGAATGAAAAAAGGAGTGAATCAAGTGAAAATGAATTGGGATCAACTATTAGATGATGAACGTCGCAGAAAAACAACCGTTAATTATGCAAAATCAAAAGATGTGCGTAGTGCGTTTGAAAATGATTATCAACGTATTGTCATGAGTGCGTCCTTTAGACGTTTGCAAGATAAAACACAAGTTTTTCCGTTAGAAAAAAGTGATTTTATTCGGACTCGATTGACTCATTCAATTGAAGTGTCAACAATTGCTAAATCGATGGGAAGCATGGTGGCGTACCATTTGCTAGAAACAGGGTTAGACCCAGAACTTACCAAAGAGCATGCTGAAAAGATACCAGAAGTCTTATCTTGTGCGGGTTTACTACATGATATGGGGAATCCACCGTTTGGTCATTTTGGTGAAGAATCCATTCGTGAGTGGTTTCAATTAAATATGGACCAACTCGCTTACGGCGACCATTTTATTTCAGATATTTTAGAACCTCAAATGCAGCAGGATTTTTTCAATTTTGAAGGGAATGCGCAAGTTTTACGTGTGGTTTCTAAATTGCACTATCAATTCGATGATTATGGGATGAATTTAACCTATGCAACTTTAAATAGTATTATGAAATATCCGGTTTCATCATTAGAAATTTCTAAAAATGAAATACGAAGTAAAAAAATGGGTTATTTTTATGCAGATCAAGAACTGTTTGAAGATGTGACGAAATCAACAGGAGCAAGAAATAAAAGACATCCATTGACTTATTTGTTAGAAGTAGCAGATGATATTGCGTATTTAAATGCAGATTTAGAGGATGGTATGAAAAAAGGGATTGTAACCGTTGCTCAAATGTTAGAAGAATTTGAAGCTGTTGAAGAACCTAATCGTGTAACAGCGACGGTTCACCAAGAACTAATCAAACGAAGCGAACGCTATAAAGATCACGATGATAGTTTTACTGGGCAACAATGGATTGCATCAAGTTTAAGAGGTCAATTGATTAACCGTTCGTTGGAAGTTTTCTACGACCATTATTTTGAAATTATGGAAGGAACGTTTAATGATTCGTTGATTGATGCGTCTGAAGCGAAACAACTTGTTCAAATTTTACAACAGTTATCAAGAAAATATCTTTATCAAGATAAAGGTGTACTAGAAACAGAATTAGCTGGAAGTGAAATTATTAGCTCATTATTAGATATGTTCGTTCCAGCAGCCATATATTACGATAGTCAAAATAGTCATCTTGAAACGATGAAAAGCAAACGTTTAATGGCATTGGTTTCAGACAACTATATTGGTTGCTACTATAAAAATGCAGAGGGACAAGACGATACGACGAAACTGTATTTGCGTCTGTTATTGATTACTGATTTTATTTGCGGAATGACCGATAGCTATGCAAAAGATTTGTATCAAAAATTGCATGGCTTAAACTAGTTTAAGCGCTTCAATCAACTTGTGTTGATTGAAGTTTTTTTATTTTTCCTAAGTAAGAAGGATTATCAGAAAAAGAAAAATTTTCCTTTTTTATTGAAACAACAAAATTAGAATGTTTTAATAAAAGAAAGTAAAAAAACTGATGGATGGGAATGATAAAAAATGAAAAAATGGCTGATTGTATTTGCAAGTATTCTTTTTTTTGCAGTATCTGAAACGGCGTTTTCTGCAACCCTTCCAAGTAAATCTGAAATCGAAGAAATGAGTGACAAGCAACAAGTGGTAGCACAATATACATATGAATCCTATCAAGTGGAAACAAGGAAATTTTATCAACACCTAATCGTGATTGTCTTTGCTCTAGTTGCGTTGTGTAGTTTCATTGTATATTTAATGATTGAATAGAACTGATCTAGAGTGACTAAAGTGAATAGCAAGTGTGTCTATAAAGTCTTAGTGCCGAAGTACTGTGAATCGGTAAAAAGGAGCTTTATTTTTTTTGTCAAAAATCACCAAATATTTAAAATTCAAGTTAGGCAATACGTGTTATATTATGGTTTCAAAGTACTTTAATATATAAAAAAGGGGAGAATACAATTGAAAAAGATTCGTTTGAGAAAAGGATTTACAAAACTAGCATTGATTGCAATGCTAGCAACAACTGCAAGTGCAGTATTAGCACAACAAGGAGCACAAGCAGAGGGTGTAGCAACTGAAGAAGTGGTTAAAGTTGAAGGCGCAACAGTGGTAACCAATTTTGCTGAACTAAAAGCAGCTTTAAAAGACGCTTCAGTTACAGCAATTGAAGTTGCCGATAATATTGAATTTACAGGAGCGATTACGGGTGTTCCAATGCGTGATGTTCATATGTACTCAAATCCAGGGGTGACTATCAACTTAAACAAGTATTACATTTCAGCAGCAATTTCTTCAAAAAATTCAGCAACATTTACGTTAACAGGAGCAGATGTTAGTGTAACAAAACGCTCACTAGGAACATTCTTTAAAGGGTGTCTTGGTTGGGATTTCGTGTCAAAAGACAATGTTTTTAATGGAGAAACATTTGTTCAATTAGACAAAGGAACCTTGACATTTGAAGGGGAAAATACATTTGATACAGAAGATGAAATTGGTTGGGTAAAAAATGTAGTTTTTGCTGAAAACTCTAAAGTAACAGGCGTAGCATCAAACAGTGTTCATGATCGTGCTGCCTTCAAATTTAAAGTCGCAGATGGACAAGCAATTGTAAAAAATGGTGCAGTTGTTGATTTAGAAGTAAAAAATAAACTTCACCCTGTATTTGGCGGTTACATCAATAAAATAATGGTTGAAGACAATGCTTCAGTTAAAATTGTAGCAGAAGGTCCTGTAGCAACAATGACAAAATCTCTTAAAGGCGAAGTAGCAGAAATTAATGCAGGTTCAAAAGCAGTTGTCGATTTCCAATCAACAAGTGCTACAAAACAAACGTTGACGTTACCAAAAGGTGGATCACAAGTGAATCTTTCTCGAGGTGCAACATTTAATGTTGTAGGTGCAGCGAAAACAGGTGTCATTTCAAGTGCAGCGGATACAGCGTTCAACATAGATCGTTCTAAATCAGTTGTGATTGAAAATACCAATCTTGCAGCGCCGTTGTTTACAAAAACATCATTGAAAACAACTGTAGCAATTGAAAAACCAAGTAGAGTACGTGTTTATGACCGTCAAGGTGCCGTGCAAACGACTTGGAATATCAAAGGTTCATCTATTGTTGTTAATAAAGGCGCAACGGCTTCTGTAGATTCAAACAATGCTGATTTTGTTGCAAACTTAAAAATGCAAGATTACAGTAAATTTGAATTATTATCAGCAACAAACTAATTAAAACAGGAATAGAATGAATGCTGAGAAGCTAACGAAAAAGCTATTAAACAAAGAAAAATTCCTTTTTCTTATGTTTAATAGCTTTTTTCACTTTTCTTGAATCGCAAAATAGTTTCCTTCGTTATCAGAAAAATTAAACACGCGACGACCAGGCATCGTAACCAAATCGCCCACCGTAACACCCTTTTCTTTAAAAATCCGATAGGTTTCATCAAGATTAGCTGAATCAAATAATAGAGAGGGAGTAGCTAAGTTTAGTTCAGGTTGCATTTTTGCAATCATAGCCTTATTGTGTAGCACTATGCTTGTGGTAGCTTCTTTTGTAGGTGCAATTTCAATCCAATAAAAGCCATTATCTACTTGTTCTTCGGCCAAGATAACAAATCCAATTTTTTCTATCCAAAATTGGGCAACGGCTTTTTGATCTTCAACGTAAAGCATGATTTGTCCGAGAGTTGTAATCATAGTGAACCTCCTAAGTCTTTTTTTTGTTGCGCTTTGTCTTGATACAAGTCTTTATCTG
Source organism: Carnobacterium divergens (assembly GCF_900258435.1). NCBI lineage: Bacteria > Bacillati > Bacillota > Bacilli > Lactobacillales > Carnobacteriaceae > Carnobacterium > Carnobacterium divergens. The sequence continues at coordinate 147,749 of NZ_LT992558.1, read as the reverse complement.
CGGAAATATACAACAGACCGCTATTGCTTTCAACATCAGATATCCCGATTCCAACAGAAGTAGATAGGGGAATTAATTCGTAAGCTTCTTCAATATAGGGATTTTCCCTGATTAAAGACTTGATGAGGGAACGAAAATCTTCAATTGAAGCATGAAGGTCACGTTTAGGAAGCAAAATTGCAAACTCATCGCCACCTAGTCGGTAAATTCGACCATGGATTTGTGGATGCTCGTTTAAAATTGCTGAAAAATGGATTAAAACCGCATCCCCAATCGCATGTCCATAAAAATCGTTGATTTTTTTAAAGTTGTTAATATCTAAAAGAAATAAAAGGATTGATTCTTGGTCAGCTAAATCTTTTTTTAATTGATTATCAAAAGAAAATCGATTTGGAATTTTAGTTAGATAGTCCATAGTAGAAGCTTTTTCTAACTTTTGATAGGATACTTTTCGATCCTCCATATCTTTTAAAAATTGATTGTTTAGAATAACTCCGACGGTGTTATAGCTAACCGAAGCAAAAATAAGCAACCAATTAGGTAAAGAATTTCCTGAGTAAGAAAGAAAATTTAAAATAACAGGAACTTGAATAGTAGCAAAAATTAAGAAGAGTCGTTTCGCTGGAGGATACTCTTTAAAGAGCTTGCTAATAAAAATCTGACTAATGCCAATGAAGAGATACAAAATAAAAAAACGAAGCCCCTTATCAGAAAAATCATAAAAATAACGACCTGATCCAATAATGACACTCGCTACAAAAGGAGAAACTCCTCCTACCCAAAAGCTAGATATTACAATTGGAACTAAACGTAAGTCAATCATAAATTCATTATTATAGAAGATTGAAAAAATTAACAATAGAATTCCGGTAATACCGCTATAGATTCCAAATCTAAATTTCTTGAAAAAATTGAGTTCAGAATTAACGCTTTTTTTAGTTAACTTTGAAAAAAGATAAGAAGCAGTTATTAAGATTGAAAAGTCTGAGATGATAACTTTAAAAATAGTAAACATTTAATTGACTCCTCATATAATAATTAAACTAATCATACAATAAAACTGCTTCATTTTAAAGTGGGTTGCCTAGTATTTTAGTGAATCATGGGACTAGTTAGTTAGCTGAGAGTGTTGCTAAAGCAATTAAAAACTGTTCCTTGAAATTGGCTGCATCTTCTTTTGTAAAAGGTTTCGGACCTTTTGTTCGTTTACCACTTTTACGAACCATCGCGCTGAGATAACGAGATTGCAATAATTGATCGATGTTTTCCATAGTATATTGAAAACCCGTATGGTGGAGCACGATACATCCTTTGGCCAACGCTAATGAAGCTAAGCCATAGTCTTGCGTAATGAGTAAATCGCCTTTTTTAGCTAGTTGCATAATTCGGTAATCCGCCGCTTCGGCTCCGTTATCTACATAAATTGTATGAACATTAGGTGGATGTTGAAGGGTTGAAAAATGTGAGATACTCGTGACGATTGTAATTTTAAACTGTTGCTTCGTTCCTTCATCAATAATAATTGATTTAACAGGGCAAGCATCAGCATCGATAAAAATAGTCACAGTGAATCCCTCCTTCCATTTCGTTTCCTTCTATTATAACTGAAAAAAAAGAGAGGGGCTATTTATTCTAAGTTACACAAAAATATCTGACAAATTTGTTGGATTTTTCATCCTAAACGTTAATCGAACAGTAGAAAACGCTTTTTTAAACGAAATTTGTGTAACATAAACGTAATATTAGATAGTATTTTCATAAGTAAAACGAGATTCTCATTTTTATTTTTAAATAAGTCTCTTTTTTTCATCAAAATATTACATGAAAAAAAAGGTTTAGTTAAAAAACGAATGAAATGTTATAAAATAAAACTAAAAGAGAGATTGCTTTAATAAAGGGGTTTAAGTCGGTTTGTATGCAAAAAATATGAATATATAAATTATCAGAATATTCAGTTTAATAACGATTATGTTTGGAAATTCCTCTTTTCATCAACTGTCGTCATAGAGTTGTAATAGATTGTTAACCTTAAGCCCCAAGGAATACGTTAATCTTATTGGAGTCGAGCAACGCAAATGTTTCTCGAAAAAATAACAACACTAGAAACTAGATAATAGATGGAGGAATTTATTCAATGAATTTCAAGAAAACAGTAGTAACGACGGTAGCAGCATTAAGCTTAGCAGTAACAGGTTTATATGTAACGGCAGATCAAGCGGACGCAGCAGAACTTCCTAATGGCAACTGGCAAATCGAAAAGAATGATACTTTATCTCATGTTAGCGAAAAAACAGGAGTATCTGTTCAAACTTTAATCACTAATAACAACAACATTAACCCATTAACCTTACAAATTGGTTCTGAATTAATCATAAACGGTGGAAGCCTTACTTCAGCACCTGTAGTTGCAACTCCTTCAGTAGAAGCGGCAGCTCCAGCGGCAACTGTAGCACAAGCACCAGTAACAACTGGCGTAGCGGCAGGAACATTTAATGCAAGTTATTATACTGCATTTGATGGTTCACAATCAGGCGTTACGGCGAATGGTACGGATGTACGCGGTGGACAAACAACAACTGCTGATGGTTACCGTATTATCGCAGCTGACCCAAGCGTATTACCGTTAAACACAATCGTATCAATTACAACAAGCAATGGCGAAAGCTTTATGGCTAAAGTATGTGATACAGGTGGCGCTATCAAAGGAAATAAAATTGATATTTTAGTTGGCTCACCATCTGAAGCGTTAAGCTTAGGACGTTCAGTAGCAACGATTTCAATCGTAAAATAATTCAATTGAAAAAGCCTGTTAGAATTATAAATTCTAACAGGCTTTTTTTTGATAAATTAAAACCATATCAATTTGTCTTTCCCAGTTCGTTTAGCTTCATAAAGAGCCTTGTCTGCACGAACGTAAAGAATATCACTGTTTTCATAGGAATCAATATCAGACAGATGATTAAATTCTGTCATGCCAATTGAAACTGTAATCGGAAGTGGGTGTCCATTTTCAACGAAAGGATGAGAAATTAATTGCTGACGAAATTCTGCTAAGATTTGAGTGGTTTCTTTTTTTGAAAGGCTCGTTAAAATCGCAAATTCTTCGCCCCCGATGCGATAAATGTAAATATCTTTTCTTTCAGTGAATTCATGCATCTGATTTGCTAAATACTTCAGTACTGAATCACCAGTTTGATGTCCATAGGTATCATTGATCATTTTAAAGTTATCAATATCGAGAATGCCAAGTGCAAAAGCTTGCTTTGACTTTTTACTTAAAATATAAGTATCGCTTAAATCTGCACTAAAAATACGACGATTGTAAAGGCCAGTTAAATGATCTGTCGAAGCTCGTGCTTTATAATGATTCATAGTATTAGTAACGGAAACAGCCATATTGATAATGACATAAGTGATAAGGAAAATGCTACTGAAAATTAGGAAATAGAAAAAGAGGTTAAGTAGTTTTTGAGGTTGCAAGAGAGGGGCATAGACAAAAGAAAAAATGAAGATTCGTAAAATAATGAAAAAACTTAAAAAGACAATAAGTGATTTTTTCCAGGAATAATGCTGCTTTTTAGCTAAAATACAAACGGCGAGCAATAAAAACGTTAGTAAAATGTTATTTAGATAGAAAGATAAACCACCGGTACCACTTAAAAGGTACTGTAGGGTTTTTCCAAAGACAACCACACAGGTTGTGATTTCTCCCAGCTGAATACTACCATACATAACAGAGAAAAAAATAAATACATAACGCATATCCACTTTAAAGCTATTAAAAATCACAATCTCATTATTTGATAGAATTAAACTGGATAGCCCAATAAAAAAGCCAAATAAAAAAATAACCCAGAAAGGCGTATTGGTGAGGTCAATTTGATTGAAGATGCGACTATTTCCAGAAAACTTTAATGCTACGAAATAACAAGTTAAAACGGTGCTGACAATTAGTGCCAAATTAATAATAATTTGATTGCCGATGAGCAACATAACAGTTCCACCTCTAAATAATTAATTTAATTAAAAATACACTCTAAGGATTTGAGTATACCATAGATAGAGGGGTAAAACTTAATTGGAAATGTAAAAATAAAATAAAAAAGGAAAAACGGACTTAAACTAAGAATGAATTTAAATTTTATTTACAGGAACTTATATAGTACAATAGAGCTACAGATAATTTTATGGAGGTGTGGGGTTTTATACCCAATATGATATTAACAATTCGATTTTTAGGTATTGTGCTGTTGATTGCAGCAACTGCAATTTTTGTGGCAGCAGAGTTTGCTTTGGTAAAGATGAGAGCTAGTCGTTTGGATCAAATGGTAACGGATGGTGTTAAAAATGCCCCGTTAGCAAAAAAAGTACACAGTCATTTAGATGCGTATTTGTCTGCTTGTCAATTAGGAATCACATTAACTTCTTTGGCATTAGGTTGGATTGGGGAGTCAACGGTTGAAGCTGCGATTCATCCCATTTTCGTATACTTAAATGTTCCAGGTGCGGTTACGAAAGTCGTAGCTTTTGCTATCTCATTTTCAATTATTACATTTTTACATGTAGTGGTAGGAGAATTAGTGCCAAAATCATTTGCTATTTCAAAAACCGAGCAAGTCGTCTTGTTCGTTGTTCGTCCGTTGCATTTTTTCTATAAATTGATGTATCCATTTATTTGGGGATTAAATCATTCAGCGGGAGCCGTATCAAGAATGTTAGGGTTTGAATTTACTGGTGAAGGCGATGAATCTCACAGTGAGGAAGAATTACGCTTAATCGCATCAGAAAGTTACAAACATGGCGATATTAATCAATCTGAACTGAACTATTTAAACCGTGTTTTTGATTTTGACAATCGTTTAGCTAATGAGGTCATGATTACTAGACAAGAAATGGTTGTAATGAATTGTGAAATGACGATTGAAGAAGCGGCAGAATTTTCATTAAAAGAGCAGTATACGCGTTACCCTGTAATTAAGGATTCAAAAGATGATATTGTAGGTGTCTTAAATACAAGAGATTTATTCCATGCGTATGTAAAACAAAATCTCAAACCTACTGATACGATTGAAAGTCTGATTCAACCGATTATTCAAGTGATGGAGACTGTTCCAATCAGTGATTTGCTTGAAAAAATGAAAAAAGAACATCGTCACTTAGCGATTTTACTTGATGAATACGGTGGAACAGAAGGTCTTGTGACTGCCGAGGATATTTTAGAAGAATTAGTTGGCGAAATTCGAGATGAATTTGATATTGATGAAATTCCAGATATTCAAAAAATAACTGCTTCTCATTATATTGTGGCTGGAAAAGTGTTGCTTGAAACGATTGAAAAAATCACAAAAGTAAAAATAGATGATGAAAGTTCCGTTAACACAATTGGAGGCTGGATTTTAAGTCAAAAGTACGATGTTGAGATAGGTGATGAATTTACTTATCAAGGATTGCATTTTAAAGTAGTGGAATTAGAAAATCATACCGTTAAAACCATTGAGTTACAATTTGATGAACTTGAGAAATAAGTAGTAGTTTTAAATGAGTAGGATTCCTTCATTAGGAGTTCTACTTATTTTAATTGTCACAGAACCGACAAAAAATAGGCAGTTTTTAATTAGAAGAGTTGGCAGAAAATGAATCCTGTGGTAGGCTTTTAGAGGATAAGAAAACTTTGTGAATTTTTAAGAATGTTTAGACAAGGTGTTTGCTCAATAAATAGCGAGTATATCAGTTCTTGATAAAGGTTTTTAAATTCGTGAAATAAACAATTTAATAAGGCTTCTCAGGAAGAAAGAGTTAAATTGAAGGAGGAAGAAAAATGATCGAACTGATTGCAACAGTGGAATCAATCCAGCAAGCAAGGGGATTAATAGCGGCAGGAATCAACACGTTATATGTAGGAGAGGATTTTTACGGATTACGTTTGCCGACCTCATTTAAAAAAGAAGAGTTAAGCGAGATAGTTCAGTTAGCTCACAAGGGAAATACGGAAGTTTGTGTAGCAGTGAACGCGATTATGCACAATGATCGCATTGATTTTGTGCCAGATTATTTAAGCTTTTTAGCGGATATCGGGGTAGACCGTATTGCAGTAGGCGATCCTGGGATTATTCATATTTTAAAAACAAAAGACATTAAGTTGCCATATGTGTATGATGCCCAAATCTTAGTAACGAGTGCCAAACAAATTAATTTTTGGGTGAAACGGGGCGCGGTTGGCGCAGTTTTGGCAAGAGAAGTTACCTATGAGGAATTGAAAATAATTGCTCCACAAGTAACGGTACCGACTGAGATGCTTGTTTATGGCGCGACGTGTATTCATCAATCTAAACGACCATTAGTAGAAAACTACTTTAATTTTATAAAAAAAGACGAAGATACGTCAAAAGAACGTGGTTTGTTTATTTCAGAACCTAAAAAAACAGATACCCACTATTCTATTTATGAAGATATAAATGGAACCCATATTTTTGCTACAAATGATATTAATTTACTGCCTGAATTGGATAAACTAGTTGATATCGGGATGACTCAATGGAAGCTTGACGGTATTTTTACTAAAGGTGAAGCTTTTGTTGAAATTGCTAAAATTTTTGTGAAGGCAAAAGAGGCTTTTGAAAAAGGGCAGTGGACACCTGAATTAATGGAAGAATTAAATCAGCAACTTCTTGCACACCATCCAGTAGACCGAGAATTAGATGAAGGATTTTTTGTAAAAGATCCTAATGAAGTGAAATAATAAGGAGTTAATGAAAATGAGAATAATTGAAAAGAAACCTGAAGTTCTTGCCCCCGCGGGTACACTTGAAAAGTTAAAAACAGCGATTTATTATGGAGCAGATGCCGTTTATATTGGTGGAGATGCTTATGGATTGAGAAGTCGAGCAGGTAATTTTACCTTTGATGAGATGCGTGAAGGGGTTGAATTTGCCAAAAAATACAAGGCAAAAGTATATGTTGCAGCGAATATGGTGACACATGAAGGCGATGAGAAAGGTGCTGGAGAGTTTTTTAGAACGTTACGAGACATTGGCATTAGTGCAGTGATTGTTTCAGATCCAGCGTTGATTGAAATTTGTGCGACAGAAGCGCCTGGTTTGCCGATTCATTTATCTACTCAAGCTTCTGCAACGAACTACCAAACGTTAGAATTTTGGCGTGAAGAAGGTCTAGAACGTGTAGTTTTAGCTCGTGAAGTTGGTATGGAGGAAGTAAAAGAAATTCGTTCAAAAACGAAGGTTGAGATTGAAGCGTTTATCCACGGTGCGATGTGTATTTCGTATTCTGGACGATGCGTGTTATCAAATCACATGTCACAACGAGATGCCAATCGCGGAGGATGTTCGCAATCTTGTCGCTGGAAATATGATTTATTTGATATGCCGATTTCAGGTGAGCGTGAATCGTTGGTAGGTGGACAACCTTTAGAAGAGTTTTCAATGAGTGCAGTGGATATGTCAATGATTCATCATATTCCTGAATTAGTAGAAAATGGCGTAGATAGTTTGAAAATTGAAGGACGGATGAAATCAATTCACTATGTTTCGACCGTCTCTAATGTTTACCGTCAAGCGATTGATACGTATTGCGCGGACCCAGATAACTATGTCTTCAAGCAAGAGTGGGAAGATGAATTATGGAAAGTCGCGCAAAGAGAATTATCGACTGGTTTTTATTACGGTGTTCCAACCGAAGAGGAGCAACTATTTGGCAAACGTCGTAAAATTCCAGCTTATGGGTTTATTGGACAAGTCTTAGCCTATGATCCTGAAACTAAAATTGCGACCATTCAACAACGGAATAACTTTGGGGTTGGGGACGACGTTGAATTCTACGGTCCTGGTTTTACTCATAGTCATCAAAAAATTGAGGTTTTATGGAATGAAGACGATGAAGCGATTGATCGCGCACCGAATGCGATGATGATTGTGAAAACGAAAGTGACAACGCCTGTTAAAAGATATGATATGATTCGCAAACAACGCTAAACAAAATGTTATTTAAGCGTTAATTTAATAAAAAAAGCATTCATTTTTTAAATGAATGCTTTTTTTTGCGATTAATCGTCATTTTCAAATTCAAGCTGAGTGCCATCTTGTAAAGTAAGCTCAATTTGATAGTTGGTGTAGTCAGGTAATTGATAGGCAGTTTGAATCGTCTTAAGAAGCGAGTCTGCTGTTGCGGTAGAAAAGTCAGTTGATTGGAAAAGATCTTCGATTTTATTTTGAGCTCTTATCCCTTTAGCTTTTTCATGATTTTGCTGTATTTTAGCTTTCACTTCATTGTTTTGAACTTGATACCTCAGTTTTAACTTTTGGTGATGGGATCGGTAGTCGATTTTCATTTTTTGAACGGCTAGAAGTGTCGCTTTTTGTGTGGTGTCCTCAAGTTTTTCTGAATAGTTGCTACTATCGTTTGATTCTATAGAAGCTTCATTGGTGGTGGTCGAGGTTATTTCAATAGGTTGTGCTCGTTCTTCTTTAAAGACAGAAAGTTCTTGTTGACCATAGATTATTAAAACGAGAATCCAAGCGGGCCATAATTTATTTCTCATCATGCAAACTCCTTTAAAAATAGGTTGTTCTTTAATTAAACCATAGACTATTGTAAAAGAAAAGTCCGTCTTTCCCATTTAATTAGAAAGACGGACTTTTTTGTTTTAAAAATTAAATTGAACTTCAACGCCGAAGTGGTCAGACACTACAGGTTGGTTGATTCCGTTAAAAATAACCAAGGAAGAGCTAATTTCGATAGGTTGATTTGTAAATATATAATCAATTCGTAAGGCATCAGTGGCACTTTTCCAACCATCAATTGCCGCTGGAACCGTTATTCCGCTATCTTTTTCCTTAGCTTGTTGAAAAGTGTCAAGCCAATTTTCACGTAAAATTAAGTCATAGCCTTCATTTTTGACTGTAGCAGGACTATTAAAATCTCCCATTAAGAAAGTTCGTGTGTTAGGCTCGGGCATGGCTGTTAACAAAGTAGCCCATTGTTCTTTGAAAGGATTTTCGTTGTCACTCCACCAGCCAAAGTGAACGCTATAAAACCAAGCCGTTTGATTGTTTAAAGTTGTTTTGATGCCAATAACTTTTCTAGTTTGATAGTTTGTATAATCCGTTTCGTTAGAAATAGTAAAAGAAGTAGTGTCTTCAATTGGTGTTAAGCTTAGTAAGGCAACCCCTTCATCAAATCGATCATACCCAATATGATTGGCTACCCAAGTCCAATCATATTGGAGCCCTTTTTTAGCTAATTGTTCTTGTAGTACGGCAGCAAAATTGTCCTGACGGAGTGTTTTTTGGTTATCGACTTGATGAAAACGACTCTTTTTTTCAAGGGGAAGAGCGTTAATTGATTGGTTTACTTCCTGCAAGGCAATAATGTCATATTTTTTCTGAATTAACGTTTCAACAAGTAGCTCTAATTTTTCAAGAGTACATTCTTCTAACCAGCTGTGTGTATTCAGTGTTAACAATTTCATCATTATTTACCTAGCACATCATTAATGTCTGATTTTAAAACATCTGCTTTTGGTCCGTACACTGCTTGAATTCCAGTGTCTTTTTTAATTAAACCCAATGCGCCTAACATCGTCCATTCTGCTTCTGTCCCAACTAAAGTTGGATCTTTGACAGTGACACGAAGCCGCGTCATACAAGCATCTACATCGACAATATTTTCTACCCCACCCAAAGCACTGATAATTCCTTGAACTTGTTGGTCCTCAGAGACAGTTGGTTGAGATTCACCATCCGTAGATTCGTTGCTATCGTCAATGTAATTTCCATTACGTCCAGGAGTTGCCATTTTGAAACGTCCAATTAAATAGTAAGCAACAAAATATGAAATGGCAAAGAATACTAAACAACTAATCACATAATTGATAACATCCCCCGTTAACCCTGCTTTTACTGAAAGTGGCAAGCGAGTGATGAATTCTAGATTACCAAAAGAATGCACACGTAAGTGAATTAAGTCGGCTAAAGCGAATGAAGCTCCTTGAATAACTGCATAAACACCATATAATGCAGGTGCTGCAAACATAAACATAAATTCTAAAGGTTCGGTAACGCCAGTTAAAAAGACAGCGATTGCTGCAGATAAGAAAATAGTTTTGTATTTTGCACGTTTGTCTAAATCAACGCGACGGTACATTGCAAAGGCAATACCCATCAAGGTTCCAGAAGAACCAATCATTTGTCCGACTTTAAAACGAGCAGGAGTAACAGTTGTTAACAACTGTTGATAAGCAGAATTATCGCCAGCATTTTTAAAATTCACTAAATCACTTGCCCATGCAAGCCATAGAGGGTCTTGACCAAAAACTTCTTTCCCTGCATTTACGCCTGACATAATGGTATAAGTTCCACCAAGTGCGGTGTAATTGATTGGAATTGTTAACATATGGTGTAGTCCGAATGGAAGTAATAAACGTTCAAGAGTTCCATAGATGAAGGGCGCTAACACGGGAGCGGTTTCACTACTAGTTGCAATCCATAACCCAAACTGGTTGATTCCTGTTTGGATAACTGGCCAAACGATGGCTAAAATAATAGCGATGATTACTGACCACATGATTACGACAAAAGGAACGAAGCGCTTTCCATTAAAGAATGCTAGAGCATCTGGTAATTTGCGATAGTTGTAATACTTATTGTAAACAATCGCTCCGACAAATCCTGAAATGATTCCGATAAAGACCCCCATATTTAAAGCGGGAGAGCCTAGTACAGAAGTAAAGTATCCGTTTACTAAAATCTTAGTGCCAAAAAGAGTGTGCGTGGTTGCATCTGGATCAAGCAACATATCGCTTGTTACACCAAAAATGGAACCGGTTGTAATATTAATTAGAATAAATGCTAATAGTGCTGCAAATGCACCACCTGCTTTTTCTTTTGCCCAGGAACCTCCGATGGCTGCGGCAAAAAGAATGTGTAGGTTTGTAATGACTGCCCAACCTAAATTTTCTACAACGCTTCCAATTGTGAGTACGAGATGAATATCGCCACCTGCCAATGCAATAATCTTACCAATACTAATCATTAAACCAGCGGCTGGCATAACCGCAATAACAACCATTAAAGCTTTGCCAAATTTTTGCCAAAATTCAAACGAGAACATTTTTTTCATTTTAGTGTTCGCTCCTTCTTTTTAGATGGAAAATTTTTTATAAGTAACTTTTTTTGTTTTTTGTGCAACCGGTTGCTTTGATTATAAACTGAATTGTTATTAAAAAGCAAGTGATAAATTTATTTAATGATTAATAAATAAAATAAAAGGAATTGACAAACGCAACCGGTTGCGTTTATGATAAGGGTGTTGTAAGACCAAAAGAATAAATACAAAGACAACGGAGGAATCAACATGACAATTGAACGCTTATTTGATATTGATGCTTGGAAGGTGAAAACGAATACACTAGATAAAGAGAACCGTCGTTTACAAGAAAGTTTGACAAGTTTAGGAAACGGATACATGGGGATGCGTGGGAACTTTGAAGAACGTTATTCAGGAGATCATCATGAAGGGAATTACATTGCAGGCGTTTGGTATCCAGATAAAACACGTGTAGGTTGGTGGAAAAATGGCTACCCAGAGTATTTTGGGAAAGTAATTAATTCAATTAACATTATTGCAATGGATATTTTGATTGACGGCAATGCAATGGATTTGTTTACCGATCAAATAGAAGACTTTTTATTAGAATTAGATATGGAAAAAGGTGTGTTACGCCGAAGTTTTATCGTGAGTAAAAATGGAAAACGTATTAAATTTGAATTTCAACGTTTTTTAAGCTTAGCAGTTAAAGAGTTATGTAGCATTCAAGTTATCGTAACAAATTTAGGTGAACCAGCTAAGGTTGAGATTCAGTCACAATTAAATGGGGATGTCCGAAATCAAGATAGCAACTACGATGAAATGTTTTGGTTACCTGTTGAAGCAGCTTCGAATCGTTTAGTAGTAGAAACAAAGCCAAATGATTTTGGAATTGAGCAATTTACCGTTGCTGCTACAATGAGCAATACGGTTGAAGGTTTAGTAAAAACGACTGAAAAAATTGAAGAATTAACGGTTTCTGAATGTTTTTCGGGAAAATTAGAAACGAATCAAAAAGCTAGTTTGACAAAGAACATTATTGTCACTACATCAAGAGACTACGATCAAGAGGCTGTTTTAAAAGCAGGGGAAACGTTAATGGAAGAGAATATCGTCCCTCACTCATTTGAAGAGCTAAAAACAGCGCATGAAAAAATCTGGGGAGATAGATGGAAATTAAGTGACGTTGAAATTGGCGGCGATGATGCACAGCAACAGGGGATTCGTTTTAACTTATTCCAACTGTTTTCTACCTATTATGGTGAAGACATGCGTTTAAATATTGGACCTAAAGGCTTTACTGGTGAAAAATATGGCGGTGCTACTTACTGGGATACTGAAGCGTATGCTGTACCGTTGTATTTAGCATTAGCAGACCCATCCGTTAGTAAAAATCTCTTGAAATACCGCCATGAACAGTTACCTGGTGCGTACCATAATGCAAAACAACAAGGCTTAGCAGGTGCGTTGTATCCAATGGTTACTTTTACAGGAATCGAATGCCACAATGAATGGGAAATTACATTCGAAGAAATTCATCGTAACGGTGCGATTGCTTATGCCATTTATAACTATACTAATTACACAGGAGACCATAGCTATGTAGCGAATGAAGGCATGGATGTTTTAGTTGGAATCAGTCGTTTTTGGGCAGATCGCGTTCATTTTTCAGCAACTAAAAAACAGTATATGATTCATGGTGTGACGGGGCCAAATGAATATGAAAACAATATCAATAACAATTGGTACACAAATAAGTTAGCCACTTGGACGTTAGCTTACACACTAGAAAAATTACAAACTGCAGATGAAGAAGCAGTAAATCGTACGAATGTAACAAAAGAAGAAAAACAAAAATGGCAAGATATCATTGAGAAAATGTACTACCCTTATGATGCTGAAAGAGATGTTTTTGTTCAACACGATACGTTTTTAGATAAGGAATTAATGCCAGTTAGTCAATTAGCAAAAACAGATTTGCCAATCAATCAAAACTGGTCGTGGGATAAAATTTTACGTTCATGTTTTATTAAGCAAGCAGATGTTTTACAAGGAATTTATTTCTTTAATAACCAATTTACTAAAGCTGAAAAACAACGGAATTTTGATTTTTACGAGCCAATGACGGTTCATGAGTCCAGCTTGTCACCATCTGTTCATGCTATTTTAGCAGCAGAATTAGAAATGTCTGAAAAGGCAGTTGAACTATACGCGCGAACTGCACGCCTAGATCTAGATAACTACAATAATGATACGGAAGATGGTCTACACATTACCTCGATGACAGGAAGCTGGTTAACGATTGTTGAAGGCTTTGCAGGCATGCGAACATTTGCGGACACACTTTCTTTTAAACCGTTTGTTCCAGCGGATTGGGATTATTATCGTTTCCATATCAATTATCGTGGCCGTTTAATCTTTATTGAAGTGAACCAAACTGAAACCAGTTTGACATTGCTATCCGGCGAGCCGTTGACATTAAACTTATACGACAAAGTGGTTGAATTAGCGACTAAGTTAACCGTTCCAACTTATCAAGTCTAAAAGCATTTTATTTGTGGAAAATAAATGATAGAATAGGATGAACTAGTATGAAAGCAGTATTATTTGATTTAGATGGCGTTATTACAGATACCGCCCATTATCATTACAAAGCATGGCGCTGGTTAGGTGAAGAAATTGGTGTGGTGGTAGATGAAGCTTTTAATGAAGAGTTAAAAGGAATTAGCCGTACAGAATCGCTTGAAAAAATTCTTGAAAAAGGGAATTTGACAACTAAATATACTCAAGCTGAAAAAAATGAATTGGCTACTAAAAAAAATGATGTCTACCAAAAAATGATTGAAGAAATGACGCCAAATGATCTTTTACCAGGTATCCAAGAGTTGTTGCTTGATTTAAAAGAAAAGCAATTGAAAATAGGTTTAGCTTCAGCAAGTCAAAATGGTCCGTTTATTTTAGCTAAATTAAATATTGCCGATTTATTTGATACAATCGTTGATCCAACAACTTTAAAAGCAGGGAAACCTGCTCCAGACATTTTTATTCAAGGTGCAAAACAACTAGCGGTTGATCCGACTGACTGTGTAGGAGTGGAGGATGCGATTGCAGGAGTAACGGCGATTTGTGCAGCAAATATGGCGGCAATTGGTGTAGGAGATGCGGTGCAATTAAAAGAAGCCACGAAGGTTGTTCCTAGAACAGACTGGTTGACATATCCTTTATTAGAACAAGCATGGCAGGACTACCGAAATGAAGGTTAATACAGAAACCATTTTGCTTCATCCAAAAGGTAAAATTGAATCGTATACGCTTGATAATGAAGCTGGTTTTTCTGTAACGTTGTTGAACTACGGTGGTCGTCTAACGGCCATCAATGTTCCAGACCGAGATGGATTCAGTGAAAATGTTGTGTTGAATTTAGAAAATATTGACGGTTATCTCGCGGATCAAGCTTATTTTGGTGCACTTGTTGGCCCGGTTGCTGGGCGCATCCGAAATGGAAAATGGAAGGCACACCAGCTTACACAAAATCAATTTCCGCACCATATTCATGGTGGGATAGAAGGTTTTCACCAACAAATTTGGCATAGCGTTCCTTTTGTAACGGAAGAAGAATGTGGTGTTCAGTTAAGTTTGCTGTTACCTGATGGAACGGATGGTTACCCAGGAGAGCTGGAGTTACGTGCTACGTATACGATTACAAAAAAACAAGAATTAAAGGTAGAGATTGTAGGAAGTAGCAATCAAGAAACCTTATTTAATCCAACTAACCACGCTTATTTTAATTTAAGTGGAAATGGAAAAGAGAAAATTTCCACTCATATGTTGCAAATAGCGAGCGATCAAGTAGCGGAGTTGGATTACGAAAAAATTCCAACAGGCCGTTTTATGAACGTTGAAGGGACGAATTTTGATTTTCAATCTCCAAAACAGTTAGCTAGGCAATTTTTTAAACAACCTCAAGGCTATGACGATGCGTTTAAGCTAAAACAAAAAACAGATCAGCCTCATGTATATCTGGTTGATCCAATGAGCAAACGAAAACTGGAAATGACCACTAGTGAAGAATGTGTTGTGGTATTTACAACCACAAACATGAACGAGAACTACACCGTTTTCAACCAAAGGATGTCGAGTCATTTAGGGATCGCAATTGAACCACAAGGGTTGCCTGATGCTGTTCATCATTCAAATTTTCAATCGATTTTGTTGAAACCAGGCTTTCCTAAAAAACACCTGACGATTTATCGATTTGGTTTAATGGAAGACTAAGAAAAAGGAGTTAAAAAAATGGCAGTTACAATCAAAGACGTTGCAAAAAAAGCTGGCGTCGCTACATCTACTGTATCTAGAACAATTCAGGATCATAGTAGTATTAGTGAAAAAACAAAAATAAAAGTTCGTCAGGCAATGGCGGATTTGGGGTATGTGCCAAATTTTTCAGCTCAAAGTTTAGCTAGTAAGACGACTAAAACGATTGGAGTAATTATGCCGGTTTCAGACGGCGTTGCATTTCAAAATCCATTCTTTTTAGAAGTAATTCGTGAAATTAGCAAAGTGTGTAACGAAAAACACTACATGGTGTCTCTTGCTTCGGGAAAGGATACTGGCGAATTATTAGAGAGTATTCAAATGATGGCTCGTCGTGGAACGGTAGATGGTTTTATTGTTTTGTATTCTACTTGGGAAGATCAAATTATTGAATATTTACATGAAGCAAATTTAATTTATGCAATGGTTGGTCGCCCGTATCTCTTTGAAAATGAAACACTGTACGTGGATAATGACAACCGTCTGTCTGGGAAAGATGCGACAAATTATTTACTTCAAAAAGGGCATACTCAAATTGGGTATGTGGGGGATGATTTGGATCAAGTAGTTACGATTGAACGAATGGCTGGTTTTCGGGATGCGTTGCAAGAAGCGGGAATTGCCATTAATCCACAACAATCTATTTTAATGACCGATTCAGATAACGAGGCTGTTACACAGCCCTTAGAAAACTTATTCCAACAGCAAAAAACGGCACCGACGGCTTTAGTAGTGAGCGACGATATGCTAGCCGTAACGGTGATGCAACGGTTATTAATGCTAGGGTATCAAGTACCAACAGATGTTTCAATTATTAGTTTCAATAATTCGATTTTTGCCAAAATGGCGTACCCTAAATTAACTTCGATTGATATCAATGTACCACAACTTGGACAACAGGTTGCATTGAAATTAATTGACAAAATTGAAGAAAAAGAAGCACCGTTTGTAAAAATGATTATTCCTCATGAAATTATTGAACGGGAAACAGTAGCTTCGAAATAACACTTTTTTAATAAGAGTGTTTTTTTTGGAATTATAGATAATTATTGTTATTGATATTTATAAATATCTATGCCAAACTATTAAAAGGGCAATTATGCCTAATAAAAAAGGGGGATTTTTATCGATGAAACAATGTGAAAAATGTCAAACCGAATTAGCTGAGGAGCAGAATGTTTGTCCAAATTGTGGTGAAGACAAAGAGAGGACAGATTTGTTACAAGAAGAGGTCGTTTCAGAAAAAGGAGCAGATGAGTCTAATACAGGAAATGTTGATTCAGCAGTGATTAAAGAACATGCTCATCATTACTGGTCGTATTTACGTCAAACCTTGAAAACACCATTAAAAAAAGACCATGCAGGTCAATGGTGGTATGGTCTAGTTTCAGTTGGATTGATTTCATTATTTACCGCATTTTGTATGGCACGATTAGTTTCAGCTTCTCCATACAGTGGGCTTTTTTCTGATAGTAACATGATGGAAACGCTAGGAATGTTCTTTAAAATCTTTATTGCAACAGGTATTCAACTAGCGTTATTAGCAGGTGTGTCCTATGGGTTTAATCATTTAGTGATGAAAAATGAGATGGAGTGGAAATCATTTTCATTGTATTTCTTTAGTTTATTGAATGGTTCAATTATTGTAACAGCAATCATGGCTATTTTAAGTATTATTGGTTATTCCGTTTTAGATATGATTACCTACTTAGCGATCTTTAATTTAATGATTTATTTTGTTGCTTTTTTAGTAACGATTGTTTTCAATGAAAATAAAAGTCGTTTGGATACCTTTTACCTAGCCTTAGCGAGTGGTGCAGTAGCAGGTGCGGTTCTATTATTCTTTGTTCGAATTATTTTTGCTAGCTTATTAGGATCATTCTTTTAAAAACAGAAAAACATTAGACCGTTAGTTGTCTAATGTTTTTTCAATTAAAACGCTTTTTTTCCACTTACGAATTTTTGTTCTAAAGTTTGTAAAAGGAGCTACTGTGTTGATATGAATCCATTTCCAAACAGGCCACATCGCTTTAGTCGTTGCCCAAGAACGCTGATTAGGTAAGAATAGTTCATCATCAGAAAAGGATTCTATAAGTGTGTAAAGTTCGGTTAATGAATCTTGTAATAATTTTCTTTGCGCAGTCAAGGGCAGGTTCCCATATTTATCATAAAAAGATTGATAAAGTCCGCCTAAATTATTCCATTTGTAATCAGGAGTCGGAGTGGTTACGTGGAGACCTTTTTGCTCTGCTGTTTCCCAGCTAAGAAGGAGTTGAATCCAACCAATTTGATAAGATAAATTTTCGGAAGGGGTGCGGTCAACTTCTTCAATTCGGGTGTTTTTTAAAGCTTCGGGAATAGCGTCGAATTCGGAATCGTATTTTTCGTGTTTTTTTTTGATTTCATCAAGTAAGTCTTGTTTCGTTTCATAGTTTTTCATGGTGTACCTCCTATATAGAATGGTTATAAGTTTATTGTAAACCGTCTCATTGTGTAAGAGTCAACTCTTATTTTATCAAAAAATGTTATAATAGATAAAAAAAGGAAGTGCGGAATTGGATTACTTTAAAGAGTGTATGTTGCAAATCGATTCGATTTTCTATCGTCCAAATCAATTTATGGTGAAAAACGTATCTGAAGAAGTGCAGAATAGGGAGTATGCAGGTGGCGTTTTCCAATTAAATCAACTATCGATTCGTTTTCGGGTTGCTAAAATTACTCCAACAAAAATTGGACAGTTTGTTGCATTTTGGGAGAAAGATCCTTTAAATAAAAATCAAGCTTTTCATGAAAAGGAAAGTCCAGATTTGTTAGTAGTGACAACTTTTCTTGGAGAGAGAATAGGACAATTTGTCTTTCCTAAAGGTGTTTTGATAGAGCGACATATTTTACGGACAGATTCACAAAAAGGGAAAATGGCCATGCGGGTTTATCCAAGTTGGGATTCTCCAACTAGCAAACAAGCTCAAGCAACACAAAAATGGCAGCTAGACTATTTTGTTGAATTTACAGACAATCGGGACAGGTTTAAAGCACGTCTTGAAACGTTATATGGCAGGTAATGAAAGTCTGTTGATGTAGTTGAAACCGTTTTTTTTATGGTTTTTAATCTAAGAAATACATGAGTTTGGTATGAGTCTTTATTAACCAAATAGCTGAAAAGCCTAATTAAATAGCTTTTTCTTTATTTTGGTTGTGGATGAATTCTTATTCAAAAGAGCTTATTGGTCTATCAGAAAAAAGAAGCATCATTTTTTATTTTTTTATGTTATAATTGACACATTGTTTACCTACGTAAAATGGAGGATTGTCTCATGTTAAAGAAGAATAAAGCAGTCTGGCAAGAAACGTTAAAAGTTGCGATGCCACTTTGCTTAAGTTATATTCCTGTTGGTCTAGCTTGTGGCGTGTTGTTACAAAAAGTTGGATTTAACGGATTGTATACCGCACTTATCTCGTTTTTAGTCTTTTCTGGCGGTGCTCAATTTTTGGCCGCAGCTATGTTAGTAGATTCAGCTCCAATTCTCTCGATTATCATGATGACGTTATTTTTAGAATTGCGCTACATATTGCTTAGTTCTAGTTTATCGACATTTATCAAAAAAGAAAAGCGCAGCTTTATAGCTTTGTTTACTAAAAGTATCAATGATGAAAATTATGCAGTTAATTATTTGAAATTTTCCACTGATCCAAGTTGGAATGCCCATAAGGCTTTGATGGTCAATCGTTATTCATTGGTTTCTTGGTTAGCGAGTACTGTTGCAGGGACAATGTTAGGATCAGTGCTTCCACTAGATGTTCATATTGTTGATTTTGCTTTAACAGCGATGTTTATTTATATGTTTACGATGCAGTTGCAAAATAAATTAATTATTTTTGTAGGTCTTTTTTCTGGTGTGCTTTCAATTATGACGATGTTGATATTAAAAAGTACAATTGGCTTGATTTTAGCTACAATCATTGCTTCGTTTACGGGTTATATGATTGAAAAGCAATTAAAGAAACGGAATCTTGCTGGCAAACTAAAGTTTAAAGAAAAAACACGACAACCGTTAGAGACGGAGGCAACGACACCACATGAATAGTCAATTTATCCTATTAATCTTAGGAATGGCATTTGTTTCATATCTGCCAAGAGTAATTCCGATGATGTATTTTTCTAAGCGTGATATTCCTGAATGGTTTCATGAATGGATGAAATACGTTCCAGCTGCGTTGTTTGCGGCCTTGTTCTTTAAAGATGTTTTTATTGTAGATGGCGATTTTTCGTTATTTAGTAATTTGAAAATTATTGCGGCAGTAATCGTGATGGCAGTTGCTTATAAAACAAAGTCAATGGGACTTTCGGTTATTGGTGGTTTGGCGGCGATTTTATTGCTGACATATGTATTTTAAAAGAAGAAAAACCTGATACAATTCAGCCTTTACGAGGTTGAGTTGTGTCAGGTTTTTTTAATCGTTGAAAAGTTCTATGAAATGCGATATTCCATCACGTAATCATCCATTACATAGCCGCCACCAATATCTGCAACTTGTTCTTTAATCGTTGTAAAGCCCATTTTTTGATAGGCTGCAATTGACTTGTCGTTGTATTTGTTGACTGTTAATTGGATGGCAGGTAAGTTGCTTGATTTTGCTTCTTTGAGAATGTGTTGGAAAACAAAAGAACCGATGCCGTGTTGTCTAAAATCAGCTAATACATAAAGTTTGCTTAGAAATAAGTGGTCTGCTTTGATTTCAAATCCTGCGTAACCAGCCCATTCTTTTGTACCGTCGGCTTTTATAACTTGGATTAAATAGTAGGTCATCCCACTTTGGATGTCTTGGAACATTTTATCAGCCGATTGTAAGTTGGTTAGCATATAAGAAACTTGGTCCGCGCCGATGATTGGAATGTAGTGTTCTTGCCAAATTTTAGTAGCTAATTGGTTTAAGAGTAAGGCGTCTTCTTTTGAAGTTGCTGAAATTAAATGGATCATCATCTGGGCTCCTTTTTATGAGGTAATTAAAAAGGGATAAAATCGAATTTATCCCTTTTTAAAATTAAACTAGTTTAACTAATGAGTAATTTTTCTTGCCTTTACGAATTAAAATGAAACGTTCGTCAAATGAGTTGCTTGGAGAAGCGACAGCATCCACGCTTTCAACTTTTTCACCATTCATTGAAATTGCGCCGTTGTTAATATCTTCACGGGCTTGGCGTTTTGAAGGCTCGATTCCAAGATCAACTAACCAGTCCACAATGTTTTTTTCTTCTTTAGCTGCTTCGAAAGTTGGCATATTTTTAAAGCCTTCTTCGATTTCATCCGCATTTAGATTTTTAACGTCACCTGAGAATAAAGCAGCTGTAATTTTTTCTGCTTCTGCTAATGCGTCAGCACCATGTACAAAGTTGGTCATTTCTTTAGCTAACGTTTTTTGAGCTTCACGTTTATGTGGTTCTGTTGCCACTTTGTTTGCAAGGTCATCAATTTCTTCTTTTGTTAAGAAAGTGAAGAATTTCAAGTATCTCACAACGTCACGATCATCTTGGTTTAACCAGAATTGGAAAAACTCAAATGGTGTTGTTTTCTTAGGATCTAACCAGATTGCGCCACCAGCAGTTTTACCGAATTTAGTACCGTCTGCTTTTAACATTAATGGAATTGTTAAACCAAAGGCTTTCGCTTCAGCGCCTTCTTTTTTACGAATCAAATCTAAACCAGCAGTGATATTGCCCCATTGATCCGCGCCACCAATTTGCAATTGAACATCATGGTGTTTGAATAGGTGAAGGTAATCCATTGATTGAAGAATTTGGTAGGTGAACTCAGTGAATGAGATTCCTGTTTCTAAACGACTTGAAACGATATCTTTAGCTAACATTGTGTTAATGTTAAAGTTTTTACCGTAGTCACGTAAGAAATCAAGTAATGTCAAATCATGTGTCCAGTCAAAGTTGTTCACCATAGTCACATCGTCATTTCCACCAAAGTCGAATAGGCTTTGCATTTGTGCTGTTAAGGCGTCTACGTTTGCTTGAACTTGTTCCATTGTTTGCAGTTGGCGTTCGGATGTACGACCACTTGGATCGCCAATTGTACCAGTTGCCCCTCCAATTAAAATGTAAGGGTGATGTCCAGCTAGTTGGAATCGTTTCATCATCATAAATGGAATTAAATGTCCAATGTGCATACTATCGCCAGTTGGATCTACTCCACAGTACAATGAAATATTTTTCGTCTCCACAAGTTCTCTTAAGCCCTCAGCGTCAGTTTGTTGGTTGATGGCATCGCGCCATTGTAATTCATCAATAATGTTCATGTGTTCTTCACTCCTTCAAATTAGTTAGAAATATAAAAAAGTCCCTACCAAACCAAAACATAAAGTTTCAGTTTAATAGGGACGAATTAACCGTGTTACCACCCAAATTACATAAACAACCCAAAAGCCAAGTTGTAAATGTCACTCATTTACTAGATAACGTTTGTAAAACGCTTGAGGTTAGTCAAGAAACTCCAGAGTGTATTTCGCAAAAGTTATTTGTGCTAGATTTCACCGACCTCTAGCTCTCTATAAACAGGGATAACATGCTACTGCGCTCTTTCAAAGTAAGTTATTTATGAGATTGACCAAAGTATAGTCCAAGAAAAAAACTTTGTCAACAAGCAAATTGTAAAATAGTAAAAATGTGAGCATGAAAATGAAATGAAAACAGATTAAAATAAGCATATTCTTTTTTTTAAAATTCTTTTTTATTTTTACGTAATAAAAGTGATTTCTGCTAAAGTTGTTTTAAAGAAGGATTTCATTTTACTTTCCTTCACATAACTTCATGACTTTTAGTGAATAATTTGATATAATCAGCCAAGAGCATACTATTAAAAAAGGAATCAAGATAAGTTTGTGAAAGGGGTTTTGATTTTGCAGATAGATAAAATACGCGATCAAATGCTAGATGAATTTTTTGATGGTATTTTAGCATTGGAATCAAAAGAAGAATGCTTTGCTTTTTTTGATGACTTACTAACATTAAATGAGATTAAAACGATGGTACAACGCTATCAAGTTGCAAAAATGCTACATGAAAAGAAGACATACAGTGTTATTGAAAAAGAGACTCATGCAAGTACGGCAACGATTGCTCGAGTGAAACGTTCGCTTTTTGATGGGAACAATTCTTACGACATGTTGTTTAAACGAATTGAATTGGAAAAGAATGATCAAACAAATAATAATGAAGAGTAAAAGTAAGCCTGTGACTAGTTTTCGAACTTAGTTAAGGCTTTTTTTTGTTGAATACAGGTTGATTCAAAAAAACAAAGTGTTATTTTAATAAAAAATACTAAAAAAATGATGAGAAATAAAATGAGTAAAAAAGGTTGTTTTCTCATTTTAAGCTTTTTTATTTTTCATGTTACTAGGAAGAATAAGGACAATATTGAAGTGCGTTATTTTTTTGTTAGAGAAAAATGGAAGGAGTTTTTTTGTATAAATTTTTTGTATGTCGAATTCGTTATCATTTTAATCGTAATCGCAAGGTAATGTTTTTCTCTATTGTGGACTCGAAAAGTCTTTAATAGAGCTTTTTTTGTGAAAAAATTATCTTTAAGTTGTTTTCTTTATTTTTAAACCGAGTGGATAAAATTATGTATAATTAAATAAAAATGTATAAAAAATATCGTTAAAAACACTTTTACACGCCTTTTCTTTAATGCGTTAACGAGGTGAAGCTTTAACGAAAACCCCTAACAAAGAAATTGTTGAAAGTCTAATTTTCTTTTAATTTAAAGGGTTTTAAGCGTGTTGACAAACTTATTTTTGAGGACTAAACTAACGCATGTATTAACAAGTTAGCATTTGTTTATCGGTTTTATTTGGAATTTGAAAATCAAATTTATAATGCATAAATCACTATATAAAGTTATTGAAACATTAGTTTATTTGTTTTTTTGAATTGTGAAATAAATCGATAACAGCATTTAATAGAAGTTTTTTGACTTAAGATACTAATTGAATTTTCATCAGCGCTATCAATTAGTCAATTACCTCAGAAAACTCCTAAACTAAAAAAGGAGTGGTAAAGCTATTATGGGAAAATCTAAAAAATTATCATTATTTGGTTTAATTGGAATTACAATGGCTTTCTTTGGAACGGTTCGTAGTGTACCAACGTTAGCTTCAACAGGATGGTCGCAAATCTTCTATATGTTATTAGCAGCCTGTGTCTTCGCATTACCAATTGCGTTAATGTCAGCTGAATTATCAACGGGTTGGCCAGAAGAAGGAGGTCCTCAAGTTTGGGTGCGTAACGCACTTGGCGAAAAATGGGGTTTTGTTACTTCTTGGTTACTATGGGTGCAAATGTTCTTTGGAATGGTAATGGTTGCTTCAACAGTCGGCGTATTACTAGGTTATGTTATTAACCGTCCAGAACTTGGTACAAACAATATTTTCATCTTCGTGATGATTTTAATTTCTTATTGGGGAATTACGTTATTGAACTTGAAATTTGACATGGTTAAAATCGCAGGTGACTGGGGTGCAATTATCGGTGTTTATATCCCATTCTTAGCACTAGTGATTCTAGGCGTACTCTATATGGCAAAACACGGAATTAATGCAGATAGCTATTTAGGTCATTTTGAAGCTGGTAAATTATTACCTGATTTCAGTGATTTAGGAAGCTTACCAACTTTAACAGGAATTATCTTTATCTTTGCAGGGGTTGAAATTTCTTCGGTTCATGCAAATAATATCGACAATCCAAAACGCAACTATCCAATCGCAGTAATCGCATCTGTTCTATTATTAGTTGTTTTCAACTTAGTAGCAGGTTTAAGTGTGGCAGATAGCGTACCAGCAGGAAAAATGGAATTAGCAAATATTACACAACCATTTGTAATTATGACGCAAGACTTAGGGATTCCATCAATTTTCAATAACATTATTTCACTAATGATTTTAGTTGGGGTATTGGTTCAATTAAGTGCATGGGTCTTAGGCCCAAGTAAATCGATGATTAAAGTGGCAGATGAAGGAAATCTTCCTCCATTCTTCCAAAAACGTAATGCTAAAGGAATTCCAATTACATTTGTCATGATCCAAGCAATCGTCATCTCTCTTGTATCTTTCTTATATGTAGTGATTCCAGATATTAGTGCAGCGTTCTTAATTATTACGATTACAACAACGATTCTTTATTGCATCGTTTATCTATTGATTGCCATTTCAGCAATTAAATTACGTTACAAAATGCCAGAAGTAGAACGTCCATTTAGATTAGGAAGTAAAGGCAATGGCTTAATGTGGTTTGTTGCAGGACTTTCAATCTTAAGTGTTATCGTAACAATTCTAGTAAGTTTGATTCCACCATCTTCAATTTCTGAAAGTGGTCATATCGGTTACATTATCTATCAAGTAGCAGCAACGGTGATTATGGTAGTGATTGCGTTACTAATCTTCAAATTTAAAAAACCAGAATGGAAAAAACAAGATTAATCAATAAAAAAGTAACAAGCACCTGACATCCTATACAAATGTCCTTGCTTGCACTTAAAAACAACTTTACAGGAGGAACACATCATGAAAAACACATTTAATACAGATGATACTAATTTAAAAGCTTTATTCCTTGGCGACAAAGGCGAAAACGTTGATTTATTCAAAGAAATTTTAAACAAAATGATCGACGAACACGTTGGTTGGAGACAAAACTACATGCCTCAAGATTTACCAGTAATTACTCCACAAGACAGAAGTTCAAAAGAATTCCAAGCAACAGCAGACAACATGAGAAGCGTATTTAACGTATTGTCTTCACGTTTACGTACTGAATCACTTCCATGGCACTCAGCAGGTCGTTTCTGGGGCCATATGAACTCTGAAACACTAATGCCAGCCATTATTGCTTATACAACTGCAATGCTTTGGAACGGCAACAACGTGGCTTACGAATCATCTCCAGCAACTTCTCAAATGGAAGAAGAAGTCGGAATGGAATTTGCAACATTGATGGGCTATAAAAATGGTTGGGGACACATCGCAGCTGATGGTTCAATCGCTAACTTAGAAGGCTTATGGTATGCACGTAACATGAAATCATTGCCATTTGCTATCCAAGAAGTAGCACCAGAAATGGTTGCGGGTAAATCTGAATGGGAATTATTAAATATGTCTACTGAAGAAGTTCTAAACATTTTAGACCAACTTCAAGACCAATTTGACGAAATTAAAGCACGTTCAGCGCGTAGTGGTAAAAACTTAGAAAAATTAGGTAAATGGATTGTGCCACAAACAAAACATTATTCATGGTTAAAAGCTGCTGATATTATCGGTATTGGTTTAGACCAAGTGATCGCTGGTGAAGTAAACAGTGAATACCGTATGGATATTGATAAATTAGAAGCACAAATTCGTGATTTAGCTGCACAAGGTATTCCAACTCTTGGAGTAGTAGGTGTTGTTGGTTCAACTGAAGAAGGTCAAATCGATCGTATCGACCAAATCATTGCGTTACGTGAAAAATTAGCTAAAGAAGGCATTTACTTCTACGTACACGTTGATGCTGCATACGGTGGTTATGGACGTTCAATCTTCTTAGATGAAAACGATGAATTTATTGAATGGGATCAAATCGAAGCTGTTTACGCTAAAAACGGCATCTTCATGGAAAAAAATGATTGGTTAACAAGAGAAGTTTATGAATCATTCAAAGCAATCAGCTTAGCTGAATCTGTTACAATCGACCCTCATAAAATGGGTTATATCCCTTACTCTGCAGGTGGCGTAGTCATTAAAGATATCCGCATGCGTGACGTTATTTCTTACTTTGCAACATATGTATTTGAAAAAGGTGCGGATATTCCAGCATTATTAGGTGCATATATTCTTGAAGGTTCAAAAGCCGGCGCAACTGCAGCTGCTGTATGGACTGCACACAAAGTATTGCCATTAAACGTAACTGGTTACGGTAAATTAATGGGCGCAAGCATTGAAGGAGCATATCACTTCTATCACTTTATCGACGGCAAAGAATTTAAAGTTGGCGATAAAACAATTGAATTGCATGCATTAACAAAACCAGATTTCAACATGGTAGATTATGTATTCAACGAAAAAGGCAACACTGACTTAGTGAAAATGAACAAATTAAACCATGATTTCTATGATTATGCTTCATATGCAAAAGGTGGTTTATACAACAATGAATTTATCACTTCACATACTGACTTTGCGATTGAAGAATATGGCCACAGCCCATTTGAATTTGTAAATGGCTTAGGTTTCTCACGTAAAGAATGGGAACGTGCTGACAAAGTAACCATCTTACGTGCTTCTGCAATGTCACCATATATGAATGATAAAGAA
This sequence comes from Carnobacterium divergens, assembly GCF_900258435.1. Classification (NCBI taxonomy): domain Bacteria; kingdom Bacillati; phylum Bacillota; class Bacilli; order Lactobacillales; family Carnobacteriaceae; genus Carnobacterium; species Carnobacterium divergens. The sequence continues at coordinate 120,986 of NZ_LT992558.1, read as the reverse complement.
GTATTTGACGAATATGCAGCTAAAATTGAAGCCGCAATTCAAAGTAAATTAGAAGCAATCTATGCTGAAGAAAACTAATTGAACGAAAATGTAAGTCTTAGCTGACTTGAAATCGGTATTCAACTGATTCCAAGTTGGCTTGGATTTTCTGAATAGAACTACTGTCTACGCAAGGAAAATAGCGAAGGCTGGTTTACAGTAATGTATAGTGGAGCGCATTCTGCTATACATTTCTTTGTATAACAAGCAACTAAATTTGGAGGAAAGATGGGGATTAGATGGAAATTCAAAGAGTATTGACAGTTGCAGGTTCTGACACAAGTGGCGGAGCAGGCTTACAAGCGGACTTAAAAACATTTGAAGAATATGGCACTTACGGTATTAGTGTGGTTACATCGATTGTGACAATGGACCCAGCGAATTTTTGGCATCATGACGTTTTTCCAATCGCAGAATCAATTATTGAAAAAGAATTGGCAACGGCATTAGCGTGTGGGCCATTTAAAGCGATGAAAACAGGTATGCTTGGAACAGTTGAAACCATTGAACAGGTGAGTCAAATGTTAGAAACAGGTGCAATTGAACAAATCGTGATTGATCCAGTAATGGTTTGTAAAGGTGAAACAGAGGTTTTACAGCCTGAAAATGTTAGCAGTATGCGTCAATTATTGATTCCAAAAGCAACCATTACAACGCCAAATTTATTTGAAGCCAGTCAGTTAGCAGAAATGGACCCACTTGAAACAGTGGAAGATATGAAAGTGGCTGCCGCTAAAATTATTGCTTTAGGAGCCAAAAATGTTGTCATTAAGGGCGGAAAAGGGTTAACTAGTCAAGAAGCGATTGATTTGTTTTATGATGGGGAAGAATTTATGCTACTAAAATCACCTAAAATTGAAGGAAATCACAACCATGGTGCAGGCTGTACCTTTGCAGCTGCTGTAACTGCTGGTTTAGCCAATGACTTGTCTGCAAAAGAGGCTGTGATAAAAGCCAAAGACTTTGTTTATTGTGGCATTGAAGAAGGGTTTGCTTTAAACCAATTTATTGGTCCTGTGTGGCATGGAGCGTACTCAAGACGTTAATGGATTAGGTGAAGGAAAAGAGAAGAGAGGAAGCGCAAAAGATGAAGAAAGATGTAACGATTAAAGAAGCAATGTTTCTTTTAGTTGTTTTATTAGCAATGATTGGAACTTGTATTATTGGCTTTAAACTGCCGGCTCATGTGGCGATTTTATTTGCCTTAGCATTGGTCATTTTATTTGCTGCAGTGAAAGAAGTATCTTGGAAGACAATTCATGAGGGCATTCAGGAAGGGATTACGCCAGGTTTGGTTCCGATTATTATTTTCATTTTGATTGGTGCGTTAATCAGTGTTTGGATTGCTGCAGGAACGATTCCCACGATTATGGTGTATGGATTTAGCGTCTTGTCTGTTAAATTCTTTTTGCCAACAGTTTTTATTATTTGTGGAGTTGTTGGTGCAACGGTAGGAAGTTCCTTTACGACGATTTCAACAGTGGGAATTGCCTTTTTTGGAATGGGACAAATCATGGGATTTAATCCAGCGATTACAACTGGAGCAATTGTTTCCGGAGCTTTTCTAGGGAACAGTATTTCTCCTTTATCGGATACAGCAAATCTTTCCGCAGCAATTGCTGAAGTTGATCTATTTGAGCATATTAAAAATGAGTTGTGGACGGTTTTTCCAGCCTTCGTTCTTTCTCTTATCGCGTTTATTTCTCTTGGTTTTCATCCAGTAAAAGGTGCAGCTGGTGATGATTTACAAGTTATTACAGATACGCTGCATCAGTTTTATACGATTTCTCCAATTACGTTACTTCCTGTTTTAATTTTATTTATTGCTGCATGGCGTAAAGTGCCTGCGATTCCTACTCTTTTAACGAGCATTGTGCTATCCATTGTGGTGCGCTACATTTATCATCCAGCGACAACAATTGCTTCTGTGGGTTCTTGGATTCAAGATGGATTTGTATCGAAAACAGGGGTTGAAAATGTTGATACGCTATTGACTCGTGGTGGGATGCAAAGCATGATGTGGTCGGTTTCATTGATTATTTTAGCTTTGTCGCTAGGTGGACTGTTAGTGAAATTGCGTATTATAGAAACGATTTTGCAACAGGTAGAGGATTTGATGAAGACAAAAGGGCGTTTGATTTTAATGACGGCTTTAAGTTCAATTGGAGTCAATTTATTGATTGGCGAACAATATCTCTCTATTATTTTGCCAGGTAAGGCTTATAAAGAGAATTATCGTAAAATTGATTTACCTGATAAGTATCTATCTAGAACCTTGTCAGATGCGGGAGCAACCTTCAATCCACTAATTCCATGGGGGGTAAGTGGTGTATTTATTGCAGGGACGCTTGGAATTGGTACGTTGCAGTATTTACCTTTTGCGTTTTTCTGTTATTTGACCCCTTTATTTACCGTTTTGGTTGGATTTATGAAAAAATCTGAAAAATAAGAAGAAGCAACTGGGAATTTTTCCTAGTTGCTTTTTCTGTTGTAGTGTTTTATTTCATGTTTTAATAACCATTCCTTACGATCTACGCCTCCACCATATCCTCCTAAAGCGCCATTTGTATTGATAACGCGGTGACAAGGAACGATTAAAGAAAGCTGATTTGCACCATTTGCACGGGCAACGGCACGGTAGCCTTTTGGATTGTTTATTTTTTCGGCAAGTTCTTTATAGGAAAGAGTCGTGCCAGCTGGTATTTTTTGAAGTTCGTCCCAAACACTTTTTTGAAAATCAGATCCTAGGTAGTGGATGGGAGTCGTAAATTGGGTTAGTGTGCCATTGAAATAGTTGGTTAAATCGGAGGAAATCTGTTGGATAATGGAATTGGCTCCTGGAATAATAGCAGCATGTGCTCGTTTTCGTAATGTTTCAATTTCAGTTTCCAAGCCCCTACGGTCAACAAATTCCAACAAATAAAGCGCATTTTCATCAGCGATTGCTAGCATCGATCCAAGAGGTGTTTCAATCCAATGAGCAGTGAGCAATTTAAGATCAGCAGATTTGGTTGGAACGGTGCCCATTGTTCGTGTGAAGGCGTCTCGAAAGCCATTGCTTGATTCGTAACCAGTATTAAGTTGTGCGTCGATAAAGGAGGTTCCTTTACGAATATGTTCAAAAGCAAACCCTAACCTTCTTGAACGAGCATATTCAATAAAGGTCATGCCAAATTGCTTTTTAAATTGTCTGCGAGCAGTGTTTGCACTGATAGAAAGCGCATCAAAATCTCTATCTGTCCATTTTCGTTCTGGATTTTCTTCAATTGCGTGAACCAATTTCTTTACTTCAGGAGATAAGTGACTTGGATTTGAAAGAGGCGAGCATCTTTTGCAAGGGCGATAAGAAGCTAAGATTGCCTCTTTGGCAGTTTCGAAAAATTCACAGTTTTCTTTCTTAGGTTTTCGCGCGGGACAAGTAGGGCGACAAAAAATGCCGGTGGTTTTGATTCCTGCGTAAAAGACACCTTCGAAGGTTGAATTTTTTTCAAGGAGCATTTGGTAATAGAGGTCGATTTTTGCTTGATTTGTTATCATCTGGAGCCCTTCCTTTCATTGAATAGTATAAACCAATTTTAGCATGTTCCATGTGGCGATGTACCCAAAAAATTAACATGGATATTTGATTGCTTGCTACGTTTGGATTAAAAGAATGAATAAAAAACGTGATTGCGATAGGAATACTAAATGATGAATAGTCAAGGTGTTCTTGTCCCTAAAAAGTAGTATAATTTAACTAATATAAGTCATTATAAGTGGAGGTAAAAAATGAAAGAGATTGTTCTTAGCAGTTCTGTTGATTTAACTGAAGGTGGATGCAATGCTTGTGGGATTGTGAAAAGTGTTTGCTATACGTTATTGGTTAATGGCAGAGAAATAGCATTAGATGGCCTGTCAGTCCATACGGTTGTAATGACGATTGTCTTAACAGAGGGGTGGAAACAGAGTTTTGAAGTTCAGATGATGGATGAATTCACCTTGTTTACTAAAGGAGCGCACCAAGTAAAATTAATTGAAGCGTACGATCAATTCATTTACGAAGGACATAAAACAATCGAATGTTCGAATAAAATCAATGAAGTCAATCAATTATTTAACCAAGTGGAAGAAATTTTAAGGGAGCTATTTGAAGTAGACAACTATGTATTTAAACTCTCTGATGAAATGGCATCGAAATGAAAAACGATCTATTCTTAACTAATGATGCTTAGTTGGGAATAGATCATTTTTTGTTTCAATTAGTTGAGGAGGGCAATGGCTTCTACTTCAACTAAAACGCCAAGTGGGAGATCTTTTACAGCTACGCATGAGCGAGCAGGTTTATGATTGCCAAAGTGTGTACCATAAACATGATTAAATTCAGCAAAATCTGACATATTTGTTAAAAAACAAGTTGTTTTGATAACGTGGTGTAAATCACTGTTGCCTTCATTTAAAACAGCAGCTAGGTTTTTCATGACTTGTTCAGTTTGCTGAGAAATGGTAGATGCGACAACTTTTCCAGTGGTAGGATCAACTGGGATTTGGCCAGATGTGTAGAGTGTGTCGCCGACAGCAATCGCTTGAGAATAAGGTCCAATCGCTGCTGGTGCTGAATCGGTATGGATTTTTTTTAACATGGAAATGCCTCCTTCTTTTTGTAAAGGTTTTCTTTTAATTTAAACAAGTATTTAAAAGAATAGCAATAGAAAAAAATAAAAAACCATCCGATAATGAGTCAGATGGCGAAAAATGTTCAGGGAACTGCTTTTTAGTTAAATTGTACAAGAATCTCCTTCACAATTAGCATCAGTAGAAGCGATGGGTGCTGAAGTTGCTGATTTTTCTTTAATTTGAGCCAAAACAGATTTAAAGGTTTCAATTGGTTGAGCACCACTTAAAGCGTAGTGGTCATCAATTAAAAAGAACGGAACACTTTGAATGCCCAATTCCATTGCTTTGGTTTCGTCGACCCGAACAGGCGCTGTGTATTCTGTTGAATGGATGATTTCACGAGTTCTAGCTTCGTCCAATCCCACTTTTTTAGCGATAGCCACTAAGGTTTCTTCGTCATTCAAAAAAGCGGCTTCGGTAAAGTAGGCATACATACCTGCTTCAACAAATTCATTGCCTAACCCCTGTTCTTTGGCAAACTGTGCTAAACGATGCATAGTAAAGCTGTTTGTAGCTTTCATATTATCAAAATCATAATCTAACCCAACGTTTGCAGCCATTTGTTGAATGTGAGCGTTATTTGCTTTGGATTGATCGTAGCTAATCCCGTATTTTGTGGCAATCAATTGGTGAATGTCTTCATTGTGGTGAATGGCTGTATTGGGATCAAGTTCAAAGCTGTGAAAGATGATTTCAACATCTTTTTCATTTCCTAGTGCAGCTTCTAAGTGGCGTTTTCCGATATAACAAAATGGACAGACAAAATCAGACCAAATATCAATTTTCATAGTAGAGAAGCTCCTTTTATTAAAAGTCTATAACTTACAAATAGTAAGTTTTTTACTATCATACAACGAAATGTTTGAGCTGTCAATCGATTCAATTGAAATCAAACTATTCGCTAATTAAAGGCGATTATTGTTATAATAAATAAACGTTTTTAAGAATAATAAGGGGGAGAGATAATGGCTTATTATAGTAAGATTTACCTAACAACCGTTTTTGTTTTTTTAATCATTGATTTAATTTGGTTATTATTTATTGCGAAGAATTTGTATCAAAAAGAAATAGGGCATTTGATGGGACAAACGAAAGTTTTTCCAGCAGCAGTTTTCTATTTGTTATTTATTGCAGGATTGATTTTTTTCGTTATTAGTCCGTCAATTGAAAAAGGTTCATTGTTAACGGCTCTTATTACAGGAGGATTTTTTGGATTGATTTGTTATGGAACTTACGATTTAACGAACCTAGCAACGTTAAAAGATTGGTCAACGTTAGTAACGATTCTTGATTTAATCTGGGGTACGGTATTAAATAGTGCCACTGCAGGAATTGTCTATTTAATAGTGAAGCATTTCCAATGGAATTAACAGCCATAAGGTAGTGAATAAGGATGGGAGAACGAATGGAATCTAATGAAATAATCGATAAAGAACAATTGAGGTTGGCATTTCAGCAAGGAGCTATAGCTGTTATTAATAAAAAGAAAGCACTTAATACAATCAATGTATTTCCAGTTGCAGATGGTGATACGGGTAGCAATCTTGCGTCTCTTATGCAAGGCATTATTGAGGAGACGGGGCAGCAATTTCAGTCTATCAAGGAAGTGTTTGATGCAGTGGCAGATGCTGCACTAGTAAGTGCTCGAGGGAATTCAGGAATCATTTTCGCTCAATATTTAAACGGTTTTGCAAGACAAGTTGAAAAAGAAGCGTCGTTTTCAGTAGCCAACTTTACAACTAGTGCCAAGGCAGCTGTCAAAGATGCTTATGCGGCAATTGAAAACCCAGTAGAAGGTACGATGATTACCGTTATTCGAGCATGGGCGGAGGCTTTAGATGCAACAGAAACAAATTTCAAAGCCATTTTAAGCCAAGGGTTAGAAGAAGCCAAAGTTGCTTTAACTGAAACACCGAAACAATTAAAAATTTTACAAAAGAATAATGTTGTGGATGCTGGAGCTAAAGGCTTTGTTCTATTTCTTGAAGGGTTTACTGAAATGATTTGTCGTCACGGGGAAGCAGAAATGAAAACAGATTCTGCATTTATAGAACAGCAGTTGAAAGTTGAAATCAGTCAGTCTAGTCATGAATTAGACAATGCGCCAGAAAATCGTTATTGTACCGAAGTTTTAATAGAAGGACAGCAACTTGTCCAAGAAGAAATCAAAGCCTTACTGCAAGACCTGGGTGATTCGATGGTAGTTGCAGCTGGCGCTAAAAAGGCGCGTATTCATATTCATTCAAACCAACCGGCAGAAGTTATGAAGCGTCTTCGAACCAAGGGGCGTATCTTACAACAAAAAGCGGAGGATATGTTGTTGCAATTTGAAGTCAACACAAACCAAAAATATAAAATTGCACTTGTAACGGACTCGATTGCAGATTTACCAGCTTCTTTTGTGTTAAACGAACAAATCCATGTATTGCCGATGAACTTAATTGTTAACGAGGTTAATTATCTAGATAAACTCACGATTCAACCTACTGAATTTTATGAAATGACTCGAATAGCAGATGGGGAATCGAGTTCTTCGCAGCCTAGCCTTAAAGCGATTGAGAACCTTTTTTCTTATTTAGAAACAAGATATCAAGAAATCATTGTTGTCACGGTTGCCAGTGCGTTAAGCGGTACCTATTCTTCTATAAAAGAAGGCGCTAAAAAATTCCAGCAAAAAGGAACAAAGATAGCAATTGTCGATTCCAAACAAAATTCTGCTGCAGAAGGTTTGTTAGTAATGGATGCAGCGGAATGGATTGCAAAAGGGGAGTCCTTTGAGACGATTGTTGCTAAATTAGAAACAGCAACGACGAAGACGAAAATTTTAGTGAGTGTAAATCGCTTAGACGCAATGATTCAATCTGGAAGATTGCCAGGGACGATTGGAAAAATTGCTCAAAAAATTCACTTAAAGCCTATTGTTAGTTTAAATGAAAAAGGTGGTGGCTCTGTTTTAGGTGTAGCCTTTAGCACCAAATCGAATGAAAAACGCTTATTGAAAGAAGTTAAAAAACTGCAATGAATACATTCAATTAAAAGATACGCAATCATTCATGCAAATGATGAAAAACGAGCGCAACGCTTTGCAAAACAAGTCGAAACGGAATTAGGATATCCGCCGCATTATTTAATGGAAATCTCGACAGTAGTGGCCATGAGTGCTGGAGAAGAGTGTATTGCAATTGCAGTATCGATGGAAGATAAGAAAATGGAGGAGATTTAAATGGGAAATGCGTATGTATTAAGTGGGATTTTATTAGTTATTTATTTTACGATATTATTCCTAGTTGCTCAGATGTTAAATAACAATTCAATCGTAGATTTAGCATGGGGACCAGGATTTATTATTGTAGCACTTGCTTCTTATTTTTCGACAGGAGCGCCAACATTGGCAGGCATGTGGGTGACGTTATTAGTGTTGGTATGGGGCTTGCGATTGTTTTACCATCTGGCACGTCGGAATATCGGCAAGCCTGAGGATTATCGATATGTCAATATGCGTAAACGTTGGGGAACGAATTTTCCAAGACTAAAAGCGTATTTAAATGTTTTTGTGCTACAAGGGGTTCTTTTATACATCGTGTCTCTTCCAATTCTGTTAGTAAATACAACGAAAGTGGATTCATTTTACTGGTGGAATAGCTTAGGAATCATTATTTGGGCAATTGGCTTCTTTTTTGAAGTTGTAGGCGATTGGCAATTGAGGAAATTCAAACAACAAGCTGGAAATCATGGCAAACTTTTAACAACAGGTCTTTGGTCGCTAACTCGTCACCCTAATTATTTTGGTGAAGCGCTTAGTTGGTGGGGAATTTATTTGGTGACATTGACAACTGTAGGAAATCTATGGGGAGTAATTGGCCCAATCATCATTACATTGTTGCTATTATTTGTGTCAGGGGTTCCATTATTAGAAAAAAAATACCAAGACCGGCCTGATTTTATTGAATATGCTAAAAAAACCGCTAAATTTTTCCCTGTTCTTGGAAAAAAAGGATGATAAAACATCGTATATTCTTAAGAAAGGATGAAAATTGTCTTTGATCAAATTTAGGCATGATTTTCAATAAGTGTGATAAAATAAAACTCTGAATGAAAAAATGCACTTATTTATTTCCTTAAGGAGGAATTGCGAATGATGAAAAAAGGAATCGCTGAATTTATCGGAACGTTTGTTTTGGTATTATTTGGTACAGGAACGGCTGTTTTAGGCGGAGGAATTGAAGGGATTGGTACGTTAGCCATTGCAATGGCATTTGGTTTATCCATCGTAGCAATGGCTTATAGTATCGGAACGATTTCAGGTTGTCACGTTAACCCAGCTGTTTCAATCGGTTTATTTGTTAATAAACGTATTTCAGCAATGGAGCTTGTGTACTACCTGGTTGGTCAAGTGCTAGGTGCAATCGTTGCAACTGCAGTGTTAAAAAGTATTTTAGTCGCATCTGATTTATCGGTTTCAAACTTAGGTCAAAATGGTTTTGGTAACTTAAACGCAATGGGTGCTTTTCTAGTTGAATGCATCTTAACTTTTGTTTTTGTACTGGTAATCGTGATGGTAACAGGTAAAAAAGGCAACCCAGAATTTGCTGGATTAGTCATTGGTTTAACACTTGTATTGATTCACTTACTAGGCATTCCGTTAACTGGCACATCCGTTAACCCAGCTAGAAGTATTGCTCCTGCAATTTTTGCTGGCGGCGAAGCGTTATCACAACTTTGGGTCTTTATTGTAGGACCAATTGTTGGTGGTGTATTAGCTGCTATTGTTGGGAAATTTGTTTTAGATAGTGAAGTAAAGTAGAAGCATACTAAAAGCAAAACCATACTGGATTTTAATTCAGTGTGGTTTTTTACTTAGTTTATTTGATTTGGTCAGATAACTTAGAATTAAACACGTACAAAAGCTGTATGTTACGCATCTGTAACAATCCATCCATTGAAAAGAGCCAAAACCTATCAAAACATAATTCATCCTTTAGTCCTATTTTAAAAATATTACATTTGTGAGTCATCTTTGAGAATTGCTAGTCGTTGAGGTGAGGGTATGATACAATATTTTAAGGTTAAATAACCGCTAAAATTTAAAACATAAACTTAAAACATAAACTTAAAAACAACGACATCTGGAGGAATTTAGTGTGAAAAACAAAATCATGACATTTGTATTAGCAGGAACGTTGACATTATCAGCTTTAGCAGCACCAATTAGCGCATTAGCAGACGATTTATCTGAAAAAATTGACCAACAAAATTCAAAAATTAGTGACTTATCAGGTCAACAAAAAGAAGCAACAACAAGTTTAGAAGCTGTTACAAAAGAAATCGTAGTAGCAGAAGAAAAAGCAAAAACATTGGTTGCGCAAAGTGAAGCGACTCAAAAAGAAAAAGAGAAATTAGAAGCAGAAATCACTGATTTAACTGCTAAAATTGACCAAAGAACAGAACAATTGAAAAAACAAGCAAGATCAGTACAAGTAAATGATGGAGATAGCTACATAGATTTCATTATCTCAGCTGAATCTTTATCTGATGTTATTGGCCGCGTTGATGTTGTTAGCCAAATGGTTTCAGCAAATCGTGAATTAGTTAAAGCACAAGCAGATGATAAAAAAGCCGTAGAAACTAAAAAATCAGAAACTGATTCTAAAATCGAAGAACAACGTCAAGTTTCTGGTGAATTAGAAAAGTTAAAAGGTGAGTTAGAAACGAAAAAAATTGCACAAGAATCAGCAGTTGCAACTCTTGCAGCAAGTAAAGCTACAGCAGAAGGCGAACGTGATCAGTTTTTAGCTGAAAAAGCGGATGCTGAGAAAAAAGCAGCTGACCTAAAAGCACAACAAGAAGCTGCTGCTAAAGCTCCAAAAGCAGTTCCAACTTCAACCGAAACATCAAAAACAGAAACTGAAAATACAAATAATGCACCTGCTGTTGATCCAGGTGCAGGTAGCGTTTCTGGAAATACTATTTCAGCAGCCGAAGGAGCAGCAGTTGTTGCTGAAGCAGCACGTTATCTAGGCGTTCCTTACGTATGGGGTGGGAAAAGTCCTGCTGGATTTGATTGTTCTGGTTTAACAGGCTATGCATTTAGTCGTGTTCTAGGAAAATCAATCGGTGGTTATACCGTTCCTCAAGAATCATCAGGTGTTCAAGTGTCAATGGGCGCGTTACAAGCTGGAGATTTATTGTTCTGGGGACCTCGTGGAGCTACTCATCACGTAGCAATTTATGCAGGTGGTGGACAATACATTCATGCTCCACAAACAGGTGACGTTGTGAAATACCAAAGTATCAGCGGGTATGCACCTTCATTTGCAGTTCGTGTTGTAAAATAAAACAATTGGAAGCCAGTAGCTGATCGTTATTCAGTTACTGGCTTTTTTAGTTAAAGCAAAAACTCAGCTTTTTATGTATAAGAGCAGTATACTAAAAGCAGTGTATCAGTGAAGGTAGGAGGAACGAAAAATGAAATTAAGTGTCTTAGACCAAGCTCCTGTAACTGCAGGGAATCAAAGTGCGGAGGCAATTATAAAAGCCGTGGAATTAGCGTTACTAGCAGATGAATTAGGATATCATCGCATGTGGTTAGCAGAACATCACAACACAACAACCTTCGCAAGCTCAGCGCCTGAGATTATCATTGCCTATTTATCTAGTTTGACTAAAAACCTCAGATTAGGGACAGGTGGAACGATGATGATGCATTATTCTCCACTAAAAATGGCGGAAGTATTTAAAACGCTAAGTGCATTGAATCCAGGGAAAATTGATTTTGGTGTTGGAAGAGCGCCTGGTGGAGATATGAAGGCTATTTATGCATTATCAGAAGGGGCACGCCCTGAGTTGCGTTATCTATATAAAAAATTAGAAACAACCTTAGAGTTAATTAAAGATGCGCTTCCTAGTGATTCGCTGTATCAAGAAACAATCGCTTCTCCAAGCCAAATAGTATTACCCGAAGCATGGCTATTAGGATCCAGTGGAGACAGTGCTAGAGAAGCTGCTAGAATGGGTGTTGGTTATTCTTTTGCCCAATTTTTTATGGGTTCGTTATCAAAAGAAATACTGGATTTGTACAAATCAAGATTTCAACCGTCTGATTTTATGGAAAAACCAGAAATCAATGTTGCCTATTTAGCAACGGTTGCAGAAAGTCTGGAAGAAGCAGAGTATGAGGCAGCACCAGCCGATATTCAACGTTTGATGATGGCTAAAGGTCAAAAACCAGTTATTTTAACACCTGAAGCAGCAAAAAGCTTGCCTTTAACAGAGCTCGATCGAATGAAAATTCAAGAAAATCGTAAAATCCACCTAGTAGGAACACCGGCAATCGTTGCCGATAAATTACTTCAAGAAGGAAACGAGTATGGTTTTGATGAAGCGATGATTGTGAGCATTACCCATAGCCAAGAAAAACGGTTAAACACCTACCGATTGTTAGCGAAGGAAATCATATAAAAAATGCCAACTAAGTAAACCAATTTTACTTAGTTGGCATTTTTAGGTTCATTCGTTTTTTCTTTGATAGGCAATTTTCATTTCAACAAAATAAGGATCAATCCTTTCAATGAGGCCTGATCGCCCAATTGTTTTGCATTTTCCGCCATGAAGGAGGCAACTAACAGGTAAAAGCTGATAATTTTCTTGCAAGTCATGAATATCAAAAGTTCCAACAGTTTCGATACTGCCGATAAGTTGTTGATCGAGGATATTTAAACCAGCATAGACATGCAACTGATGTTCTTCAGCGACTAATTTATAAGATGGAATCAAAGCATGCGTTCCAATAGCGTCAAATTTAATGAGATTGCTTTTTTTTAGAAAATCGGTTAGCTGATGATCATCCAAACCTTGATAATTTTCTTGAATATGGTGGGTTTCAATCAAATAATCCGCGATATGTTTAAGGGCTGCTCGTTGAGAATCGGTACTAGTTAACGTTGCAGAAATCAAATTATTTTGATCATAAATTCCAACAGGATCATACATTACAGGAGTAGCTGATTGTGTATGAAAAGGATTAGGAGAAATCGGTGCTGAAGCATCAGCATCTTTAGGTTTTCCACCAAATATTTTTTCAATATGAGGAGAAATATCTCCTTTTATCGTTTTGGATGTAAAGTAGTAAACAAGATTTAAAATTGAAAAATAAAGAAGCACAAGAAAAATCAGTGCAAATAAAAAGCCACGCAAGTAAAGCTGATTTTTAAAAAATTGAATCGCTAAATGCAACAAATACCAATTTCCAATAAATCCCATTAGCGTATAAATTTGATTTTTTAACTTAAGATTAAAGTTAAAAAAGCCTAGATAATGATTAATAGCGTCAAATAGACTAAACACGATCACTCATCTCCTTTCTATTGGGCAGCGGTTGGATTCGTCGTATTTTTTTGCTGCTGAGTTGGATCTTTTGGTGTGTTTGTAGTTGGATTGGATTGACTAGAATCAACTGAACTATTCACCGGTGGAGTGTCACTTGTACTGGTGTCGTTTGTTGCAGGCTCTTTTTGACTAGAATCTGTTGTGCTGTCAGAAGTGTTACTATTTTCTGTTGCATCATTTTTAGCAGGTTCTTCTGAATTTTTAGTTTCTATTGAAGAAGAATTTTCCGATTCATTTTTTTCTGAAGGAGCACTGTCAGTTACAGAAGTGTCTTTTTGGATCGGCGTTTCTTGACTTTCTTTTTGTTCTTGCCTAGGTGCGGGTGGGTTCACCCGATTTACGATGGTGTTCGTAGCGCTTAGTCCAATAACAATTGAAACAATTGCAAATGGAGTTATAAAGGGTGGTGTTCGATAAGACATAATTAGACCTTCTTTTCTTTTTATCATTCCTATTAGTGTAGCACACGCTTTTCAAAGGAATCGTGAATCTTTTATTAATAAAACGATAAGATTATTAAAATAATTCTAAATCCAGCTGTTGTGGTAACAGTCCAGTAAACGTTACATTTAATAATTTTTGCAAATTTTTCCCATTACCTGCAGCATGACCACCAGAATTGTTATTAAAGATAACCGCAACGTCATTTGATTCCTCTGTAAGTGTTAAAACATCCTGCTTAATGCCTTCAAGTTCTGCTAAATTATAATTATAAAGAGTTCTTTTTTTTCGCCAATCAGGCCCTGAAGCATTTAACCAGCCATCAAAATTCCGACCATGAAGGCGATATAACGTTAAAGCAGAGTTAGTCACTGCTAAAACTTTAGGGACGCTATTTGTTGGCGTTTGAGGCTGATCGACTACTGTGTGAATAAAGTTGAGTTCCTTTAACAATTGAAGGGTCTGTTGCTGATAGTCAATGGAATACCAAGTATTGTTGCGAAATTCAATTGCAACTGGTAAATCGTTCATCCAAATTCGAATGTTTCTCAAGTAAGCAACATGCTCTTTTGTGCAGGCGAAATACGGTGGAAATTGAAAAAGAAAGGCTTTCAATCGATTTGCTGAAATCATGGGTTCAAATGTAGCTAAGTAAGTGTCAAACATATTTTTTTCGCTAGGGTAGAAATCACTCCAGTCGCGATGTTTGGTCATGGTCTGCAATGCCTTGGGTATAAATTGGAAAGTGGGAGGTGTTTTTGCTAACCAGCTTTCAATACTAGAAATAGCAGGCAATGCGTAAAAACTTGTGTCTAATTCTACAAACGGAAAATGTGCGGCATAGTTTTCTAATTTCTGTTGTTTATTTAAAATCAATGTATCATGGTCTCCCCAACCTGTTAAACCGATGGTAATCATAAAATTCCCCCTATTTTTAGTAGATTCCTATTATTATTGTAACGCAACATTGTGGAAAATGAAAAGAAGGTGCAACATTATTTCCTAGGAAATAATCCCCTTAAAATAGGAAGCGTTTTAAGTTTGGGATTATCAGTTTTCTACTTGGCATCCATAAAAAATGATAATCTTATTTGGTACTTTGTATGGTAAGATATACTGTAAAACTTTGAGGATTTTGTATTAATGAAGGAATCACAAATGCTTTAAATCCACATTTTTAAGTATCTATGATAAACTTTTACTATTAAGTGAACATGGGGGCTGGGAATATGAAAAAATGGCTAGGATTTTTGCTAATAGGTCTTGTTTTAATAGGATTGTTAAGTATGTTAATGGTTCGATGGAATCAAAAGAATGAGGCGGAATTAGTCACTATCAAGAATGAAGCCTTTTTAGATGTAGTCAATACAAAAAAAAGTGGGATTTTCTATATTGGACGCCCGACATGTGTTCATTGCCAAGCCTTTCAACCTAAATTAGAAGCAGCATTAAAATCAACTAATAAACAGGTTTTCTACTACAATACAGATGAAGCTAAAAAAGAAGACAATGCACTGTTTAGCAAGATTATTAAAACTACGAGTATTTCTTCTGTTCCAATGGTTATTGTAATTAAAGATGGAGCCGTGGTTAAAAAATTAACAAACTATAAAGACCAAACAAAAATTGAAAATTTTTTAAATAAAGAAGCAAAGTTATACTAAAAAGGAGCAATAATGATGAAAAAGAGCCATTATTTTCTAATTAGCGGTGTATTAATAATCTTGTTAGTCATGGGACTTATTGTATTATTGCCAGCCAAGTCAACTCCTTCATCACAAAAAAAATCCTCAAGCGAGGTAGCTAGCATTATGAAAGAGCAAGAAGAAGTGAAACCAAAAAATCATTTTGGAACGAATAACAACCAACATAAGCAAGCGCTACTTCAATTTATACAAAATAAAATGACAAGCGAGCATGGGATTGTGACTAATTATATAGATACGAATCAAACTGAAGAAACCGCAACAGGGCATGAGATATTAAGTGAATCGGCTGGTCTAATGTTACGTTATTTAGCTTTATCAGGTCAAAAAAAAGACTTTAACCATGAGTGGGATCTGACGCTTAAAACCGTCGATGATGGAACACAGTTTAGTTATCGCTACAGTCCTAAGTTAGCCAAACGATCTGACGTGAACGCGTCGGTGGACGATTTACGCATTTTGCGTAGTTTGAAAGAGGCAGCGAGTAAATTTCATGACACTGACTATGAAAAAGATTTTGAAAAGTATGCGAACCGTTTTACTAAAACATCCATTAAGAAGAATGAACTCTATGATTTTTATGACAGCAAAATAAAAGTAAACAATGATTTTATTACGTTATGCTATATTGATTTAAAAACAATTAGCCTGTTGCCAGACAATCAAACAAAATTGTTAGAAAATCAGCTTACGATTCTGGAAAACGGCTATTTAGGAGACGGTTTTCCATTTTACAAAACTCGCTTTAGTTACTCTAAAGAAGCTTATCAAGATAGTGATGAAATCAATGTCATTGAGTCATTATTAGCAATTTTACATCTAAGTGAAGTGGGGTTACAAAAGCAAGCGAGTATTGATTATTTAAAAGAACAGGTCAATGATGGAACCTTATCGAATCGTTATGATAGCCAAGGAAAACCGATTGATTTAAATCAGTCGCCAGCAAGCTACGGAATTGCGGCAATGATTGCTTCTGAAGTTGGAGATGAAGAATTTTATTTAACCGCAATAAATAAAATGGAAACGTATCAAGTAACCGATGGAGCAAGCCCGTTAAATGGCGGTTACGGCGATACAGTGACGAACCAAGTGTATTCATTTAATAATTTAATTGCATTACTAGCATATCAATATTAAATCACACTGAAATAGTATAAGAGGGTGACTTTTTGAAAAAAGGATTACGAGCGATGAATAATGGGTATACAAAAACGGTCAACTTTCTCGATCGTTTTATTTCACCGGCACTATTTAGTGTGTGTTTAGTGGCGATTATTGTTGGAATTGTTTTGTTTGTTCCGCCATATAACGGCATTGCAGATAATGGCGATTTTTTTAGAATGATTTATAGTAACGGATTGTATCATTTGCCAGGCTATTCAGATCATTATTTTGTAGATGTTGTTAAAAAGTTAGGAATTATGCAGTATTATAATGAAAACTTAGCGACGATTTTTTCTTCGCAACCCTTATTTATTAAATTAGCCATTTTTGTGAACAAGCTTTTTTATAGTAACACCGTTTTTGATCTACGATTCATGGGATTGATTTATTATGTGTTCTATTTAGGTGGTATTTATTTGTTAGTGGAGGGGTTAACGTATCGTGTGGCAAGTAATAAAGCTTATTTAATCGGTTTGATAACGGTTTTTATTTTTGGTGATACGGCTTATACAGTTTATTTTAATTCTCTTTATAGCGAACCTATTATGTTTATCGCGATGCTTTATATCATTAGTGGAACATTATTACTATACCGCCAACGCTACAATGACACCGCAATGGTAGCTTTGGTTACAGTCAGTTCGATTATTTTAGTAACGGTTAAGCAACAAAATGCACCACTGGCGATTTGTTTAGCTTTTCTTTATATTGCGTTTTGGTTTGTTCGCAAAGAGCGCTTTTATCGAATTGGAGTATCTGTTGGATTGGTTTTGGTTTTAATATCAGGTGTGGCTACATACAAACTAATCACTTCTGAATTTGAAAAAATCAACCAATACCAATCATTGACACGCGGGGTTTTGTTAGAATCGAAAGAACCAGAAGCTGCTTTAGCAGATGGAGGGATGAGCGAACAATACGCGTTGCTAAAAGGCAATACTTTTTTTCAAAAGTACAAGGCGATTGATGTAAACAGTCCTTATTTGTTTAAGCATTTTTACAATGAATATGGATTTGGTTGGATTTTAAAACATTACCTCTTTCATCCAGATGAGCTGTTTACACTATTAGATATTGCAGCTCGTGACATTCATGAAGTGCAACCAAGAGAAATGGGAAATTTTGAAGCCTCTGCTAAACGTCCAGATAAAGCTCAAGTCACCTATTTTACAGGTTATAGTTCAATTAAACGCATGTTTTATCCTAAGACAATCGGTTTTATTGCCATTTGGATGTTGGTATATTTAGGAATATACGGGGTATCCGCCTATCAAAATTTTAAAGAAAAACGTTATCGTGGGCTTGTGCGTTATGGATTTATTATCGCCTTAATTACGATGGTTCCAGGGATTCTATTGATTTCTATTGTTGGAGATGGAGATGCAGATTTAGCAAAACATCTTTTCCTAATAGCAGTTATTTTTGATGGCTTGACGTTAATGACGATTACGGATATTTTAACGAATCATTTATGGTCGGATGAAGGCAACTTATTACAGGATGAAAAGGGGCGTTAATAAAATGAATCGAATTCAAAAAATGATGTTCCTCTTTTTCCTGTTATTCGTTTCATTAGCAAATGGAGCGCCACATGCAAAGGCTGAAACGATTGGGAACCCCCATAAAACGATTTTATTCGTCTATGATAGTTTAGATGTGTCAGGGTCAGGTGAAAAATCAATTGAAAGTTTACAGCGTTTGTTAACGAGTTTAAATGTTGCTGTTTCAACAGTCAGCATGGATCAGTATCAAAAAAATCAAGTTCAAGAGTTTGACGGCATGATTGAATTAATGAATGCTTCTGATTTAGAGATACAAAATAAAGCCTTTTTAGCAGACCGAGAGGATTATCAAGGCTTGAAGCTTCATATTGGCGATAACTTACCGGTTAGTTGGCAAGAACAAATGGGCATTCAACTGAAGAAGATTCCAAAGCAACGTTTTAAACTCAGCAGTCAAGAGTTAGAGGCGAAAGAACTGATTTTGGAACCAGCAGAAGTTACAGTAAATGCAACGGATGCAACCACAGATCTAGGTTCGATTTCATTTGAAAACCAAGAGACAACGTATTCCTACGGGACGTTGAAAGGTAAAATGGCCTACCTACCCTATTTTCATGCAACGGGTTTAAGTCAAGAATTAATGGTAAAGCTGTTACAGAAATGGTTGAACATCACCTATCAAAGTCAACCAGTATTAGTGATTACTGGCGTCACGCCATTTTCCGATTTGGCATTATTGGAATATATGGGGGATCAGCTCTTTAAAGAAGGAATTCCTTTTGCAGTCAGTGCAACTAGTGTTTGGCAAAATACAGATTTAAAAGCTTACGATAAATATGTGGATACGTTGCAATATTTGCAATTTCGAAATGGCTCCATTTTATTGCAGACGCCAGTAGCTTCACAAGCGAATAAGCAAGACGATAGTGAGTTAAAAGAGATTATGAATACAACGATTGATCAATTGGTAGAGCATGAAGTTTACCCAATTGGCATCGCGACACCAGCTTATTGGAATCAAGATCAAGGTTATCAAGAAGATGCCTTGCGTTTAAGTGATAGTGTGTTATTGTTGCCAAACCCTCAAACAATAGCAAAACGTGTTGTAGCAGAAAAAAGTGGTGTGTATCAAAAAGCCTATTACGCGTTGCCAGCAGAAAATTTAGATGAAATTGAATGGACCGATACCGCTTTAGGGTATAAATTTTCATCGCCAACCGCTATTACGTATGATTTTCCTGATACGTTAAAAAAACTTAACAGCATGTTGGAAAAAATAGACAATCTGCCGATGATGGCAAGAGATATCCGGAAAAGCGAACACCATGTTGCAACTTCGACAAGTGTAATTGATGTGAAAAATGGTCAAATGCGTGTCAACGGTGAATTAAAACAGCTACACACATTGCCTCAAGAGAGCCAAAAAAAGATTCAAAAACAAGCAACAGATAAAGGCAGTTTGGCTGATTTTTTTGCTTTTCAAGATAAAGTGCTAACGATTATTATAGTTGGGACGCTCTTTATTTTAGTTGTCTTCTTTATTGTTGGTTATAACTTATATCGTGGAAAATATCGCACTAAAAAGTAAGGAGGAACCTTGATGACATTAGCAGACTATCTTTTGCTTATTTCAACGATTTCAATATGGAGTTTACTATTAGTAAATGTTGTCCTGATTATTGCGGGGTATATTTACTATATAAAGACAGAAAAAAAAGCAGTTCCACAAATTAAAGGCGAAATACCATTTGTTTCAATTATGGTACCTGCCCACAATGAAGGAATTGTGATTGTAAAAACAGTTGAAGCCTTACTACGTTTTGATTACCCACATGAACGATATGAAATTATTGTTATCAATGACAATTCTTCTGATAATAGTGCCGAATTATTAGCTGCGATTCAACGAAAAAACCCAAGCAGACAGCTACACATTGTAAATACAGATGCGGAGACTGGCGGTAAAGGGAAATCCAATGCATTGAATATTGGCTTTAAGCAGGCAAAAGGAGAAATTATTGCAATTTACGATGCGGATAATACACCCGAAAAAACAGCCTTGCGTTATTTAGTAGCAGAACTTACAAATGATGACCGTCTTGGTGGGGTCATTGGTAAATTTAGAACTCGAAATCGAAATGCTAGTTTGCTGACTCGCTTTATCAACATCGAAACGTTATCCTTTCAATGGATGGCCCAAGCAGGACGTTGGCAATTATTTGGGTTGTGTACCATTCCAGGTACGAATTTTATTGTCAGACGCTCAATCATTGAAGCAATTGGAGGATGGGATGAAAAAGCGTTAGCTGAGGACACGGAAATTAGTTTTCGAATTTACATGATGGGCTATCGCATTAAATTTCAACCAAAAGCTGTTACTTGGGAGCAAGAGCCTCAAACACTGAAAGTATGGTTTAGACAACGGACGAGATGGGTAAAAGGCAATATTTATGTAATTGTTAAAAATACCCCGTTGCTATTTGATCGTACGGCAAGGAAAATCCGATTTGATATTTTGTATTTTTTATCTATTTACTTTTTATTAATGACGTCGTTAGTAGTTTCAGATACTTTATTGGTGATGAATTTAATGGGTTACCTCACCACAACATTAGCAGGGTTTAGTGGACTGCTTTGGCTCCTAGCGATTTTGTTATTTATTGTAGGAACCTTTATCACAATCACCACTGAAAAAGGCGAGATGACGCTAGGAAACGTTGGGATTATTATGTTGATGTATATCACTTACAGTCAAATGTGGTTGTTTGTTGCAGCGTACGGTATGGTGATGTTTATTAAAGAGTCCGTTTTAAAACGTGAAGCTAAATGGTACAAAACCGAGCGATTTTAAATGAAAAATAAAAAAGGAGTGGCAATTATATGAAACAGTGGTTCAAAATGGGAGTAATTTTAGCATTTCTATCAATAAGTGTCCCCATGTTAGCTCACGCTGAAGGTGAAGAGCCAACAGCAGATAAAGAAATTTTTATTACAAATTTTCAAAGTACGAAAAGTTCTTTAGTTGGAAGTGCACCTACAAGTAACCTTTATTTTAGCGTATTAGAGTATTGGGATGTTGACAAAGTGACACTTAATTTAGATTACAATGTATCACAGTTAACAAAAAATGAAGCATCAAGCATCACGATTTCAATGAATGGGACGAAATTCTATTCCTTTAGACCAACAGAAGCAACACAAGAAAGACAAAGTTTAAGCTTGGAAATACCTAAAGACCTTTTGGAAAAAGGTGAAAATGAGCTGAAAGTAGAAGGTGTTATTGTAACCAAAGAAACGCAAGATGTTTGTAGCGTTACACAATCAGCTGCGGATTGGTTGCATATCTTTAATGGCTCAAACGTAGGAGTTTCTTATACAAAACAGCCTATTTCAAATGCCATTCAGTCATTCAATACGTATTTTGGTGGCATGGATTCAGCCGTTCAGAAAAAAGTAGCCATTTTAGTACCCGATAAGGCCAATGAAGTAGAGCTACAAAGCGCTGTTTATGCCTTGTCAGGTTATACAAAGAAAAATGAAGCAGACGGAGCAACTATTCCGATTAGTCCTTTTTCAGACAGCGCATCAAAAGACTTGCCTTACACCATTATGGTAGCGGAATATAAAAATTTGCCAGCTGAATATCAAAGTAAAATTGATGCTGAAAAAGTAAAAAAAGATGCAGTCATCCAGTTGTTTAAAACGGAAAATAAAGCGGTACTTGTTGTAACGTCAAATGATCCAAAAGCACTTATCAAAGCAGGGCGTTTTGTGGCAAATGATGAGTTGATGTCTCAAATTTCTAGTGACCAAAAAGTAGTGACCACTACTACTGAAACGGCTAGTCAACCCTTAAAAATTAACGACGAACTTCCCTTAACAAAAACAGGAGATGAAGTGGGAGGAACGGGTCATCAAGAAAAAAAATACTTTATGAGCTTGCCAGCCAATCGTTCAATTGCTGAAAATAGTGAAGTGAATTTAGCCTTTAGATACGCTAAAAATCTAGATTTTGATCGTTCATTAGTGACGGTTTCTATCAATGATATTCCAATTGGAAGTAAAAAACTAAACAAAGAATATGCGGATTCAGATACGGTTTCTTTTAAAATGCCAGCAGATTTATCCGTTGTTGGAAATTATACCGTCACAGTCAGCTTTGATTTAGAGATGAAGTCAGTTCCTTGTGTTGCTGACAGTAGTCAAACACCATGGGCGTATATTGCACCAGAATCAACGCTATTGATTAATACACAAGACCGAACAGACTTATTGTTTCAAAATTACCCATTCCCATTTTTACAAGATGGCAGCTACAATCAAATCGGCATTGTGTTACCTGATAAAATGGATCAAAATTATTATCAAAGTTTAACGAATATCATTAATTTATTAGGAAAATACACAGCAGATAATACAGGGATCGTAAAATTCTTCCCAACGACTGCAACTAAAGACGATTTGAAAAACTATAACCTTATCTTAATGGGGTTCTCCAAAAGATAATCCAGTCATCAAATCACTCAATAAAGAGTTGTATTTTCAATATGATAAAGCGGGCAATGGATTTGTTTCAAATGAAAAACTTAGTATTGAGACAGATTATGGCAAACAAATTGGAACAGGTCAGCTGATCCATTCACCGTATAATGAAGGGGCTGGAGCGTTAGTAGTCACAGGAGCAACATCGGAAGCTGTTTATCTTGCTTCAAAGGAAATGGCAAGTCAAGCGAGTTTAAGTAGACATGCGGGCGATGGGTTTGTGATTGATAAGGATAAAAATAGCTACAACTATCGCTTTAAAAAATCGGAAGATGTTGGTAAGAAGAAAACTTTTGTTGAAAAAATTCAGAAAAATTCAACGCTTACCATTTATTTGCTAACGGTTGCCTTAGTAGGCATTTCAGTAATTGTGGGATTATTCTTAGCATTCCGTAAAAATCGCAAAATGAAGGGGGATCATGATGAAAAATAACCAATTATTATCAGATTTATCTTTATTAGGATTTCTGTTATTGAATTTTATCGTTGCTATTTTTGTCGGAATGAATCCTGAACGTTTTGCGCAAAATATCATTTTTATGAACATCGCGATGATTTTAGCGATTGTCACGTATTTCACCACCATTACCATGGGACTTGTCCTAAATTTATTGTTTATTTTTGGTCAAGGGAGTTATGCGTTATTTTTAGCAACTACCAACAGTCAATCGGTTAGCTTGAATTTGTATTTTTGGTTAGTGATGACACCCTTATTTTCAGTGATGATCTATCTGTTTAGTTACCATACTAAAGAACTGCAAGCTGAGAATCATCAATTAGAACGTAAAACTAGACAGTTAGGAACGCTTGACGCAGAAACAAGACTGCGTACGATGACCGCCTATAAAGAAGATGCGTTGGTATTTATGTCGACATCTAGACGTTTTAATTTACCGGTTTCAATGGTTGTGATTCAAGTGAAGTATTGGAATGAACTGCAACGAATGTTAGATGATGAACAAATTTCAGAAGTGATTAAACGCGTGACGAGATCGACTAAAGAAGCGATAAGAGACAACGATGTTCTTTATGTATTGGATCGGGAACATTTAACTTGGGGTTTATTATTGTTTACAGATCAAGACGGCAGCAAAATTGTAACCGATCGAATTAAAGAATTCTTTGAAAAGTCAGCAAGAGAATTTTCAGATCTCCACACCGTTGATCTTGTGATTCAAGCAGGGGCAGCACAATTTGATAAAGAAACGATTCATACACCCTATGACTTTGTTGAAGCGGCAATTAAAGAATTGGAGTACGATGTTTAAAACACAATCTAAAAGAGGGCAACTATAAGTATGAGAATACGAAGTTGTCTTCTTTTTTGTAAATTAGGGCTAAATTTGGATAAATAACATAATTTAAGTCTATTTTAATGTATCAAAAATAAAATTGAGCTATGATAGTGTTGTGAGTATTTCAATCAATTTTTTGATGTGAAATAACAAATCTGAAAAGGTGGAGTGATTCGTGAAATTTAATTATTTAACTCCGTTGTTAATGGCAATTTCATTTATGATTGCCATCTTTACTTCTTATAATGCTGTTAGTATGGATTATTTTTTAAGTAGAAAAAAGAAACTCAATTGGCATGTGTGGTTACTATTAAAATCATTAGGTGTTAGTTTTGGTATCTGGGGAATGCATTTTATCAGTATGATTTCGTTTCAGCATGCGGTGTTTGATTCTTACAATACTCAATTAGTTGTTTTATCAGGAGTAGTTGTTTTTATTGGAACATATGGAGCGTTCTTTAAAATTTGCTCACCAAAATTCAAATCTCAAGATGTAACAAAAGGAACGGTGCTGTTTGGTACTGGACTTGTTTTGATGCATTATATCGGAATGGCTGCAATGATGCCTTTAGAGCTAGAAAAACATCCGATTGTTTTGTTGGTTTCACTGGTCATCGGTTACGTCTCAGCGTATTTAACCATGAAAGCGATTCGAATAGAACATCACTCTTTTAAAATAATCAAAGATTTGAAACAAGTATTGATTTTGGCAGTAGGTATTTTTTCATTTCACTATTTAGGAATGTTTGGAATGATGACGCCTCATAGTGTTGGTGAAAATCATGCGAATTTAGCATTTTTGTCTGTCAGTTTAAGTTCAATGGTTGTTTTAGTAGAGGTGTTATTGATTTTTAGTAGCTTAATCAGTTACATTTTTGATACAAACAGACTAGAAATCAGTAAATTAAAAGATACCAGTTTAGCACTATTAAAAAGCAATCCCGATCCTGTTTTTCTATTAAATACAAATGGAGAATTGGTGACCGCAAATGAAGTGGCTATTGATTCATTCCAGATAAGTTTAGAAAAAGATAGGGAACATCCCGTTCGTCAATTTATGCGAGATGAAGATTATGTCAATGCAGTTCAATGTTTTCAAGAAGTAATCGAAACGGGAACAAGCATGCATTTAGAAGAACAAATAAAACTAAAAACCAATGAATATCGTGAATTTAAAATTAAAATGATTCCAGTAGTTCCTAACAATCGAATAGTAACAGAAGTCTTTATTATTGCTATTGACGTAACAGAAGAAAATGAGATGAAGCGTCAAATTCGTCAAATCGCTTATCATGACAGCTTAACCAATCTTCCCAATCGTTATTATATGAATGAATTTGTTCATCAAGAACTTGAGCTTTTTGAAAAAAATTATGATTGTACTAAAAAGAATTCTTTCGTTATTTTCTATATTGATTTGAACGAATTAAAGAAAGTCAATGATACACTTGGTCACCATATTGGGGACGCATATTTAGAAAATATTGCAAAACGGATGCGCGACTATATCGGTCACCACTACTTTCTTGCGCGCACTGGTGGCGACGAATTTGCATTAATTTACATTGAAAAAACTGAAGCAGAAACAAGAGAAGTAACTGAAAATCTTTTAAGAGCCTTTGATGAACCTCTTATTGTTGAAAAAATGGTGTTGAATCCAACCGCAAGCATTGGTGTTGTAAAAGCCTTTGAAGATGGGTCTGAATTAGAAGAGTTGCTAAAAAAAGCAGATATTGCGATGTTTTCAGCTAAGCAAGAAGTGAAAAATTCAGGGAAAACGATGATTGTTTCGTATTCTGACTATCAAGTGCAGTTGAAAAATGATTATCAAAAAGAATTAGAATTGATTCAAGGTATTGAAAATCAGGAATTTATTTTACACTACCAACCTAAAGTATATGCAGATAGCGGTCGTTTTTATGGGGTAGAAGGCTTGATTCGCTGGCAAGTCACTGGTGAGGATCGGTTGCGTTACCCAGATGAATTTATCCCATTAAGTGAAAAGACCGGACATATTTTAGAGTTAACCAAGCAATTAGTGGAAATGAGTGTGAAACAAATAAAATGTTGGCTTACAAAAGGCTATGAAGTTCCCATTTCTGTCAATGTTTCCGCTGAACATTTTCAAGAAGATGAGTTGGTTGCATTAATTGAAGAATTGCTAAAAAAATATCAAATTCCACCCTATTTACTCGAGTTAGAAATTACGGAAACGGTCTTAATGGAAGACGTAACAGAATCAAAAAATATTCTATGGCGGTTGCATCGACTAGGCGTCCATTTAAGTGTGGATGACTTTGGAACAGGCTACAGTTCATTACGCTATTTAATGGAATTTCCTATTCAAAGCTTGAAGATTGATCGAAGCTTTACCGAAGCGATGAACATTGATAAAAAAGTATTTATCGTGACAGAAACAATTATTCAACTAGCCCAAAAACTTGATTTGCAAATTATAGTTGAAGGCGTTGAAACCAAAGAACAGCTAGCAACGTTAAATCATATGGGGAATTTTTTAATTCAAGGTTATTACTTTAGTAAGCCGATTCCTTATGATGAAATTGAAGAAACGTGGTTGAAAAAATAAAGAATAAGAAATCCCATGAAATAACCGCTATGTAGGGGTTATTTCATGGGATTTTTTCTATTTTTTCTTTTTAAAATTTAACAAGCAAACAGGCAACCACATGATTAAAAAGTAAATGATAGAGATGAGTAATCCAATTTTTAAATCGAAAGGTAATAGCAGTAAAAGAATGAAGCCTATAATTCTGAAAAGTAGTTGTTTAATAAGCTTTGGTTCTAACAAATCATCACCTCACGAACAACTGGTTTGAAACAAGCTATATTGAGGTGACGATGTGGGCTAAATGGTTGGATTTTTTTATTTGTTAAGCTGTTTTGTAGCACACTAACCGCTTCCTTTTTAATTAAATATGTATCGTGATTTTATTTTAACATATATTTATGGTTTTGTAGAAAAAATGCAATAATTTTCTTAAGTGAATAGGTAGATCAAGTACGGGTGATAAGAATGGGGAGGAAATTAAAAAATATAACGAACTAATTAAGGGACTGTTTAACAGTATCTTAACTTGTTAGTGATATAGTTGCTGACATTCAACCTTTTTATTTTGCTATTAAATAGAGTACAATAAACTTAAATCAAATCAGTTTTAAAAAGGAGCTAGTTATGTATAAAATCATCTTTTTTGATATTGATGGCACTCTTTTAAATGGGAAGAAGCGCATTCCAGAATCAGCCAGAAAAGCAATTGCAGAATTAAAAGAAGCCGGAATTATTCCTGCAATCGCAACAGGTAGACCGCCTTTTAGGATTCACGAAATCTTAGCAGAACTAGAGATTGAAACCTATGTGAGCTTGAACGGTCAATACGTTGTCCATCAAAATGAAGTTATTTATCAGAATCCCATGAAAAAAGGAGCTGTTAAGCGAATTGCAAAAGCAGCTGAATTAAACAATCAAACGGTTGCCTTTTGTGGTTCAGACAAAATTTTAGGCAATTCATTAGTAAGTGCCAGCAGTAAAGGCTGGAAGAAAAAAATTAGCAACCATCTCCCCTTTACACCGCCTCACTTTATCGTGAACTTAATTTTTAAATATGGCGATAAAAGCAAAAAACCCATTTTAAAAGAATATTATGAAAATCGTGTTATTTACCAGTGTATGTTACATGCAACTGAAAAATACGATGCCTACTACGCAAAAGAATTTCCAGACTGTAATTTTATGCGATGGAATCCTTATTCAGTGGACGTCTGTCCAGAAGGCGGTTCAAAGGCGGTCGGAATCATTAAACTACTAGAACACTTACACATTCCCATTGAAGCAACTGCAGCTTTTGGTGATGGATTAAATGATATAGAAATGTTGAAATTGGTTGGAACAGGTATTGCAATGGGAAATGGACGAGAAGAATTAAAACAAGTAGCAGATAAGATTACAGAAAGCCCAGAAAAAAATGGCATTCAAATCGGGTTGCAAGAAATTGGAGCAATAAAAAATAAATAAGATTTTTAGTTGTTATAAAGTAAAAAATTAAGTGCGTGTTTAAAAAGTAGAAATTCTGCGAATTTGAAAATAACTCTATCAATTTTCAATCAGATAACTTAATGCTTTTTTCCATCACACCATCCACTGTATTTGGATAGGAATAATCACAAAAACCTTCAAGATTAACGGTATTGCTCCCTTTATCAAACTCATTGAATTTTGTGTTTTCTACAGATATAGTGAGTTCTTTTTTTGAATTTTTTATTTTTATTTTTCTAGTATAGTTATTAACTTTAAAGTATCCCTTTATTTTTTCTTTTCGACCATCGCTGCATTTTATAGAAAAAGATGCAGTATCTTTGTTGAATAGAACAGTTCCTACTTCTCCTTCAGCGGTATGTATAGTCCAAGTTGTATGAATAAGCTTTTTTTTCAAGTCTCCTGTGTTAGTAGTAATTATAAAAAATCCAATAATAGCAAGAAGCGCTATAACGCAGAATAGTAGAGCTAGCTTTTTTGGGTGATGCATCGTTTTTGTCCTCCTAATCGGTCTTCAATGATTAATAAAATAGTTTAATGCATAATCACTACATTGTAAATAGTAACAATCAAAAGAATTAAATAGAATTCCATAAAAAACTCGAAACATAATTTTATGATTTTCATTCAAATCGTCAATTAGATAAGAGCAGATAGATTGACCGGCAGTTTTTTTAACGTTATCCTTATTATAATCGTTCTATTTTTAGAATGATAATAAATAAAGATGGATAGGGGAAAAAGAATGACTAAAAATTTAGATCCAACAAAATCAAACTTAACAACCGATCAGGGAGCTCCAGTTGGCGACAATCAAAATTCAATGACAGCTGGCGTACGAGGACCTGTTTTAATACAAGACGTCGCCTTATTAGAAAAATTAGCACACTTTAACCGTGAACGAATTCCTGAGCGTGTGGTACATGCAAAAGGAGCAGGAGCTCATGGTTATTTTGAAGTAACCAATGATTTAAGCCATTATACGAAAGCTGATTTATTTTCAAAAGTAGGCAAAAAAACGCCGATGTTTGCTCGTTTTTCAACGGTAGCTGGCGAAAGTGGTTCAGCAGATACACTTCGTGACCCGCGTGGGTTTGCATTGAAGTTTTACACAGAAGAAGGCAATTACGATATTGTAGGGAACAATACACCCATATTTTTCATTCGAGATGCAATCAAATTCCCAGATTTTATTCATACTCAAAAACGTGATCCACAGACTCATTTAAAAAATCCAAATGCTGTTTGGGATTTTTGGTCATTATCACCAGAAGCACTTCATCAAGTAACGATTTTAATGTCTGACCGAGGCATTCCAGCTACTTTCCGTCATATGCATGGTTTTGGTAGTCATACCTTTAAGTGGACGAATGCGGAAGGAGAAAGCGTTTGGGTGAAATACCACTTTAAAACAGAACAAGGAATCAAAAATTTAACGGCTGATGTGGCGGAGCAAATTGCCGGTGAAAATCCAGATCATCATACCGAAGATCTATTCAATGCCATTGAAAATGGAGACTTCCCAGCGTGGAAAGTATGTGTCCAATTAATGCCATTAGCAGACGCTGACCACTACCGATTCAATCCATTTGACGTAACTAAAGTATGGTCACAAAAAGATTATCCATTAATTGAACTAGGTCGTATGGTTTTAAATGAAAACCCGGCAAATTATTTTGCTGAAGTAGAACAAGTGACTTTTTCACCTGGAAATATTGTACCAGGAATTGATTTTTCACCAGATAAATTACTTCAAGGTCGTTTATTTGCATATGGTGATGCTCACCGTCATCGTGTGGGAGCAAACAGTCATTTATTGCCAATCAACCGTTCGAAAACTGACGTAAACAACTATCATCGAGATGGTGCCATGCGAAGTGATGCCAATGGAGGTGGTTCCGCATATTACGAGCCTAATAGCTTAGGTGGACCAACAGAAACACCAGAAAATAAACAAGCAAGCTTTGAAATTCATGGCGTAGCAGATGCAGTTCCTTATGACGACGACGATCATTACACGCAAGCGGGTGATCTTTACCGTCTGTTACCTGCAGATGAGAAGACTCGTTTGATAGAAAATATTGTGGCAGCGATGAGCCCAGTGAAGGACGAGCAAATCAAGATTCGCCAAATTGGGCATTTCTTAAAAGCAGATCCTGAATATGGCGCACGTGTTGCGGAAGGTTTAGGAATCAAGATTTAACATTAAAAAAGTTGTCTAGGTATCTCTCTTTTGAGAGGTATTTAGGCAACTTTTTTTGTTAGTGAGAGGCAAGATTTTTATTTGCTAGGTTAAAAAATAGTTAGTAGCGATTCAGCAAGGAAGTGTTTATATAGTTAAAAATTGCGACTAAATGCAATAAGATAGGAAAGAAAGAAAAAAATGATGGGAGTTAAATGTAAAGTAGTTGACCTAGAGTAGACTCCATAGTTTATACTCAATGTATAAAAAAACTAGGGGTAGTTAATTATGAAAAAAGTAACGTTAGCAAACGGTGTTCAGGTACCAATCATAGGATTTGGGGTATATCAAATTCCGAAAGAAAAGACAGCACAAGCAGTCGAAGATGCAATTAAAGCAGGTTACCGTCATATTGATACCGCACAAAGTTATCTAAACGAGAGTGAAGTTGGTCAGGGAATTACAGCCTCTGGCATTGCGCGGGAAGAGCTATTTGTGACCACTAAAATTTGGGTACACAATGTCAGTTATGACGGCGTCATGAAATCTTTCGACGAATCCCTTAAACGCCTCAATCTTGAATATGTCGATCTATTACTGATACATCAGCCGTACAATGACGTTTATGGTGCGTGGCGTGCCATGGAAGAATTGCAAAAATCAGGCAAGGTACGAGCAATTGGTATTTCAAATTTTGCCGTCGATCGTGCAATTGATTTAGCCGCATTTAATGAAATTAAACCACAAATCAATCCATTCCAACAGCAAACCAATACTATCAAAGCATTACGTGAAGATGGGATTGCTGTTGAAGCATGGGCGCCTTTTGCTGAAGGAAAAAGGGATATTTTTAAAAATCCTATTCTAACGAAAATTGGTCAAACCTATCACAAAAGTGTCGCTCAAATTATCCTGCGTTGGTTAATTCAACAAGACATTATCGTACTAGCAAAATCAGTTAATCCAGATCGAATGAAAGAGAATATCGATGTATTTGATTTTGAATTAACAGCAGAAGATATCAATCAGATAGCCACATTAAATGATGGCGAAAGTCAATTCTTCTCACATGCAGATCCTGCTATGATTAAATGGATGGTAACTCGTGAAATAGAAGGCATCTAAAAAGGGTGATAAAAAAACATTTTTCCAAATGTACAATCAATTAAATCCTATGAAAAGAGGTAAATAAATGACAACACTCTATTTAGTGAGACATGGACAAACTCTATTCAACGCTCAACACAAAATACAAGGATTTTGTGACTCTCCTTTAACTGAACTAGGAATCAAACAAGCTAAGATGGCACGAGCGCATTTGGAAAAGGAAGGCATTCAGTTTGATGAGGCGTATACTTCCACCTCTGAAAGAGCCATTGATACGCTTGAACTGCTGACGGATCTTCCCTATGAACGTATCAAAGATCTACGAGAATGGAATTTTGGTTCCTATGAAGGAGAAGGGGAACATTTAAATCCCCCACTTCCATACAAGGATTACTTTGTGCAATTTGGTGGCGAATCCCAAGAGGAAGTAGAAGCAAGAATCAGTTCAGCGATAAAAAAAATTATTGAAAAAAGTCATGCAAAAAATAGTTTGATTGTTTCTCATGGTGCTGCAATTGCGAACTTTTATCGTCACTGGGAACACACAAGTCCAGTTAAAAAAAATGTCAAAATTCAAAACTGTTCGTTGTTTAAATACACGTATAGTGACAACCAATTTAGTTTAGAAGACATTATTGAGCATGATTTTAGTTCTATTTTATAAACAGTAAGTCGTCATTTGAATGATAAAAAATAACAAAAAAAGACCCTTTTAACTGAGCAAATTATGCTAGCTAAAAAGGGTCTTTTGCTGTCATTAAGTTGATTCTCCCTGAATTAATTTTACAGGAAGAGTGTAAAGCGGTTCTAAGGCGACGTCTTTATCTGTGATTCGTTGGACAAGCAAATCAATTAAGAGAGTAGCACAATCCTCAATAGGTTGTACAATGGTAGTCAATTGTGAAAAATACTGCTGCATGAAAGTAGTTCCGTCATAACCAATAATTTTCAATTCTTCAGGAACGTTTAATCCTAACTTCACCGCTTCGTTCATCACTAAGATGGCCGTTAGATCATCCGTACAAAAGACGCTATCAAGCGCTTCTTCCTTTAAAATCTTTTTAATTTCAAGCGATTTTAAAGCAGGAGAGTAATGAGAATCAAATTCAAAAACATAAGGCTCTAATTGATTTTTTTTAATCGTTGCTAAATATCCTTCTAGCCGACTATTTGTGGGAGAGTTAGAACGATTGGTTCCTGTAAAAATAGCAATCTTCTCTCCTCCAGATTGAATCAATGCCTGAGTAGCGATTTGCCCACCATGAAAATTGTCACTACTAACAATAGGAATATTATCGGCTAAAAAACGGTCAAATGAAACGATAGGCAAACCAACTTTTTCGTATTCTTTAATACCTAAATTATGGGCGCCAGCAATAATGCCATCTACCTTATTGGCAGCGAGCATTCTTAAATAATCACGTTCCTTTTCTTTATTGTCCGCACTATTACATAAGATCGTCTTGTAGCCTTTTTCAAATAATTTATTTTCTAATTTTTCAACTAATTCGCCAAAAAAAGGATTGCCTACAGATGAGAAAATCAAGCCAATTAATTGTGTGTTTTTACCTTGCAAGGAGCGTGCAAGTGAATTAGGTTGATAATTCAATTCTTCCATCGCTAAATGAACTTTATCAATGGTTTTTTGACTTAAATAGCCATAATGATTAATGACTCTTGAAACGGTGGTTGGCGAAACGCCTGCTTTTTTTGCAACGTCGGTTAATTTGATTGTCATTGATTTCCATCCTTTTATTGACTAAGTAATTCCCAGAACTTTCCTTGATAAGAACCCTTGCCAGAACCAGATAACCATAAATGAGTTTGGTTGTCTGCAGGGAAAAGTCTTAGTGTGATTACTTTAAGTCCATTATTGATAAAAATTTCGCAGACTGAATGGTCAACAAAGATAGAAAGCTTAAGAGCTTCGTGTCTTGGAATAGTTATAGAGCGAGTATTGCCGAATTCTTCTGCGAATGGGACACCAGCTAGCGTTCTATCTACTGTTAGTTTACCAGATATTGTATCAAAAGATAGGCTTAAATAGCGTGTAGCGTCCTCATCTGCAAAGAGTTTCAACTCACCACGTTCGTCTTTTGGCAATGCTAGCTCTAGTTCATAGGAAAAAGACGTATTTTCAAGTAATTGTTGCCCTGAGGAAAGAAGCTGACCTTTAAAAGAAAGCTCATTTTGGCGTAGTGTTTGAGTTTCAGCAACAGGAAACTGATAAAGGTGCCCGTCTTTAATGGATAGCTCCTTAACCAAGCTTAGACAATGTGCCCAGCCATCAGAAAAAGTAGGGTACTCAATTTCTGGAAGGCCAATCCAGCTAATACTTAACGCTCGACCATCTGGTGCGTTAAAAGCTTGCGTTGCGTAAACGTCGAATCCTTCATCTAAGTTTTGAAGAGTTGTCGGATTTTCAATAGTTAACGTTTCTTTATTGAAGCGGCTTCCCAAAACGTAGGCATTTGGATAAATTGTTTGATAATCCAGTAAGGAATGATCGATACCTTGTGGACAAAAAAGTAAAACCGGTTGCTCGTCGATAAATACTAAATTGGGACATTCTACCATATAACCCATCGGTAAATCGGTGTACGCTAAATTTCCAAGATAGTGCCAATCGTGACTATTTTCAGACTGATAGACGGCGACTTTTCCTTGTTTGTTCGTATCTTGTGCACCGATTATTGCTAAATAAGTATCTCCGTAGTTAAAAATTTGCGGATCACGAAAATCATGTGTGTACTGAGTAGTATCTGTTTCAATTAAAGGGTGTGTCAATTTTGTGAGTTGTCCCTCTTGGTCGAGCCATGCTCCCAATTGGAAAGCAGAACGATTCCAATCAGCATCGCGCACATTTCCTGTATACATTAAAAAAAGCTTGTCCTCAATTGGAAGAGCGGAGCCAGAATAAACCCCGTGGCTGTCATATTCGTTGCTTGGTACAAGTGGGATGCCTTCATATTCCCAGTGGACTAAATCGGTGGAAGTCATATGAGCCCAAGATTTCAATCCATGCACGGGGCCAAATGGATAGGCCTGGTAAAATAAGTGCCACTTGCCATTAAAGTAAGAAAAACCATTTGGATCATTTAATAAACCTGATGTTGGCTGGATATGATACTGCAAACGCCAAGGTGCAGCGTTCACTTTTTCTGTTAATGCAGATAAATAGGTGGAATCCCAAGCATTGTATTTTTTGTAACGTAAATCGGTCGTCCAATTTTCAATTAACTTTGACATAAAAAAACCTCCAGTAGAAAGCGTTATCTATTTTTAGAATACGGTAGTTTCTGAAATATGTCAATCGTTTGTCATTTTTAAAAAGCTTTATATAGATGAAATGTGTCGTTTTAGTATTTATTAACAATAAATATGATATACGTTTGACATAAAAATAAAATCGTGTATGATAGAACTATAAAAGCGATTTCATAGGAGGAGATAAGATGAATCACAAACAAGTTGCCAAGGATATTTTAACGGCATTAGGAGAAGATAATATTCAAGCTGCGGCCCACTGTGCGACAAGATTGCGTCTTGTTCTAAAAGACGATAGTAAAATCAATCAGCAATTATTAGATAATCAAGCAGATATCAAAGGAACGTTTAAAACGAATGGCCAATTTCAAATTATAGTTGGACCAGGGGATGTGGATGTCGTCTATGACGAACTTGTAAAGTTGACCGGTGTTCGTGAAACGTCAACAGAGGATTTAAAAGCTGTTGCAAGCGAAGGAAATAAGCCGAATCCTTTAATGGCATTTATTAAAATTTTATCTGATATTTTTGTACCAATTGTTCCAGCCTTAGTTGCTGGTGGTTTGTTAATGGCATTGAATAATTTATTGACAGCACAACATCTATTTGGACCTCAATCGGTTGTTGAAAATTTTCCAGCGATTAAAGATTTAGCAGATATTATTAATTTAATGGCCTCAGCACCCTTTGCCTTTTTACCAATCTTAGTTGGTTTTTCAGCAACCAAACGTTTTGGAGGAAATCCCTATTTAGGAGCAGCCATGGGAATGGTGATGGTGATGCCAAGTTTAGTAAATGGATACGGCGTGGCCAATGCTATTACAGATGGAAGTATGCCTTACTGGAACATCTTTAGTTTGAATGTAGCTCAAGCAGGGTATCAAGGTTCTGTTTTACCTGTTCTGGCTGTTTCTTGGATCTTAGCAACATTAGAGAAGTTTTTCCACAAACGAATTTCAAAGGCTTTTGATTTTACCTTTACACCGATGTTGGCCATTATTATTACGGGATTTTTAACCTTTATCCTAGTCGGACCTTTGATGCGTATTGTGAGTGACGGTTTGACAGATGGCCTTGTTTGGTTGTATGAAACAACAGGCTTTCTTGGTATGGGAATTTTTGGTTTGTTTTATTCACCGATTGTTATTACGGGACTACACCAAAGTTTTCCAGCAATTGAAACGACTCTTTTGGCAGAAGTTGCTAAAACAGGAGGTTCCTTTATTTTCCCAGTAGCGTCAATGGCAAATATTGCGCAGGGGGCGGCTTGTTTGGCTGTTTTCTTTATTACAAAAAATGATAAACAAAAAAGTTTAGCTTCTTCAGCTAGTATTTCAGCACTTTTAGGTATTACGGAGCCAGCTATTTTTGGGATCAATTTAAAATTAAAATTCCCGTTTGTCTGCGGGATGATTGCTTCTGGAATCGCCTCTGCTTTTATCGGATTATTTCATGTTTTAGCAGTAGCAATGGGACCAGCCAGTGTGATAGGATTTATTTCCATTTCACCAAAATCAATTCCAGTCTTTATGATTTGCAGTGTCATTAGTTTTGTTTTAGCCTTTGTGTTTACTTTTATGTATGGAAAAAAAGTATTGAATG
Source organism: Carnobacterium divergens (assembly GCF_900258435.1). Lineage (NCBI taxonomy): Bacteria > Bacillati > Bacillota > Bacilli > Lactobacillales > Carnobacteriaceae > Carnobacterium > Carnobacterium divergens. The sequence goes on along the minus strand of NZ_LT992558.1, from coordinate 85,047 downwards.
TGGAAACAGGTACATCAACAGCCCAAACAATTAATGAAGACCCATCAGAAGTGGCGCAAGGTGTGCAGGATGAAGTAATTTACGCACCTGTTTCCGGTCAAGTCGAAAGCTTACGTCAAGTAAAAGATCAAGTTTTTTCAGCAGAACTTATGGGAAAAGGTGCAGCCATTATTCCTTTAGACGGGACGATTTACGCGCCTTGTGATGGCGTGATTGAAGTGGCTTATGAAACCAAGCATGCTTATGGGATTAAATCAGCATTAGGAAGTGAACTGTTGATTCATGTGGGAATCGATACGGTAGAATTAAAAGGGACTGGCTTTACCCAACAAGTAACCCAAGGTCAAGTAGTTAAACGAGGGGACGTATTAGGTACCTTTGATAAAGAACACATTCAAGCGGCTGGTTATGACGCTACAGTAATGGTTATTGTGACCAACACTTTGGCTTATGGAAATGTTGAAGAGATCACCAAGGAGGAAGTTGGAGCAGGTGAAGCACTGATTGCCTTAACCCAACCAGTTAAAAAAAATGACTAAAAAATGGTGGCAAGATGCAGTTATTTATCAAGTTTATCCAAGGAGTTTTCAAGATAGCAATGAGGATGGAATCGGAGACCTTAAAGGAATCATCCAACGTTTAGATTATCTAGAAAAACTAGGGATTACAGGCTTGTGGATTAGTCCAGTCTATGCATCTCCAAATGATGACAATGGCTATGATATTAGCGATTATCAAGAAATCCAACCGGAATATGGCACAATGGAAGACATGGATGAATTGTTGGACGAGGCGAAAAAAAGAAACATCAAAGTGATAATGGATTTAGTTGTCAACCACACTTCAGACGAACATCGCTGGTTTATTGAAGCTAAAAAAAGTAAAGAAAATCGATACCGAGATTATTATATTTGGCGAGATAAGCCAAATGAATTAACTTCAGATTTTGGTGGCTCTGCTTGGGAATATGACGAAGTTACCCAACAATATTATCTACACATCCACTCTAAAAAACAGCCAGATTTAAATTGGGAAAATCCAAAATTGCGACAGGAAATATGGAAAATGATGACCTTCTGGCTGGACAAAGGAGTAGGCGGATTTCGGATGGACGTAATTGATTTGATTGGCAAGGAACCTGAAAACTTAATCACCAAAAATGGACCGATGTTGCATCCATATCTTAGAGAAATGAATGAACAGTCTTTTGGTCAGTATGACGTTGTAACAGTGGGTGAAACATGGGGTGCGACTCCAGAAATTGCGAAAGATTATTCCCATCCAGCACGTCAGGAATTATCAATGGTTTTCCAATTTGAGCATATTAATTTAGATAAAATTCAAGGACAGCGAAAATGGGATTTAAAAACCTTGAATCCAGCAGAGTTGCATCAAGTATTTTCTAAGTGGCAAGTTGAACTAGGAAATGAAGGCTGGAATAGTTTGTTTTGGAACAACCATGATTTGCCTAGAATCGTTTCAAGATGGGGAGATGACGGCGAGTATCGTGTAGAAAGTGCTAAAATGTTGGCTATTTATCTCCATGGAATGAAGGGAACGCCCTATATCTATCAAGGCGAAGAAATTGGGATGACAAACTATCCAATTACAGAAATTAGTGAAGTGGATGATATTGAAAGCAGACGAATGTATGAGGAGCGATTGCGCCAAGGATACGCGAAAGAATCATTAATAAAGTCGATTAATGCCAAAGGTAGAGATAACGCAAGGCATCCGATGCAGTGGGGGAATGAATTGCATGGTGGTTTTACAAAAGGAACACCGTGGTTACCTGTTCACAAGAATTCTCATACAATTAATGTAGAAAATGCCTTGGCAGATTCAAATTCAATTTTTTATACGTATCAAAAATTAATTGCGTTGCGGAAAGAAAACTCAATTTTAGTTGAGGGGGATTATCAACAGATAGAAACAGGGAATCCTGTTGTATTAGCCTATCTACGAACGGAGCAATCAACCAAATGGCTGACGATCGTCAATTTTTCAAAAGAAAGCCAGTATTTTCAACTCAACCAAAAGTATGCAGTTCAAGAAATTGTGATTTCAAATTATGAACCTGAGAGAACGCATTTATTCAGTGGGAAATTAGAACCCTTTGAAGCGGTGACTGTAGTCGTTTAAACTGCTCTTTTAAGAGCAGTTTTTTTACCCTTCATTTAGCAAATTGAGATCCATTGATGATATAATGGAATTTACTAAAGGGTGGAGGGTTTATGGAATATGAAGATAAAAAAGTTTTTGAAAATAGTTGGTGGAATGTTAGGGATTATCTTAGTAGCCGTTTTGATTTATGTCGGCTATGTTTATGTGAGCTATGCTAGACTGGATGATCAGCTCCCTGCTGAAATCAAACAAAAAGCAACAGCTACAAAAATAGTTCAAAAGAAAGAATATAACGTTACGACCTTTAACATCGGTTACGGTTCCTACAGTCCCGAATACACCTTTTTTATGGATGGCGGAAAAGAATCAAAAGCGTATAGCAAAGAAAGTGTATTAACCAATGTAAATGGTGCGGCAAAAACCATTCAAAATGCTAATCCGGATTTTGCACTGTTTCAAGAAGTAGATGTAAACGCAACACGTAGTCGAGGAATCAATGAAATCAAACAACTAAGTCAACGTTTCCCAACCTATTCAAGAAGCTATGCGACCAATTACGATTCAGCGTACTTGATGTATCCTATTTTTGATCCGATTGGAAAATCAAAATCTGGAATTGTCACAATGAGTGATGTTCAAATAACCGAAAGCACGCGCTACAGTTTGCCGATTGAAACAAATTTCAATAAGTTTTTTGATTTAGACAGAGCCTTTACGGTCTCGAAGATACCCGTAGAAAATGGAAAGAATTTAATGCTTTATAATGTTCATTTATCTGCCTATATGAAGGATAAAAAAGTACAAAAAGAACAGATTGCCAAATTATTTAATCATATGGAGGCCGAATATAAAAAAGGGAACTATGTTATTTGCGGTGGGGACTTCAATCATGATTTACTAGAAACATCCTCAGAGGTATTTGATAATAATCAAGAGGAAGAGTACACGTGGCTACAAGCATTCCCTAAAAAAGACTTGCCAAAAAATTTATCACTAGCAGAACTTAGTGACGTGAAAACGCCAGTTCCAAGTGTCCGCAATTTGGATAAACCCTATGAAAAAGATAAATCTTTTGTTGCGGTGATTGATGGCTTTATTATTTCGGATAATGTAACGAATCGTCGTACCAATGTGATTGATGCGGGATTTGAACATTCAGATCACAATCCAGTTGAGATGACATTTGAATTGAATTAAACAAAAAGATCCGCAACCCAGTTTAATTGGGCTGTGGATCTTTTTAGTTAGTCTCCTTTAATCACTGTTTCTTTTCCATCATTTAGAACAAGAGCGGTTTGAGCAGCAACCTTCACACCATTAGCCTCATAATCAGTATCAGAAAAATTAGCGATGACAGACAGTTTATCTCCAAATTGTGTTTTTTGGACTAAACGATCCGCTGTTAACATACTGAAATCAGTCATTTCATGTTGTAAAGTTGCTTTTTGGAACGGCGCCCAAGTTTTAGCATTTTGGCTTAAATCAGCTTTATGTTCTTCCCAGCTCGCTTTATCTAAATGGGCCATCGGTGGCGTGTTATATAAATATTCTGTCATACGACGCTCGCTAACTTGATCCTTGATTTTGTAGCTATCCCATTCCCAATGATGAGATGTAATAACAGAGCGATTGTAGACAAGTTTATACAGTGGTAGCGAATAAACTGGATCTGTGTAAATAGCTTTATATTCTTCTTTGATAGGGACTACTTTATTGTATTTGCTAGGGATGCCGCCATCAAGAGCAGCGTAACTTCCAACATAATAGGGGCTGTCTTTATTTTCACGCATATCAGGATCTGACCACATAATGACGGGTGTTTCTAATCCATGAGCAAAAACCATTTCTTTTGAGGCAAAATCATTTCCCCCCTCAGAGCCAACGACCATTCCTTGTTGATCGAAATAATCCATTCGTTGTAAACGTCCAGCGACATCTTCGCTTTTAGTTGTTAAGTGATCTTTACTGTAATCATTATAAATTTCACCTGCAGCATCGGTATCTAAAAACCAAGAATTAAAGGGAATTTTATTTTTAACGATGCCAGTAAAGCGCTCTTTGACATCTGGGAAAATAAGCGTTGGATTTAGCTTACGTCCTTTACCTAAGAAACCAGCCACTTTGTCCCCATTTTTTTTGGAAACCGTTGCTTGCTCGTAAAGGTCTTTATTAGGGAAAGAAGCTGTGTTCCAGTCAATACTTGCATTTTCTTGAATCGATTGATAAGAATCATAGGGGCCAACTAAGTAGCCTTGGTCATTTGCTGTTTTAACCATCGTTGGATTCATCAAGCCATTCGCCCAATTTGGCAAACCAATCCAAGCATTTTCAATGCCACTGGCTTTCATATCTTTTAAAACATCCGTAGAAGAAGCTTGTCCCCATGAATTAAGTTCTGGTGTCAAATCCGAAAGAACCCCAGCTAATAAATGTTTATTTAGCGTGTAGCGTTCTTGTTCACTCAGGGAATCAATTCCTTTATCCAGTAACTGTTGAGCTATCTTATCAGGATTTTTAAAAATAGCGTCGTTGTAAAATTGAGGATAAAGCAAAGTATAATTAATCGCTGTTAAAATAGTATTTTTTTCAAATGTATACCCTTCATGATTTTTAAAGGCAGCTAACGCATTTAAATATTCTTCGGAACCATCTTCGCCGTATTGATCCAATAGTTCGCCAATCCATTTAAAAATAGGTTCGTCGACTTTATCGGGAAGCTTGTTCCATTTGATATCTTCGGTATTTAAAATACGATTGTTCCAATAATAAACTTGAATCGCACCTGCCATTTTTTTGATTTCCGGATTTTTTTCAGCTTTTTCATCAAGGGTTTTAAATTCCCCACGCTCCATCCGGTCCATTTGATAGGTTTTGGCAATTGCAACAGGATCATTATCGGTTACATATAAACGATAATTCAAGGTTTTATTTGGATTAAACCCAATAAAATGATGCGCATTTTCAAGTGTTAAATGAGGCTCTGTTTGAGCAATCAAGTCACTATCAAAAGTATTGTCCATCACAAAAGTAGTAGCGAATTTTTGTTGATTGGTTGTGAAAAAGTTCATTGAAAAAGACTCACTCATAGCTAATTCGTCGTTTTGTTTAAAATAGGCCAGCCAATCTTTTTGGTCATTGGGAATGGTCTTTCCTTCAGCGATAGGCAACGTATAGTTTGTTGCGTCTAGCTTTGGCCAATTAAAGGTGCGGTCTTCTTTATCTGAACTTGTGATGGAAATAGCCAGATGATTCGCTTTTTTCTGAATGTCAACGTGGATTTGTTCGGTTGGATAAGTCCAACTAATCTGTTTTTTCTCTTTTTTTAAATCGGTAACTTTCTTAGCTTCCAAAGGTTGTGCAACAATTTCCTTCGTTCCATTTTCTGTGATGGCTACTTGAAAGGTTTCAGGAACAACGTCAAAATCAAAATCCTTTTTCGCGTAGGATTTATTTTTTTCGACCTCTTTGTTTACGACAGCAGCGTCAACCGTTCCAGCTTCTTTTGAATTTGCCAAACTACAAGCGGGTAATGACAGTGAAATCATTGCTAAACTTAAATACACTCCAAATTTTTTCATAATTGTCCTCCTTTAAGATGGACTTAGTGTAGCAAGGGAATGTTACAGAAAAATGGCGAAAGTAGAGTAAGAACGATAAAGGAGGATTGAATGGATTGGGTATTTTAAATAAAAAAATTCCCCATCTCTCTATTTAAAATAAAGAGATGGAGAAAGAGTAAACTGGTTTAGATAAAAATTATTTGTATTTTACGGCTGTTCCATATGCTGCAACGGACTGCATATCTGTTCCAATCGAACCGGAATCAAAGCGCATCATCACAACGGCGTCTGCTCCCATGTCCTTAGCATTTTGTTTCAAGCGTTCAATCGCTTTTTCACGAGATTCTTCCAACATTTCCGTGTAGGCTTTTATTTCACCACCCACAATGTTTTTCAAATTAGCACCAATATTTTTGAAGACATTTTTGGATTGTGTGGTTAGTCCAAAAACTTCTCCAATCACTTCATATTCTTTTCCTGGTATCGCTTCAGTAGTTGTTATTAGCATGTAAATCCTTCCTCTCTTGTCGTTGTTTTTAGAAATGATAGAACAGAATTATATCATACCTACCATTATAGATTGTGCCACAAATAATGCAATGATATCTACTAGCATATGGGCTACCCAAGAGCCCCATATACTATTTCCTGTTTTCAAATAAATGAAATTAAAAATAATTCTAGCAACACCTTGCAAAAGTAAAACATGCAATAAGGTTGAAAATAGACTGCCATCCCAATATGGAATCACATGCAGTAAACCAAAAATTACAGCACTTATTAGTGTACTGGTAGTTAAGGACAGTCCTTTTTTTCGTGCCACTTCTAAAATACCTATGCCCAACAACTCTTCTCCCATTAACATAATAGGAAGCATGAGGATAAGTTCGTTAAGATGACCAACTGCGGGACTACTTGCCCAATGTAGTCCAAGTGCTTTTGCAAGTGTGCCGAAGACGATTCCAACCACAAAATAAAGCAGAACACCTAATGGAATAACCCACAATTTTTTTGGAAAATGAAACGATTCACGTCCAGTAGCACCAAAAACAATTATCCAAGCGATCGCTCCTCCAACAAATAGTCCCCACCAAGCCCAACTGTAAACCATAAGGAAGATAAAGCCTATCAATAATAGCAGAGAACCAATAATCATTCTTCTTCCAGATAACTTATTTTCTTTTAATTCATACATAATGCTGATCCTCCTTGTACGTAATACTTACACGACTTATTATAAATAAAAAAAGCAATAAATGCTTAAAAGTACCTTATTTAACACTTTTATTTTATAATAGTTAGTAAAAAAGAGAAAAGAGTGATCGTTTGACATACGGTGAGTTAATTCGAGAAATTAGAATTAAAAAAAATATAACGCAAAAATACTTATATCAATCGATTATGTCAAAATCATATGCGATTCGATTTGAACAAGGAAAACATGACATTTCGTTTTTTTTATTCAATCAAATTTTAGAAAAAATCCCAATGGAAGTAGATGAATTTCTATATATTTACAATCATTACCATGAGTCTCAATCAGAAGCTTTTTATAATGAATACGGACATTACGGAAATATAAATGATATTACGGGTCTAGTGAACTTGAAAAATAAAATCAGCAACGCAGTTGATAACAATCAGGTTAACTTAAAAATAGCTGAACTGACTGCTCGAATCGATCAACTAAATGATTATAATGAGACTGGGATATATAGAAAAGAAAAGATAGATGAACAAGCCTTAAATCTAATTATGACTCATTTAGAGACTATACAAGATTGGACAATCGACGAACTGCGCTTTTTAGCCAACACGATTGACTATATTGATTATAAAGAGAGACTCGATTATTTTAAGTTGCTGCTTCCAAAAATGAGGAAATATAAAGATTTTGGAAGAGGAAAAAAAGTTATCTGTACATTACTAGTCAATTCTACTCGTGAAGCCATGATGTTGCTTGATATTGAAACGGCTAAAATCCTTTTGAAAGAGTTAGATTATTTTTCTAACGGAATTGAAGAACTGTTTTTTAGAATTAGTTATTTTTATTACATGGGCTTAATGTTAATTTATGAAGATAAGTTGCTTGATGGTGAAAAAAAAGTAAACAACGCCATCGATACTTTAGAAAATTTGGAATTCCATTATCAAGCCAATTTGTTTAAAGAAACCTATACTCAATTTAAAAAAATAGTTGCTATGCAGGAACACTAAAATAATGTGAACCCTCTTTTTATTAAAAATGAGGGTTCACATTATTTTTTAGTTATAAAATTAACGGTTTTTTGTTTCATTTTTATGAAAAGTCAACGTAAAGACTAACAAATGATGAACTAATTTTGCCTCAATGCTGAAGCCGTGTTCCTCCATAATTGATTTCACAATTGGCAACCCTAATCCCGTTCCTGATAAATCTTTGTTTCGAGACTTTTCATAAACGTAAAAAGCTTCCCAAAGTTTATCTACATCGAATCCAGTCGGTAAGTTTGTTTGATTGCTAATAGAAAATTCAATCAATGTAGCGGTTTCTCGCCAAGTTACTTGGATTTCCTTATCGGTTGTGTATTTAATACTATTGGTTAGAAGATTATCAAAAACACGTTTAATAAGTGCTGGATCAGCTTCAATAGCGGGTAAGGGGTGATCTGTTTTGGCTTCTAATAATAAGAGCTGCTCTTTTTTCATCATCGGTGTTAACGCCATCACGCTTTGATTCCAACATTCACTTAGCTGAAGAGACGTTTTTTGAAGAGGCTGAGATTCAAGCTTGGCATAGGTTAACATTTGGTCTACGATTTCATTTAGACGTTGGGTTTGTTGCAAGATAACGCTGAGATAGGTCCCATCATCTAAACCGTCTTCAATTCCTGAACCATAGGCTTTAATCACTGCAATCGGCGTTTTTAATTCATGGGTTAAATCCGCTGTAAATTGCTTTAATTGTTTATTAGTAGCTAATAAATTTTGTTGGTAACGAGCAAGTGCGTGACTCATTTTATTGATGCTGATGGCTAATTCACCAATTTCATTGCTAGGAATATCAGTCGTTGTAACAAAAGTTAACGTTGAAATTTCTTCAGCAATGGTTTTTAATTTAACTAAAGGATCGGTTATTTTTTTTGCAGAAAAATAAATTAAGACAATAATGATGAGCAAGGTCACGCTTAAAGAGATTAAATTAAAAGTATTAATAATTTCAACGGTTTCTGTAAAGTCGACAGTTGAAACGCCAACGAGATAAAAAGTGTCCTTTATCATTGCCATCTCTACTAAGAAGCTTGATTTTTGTTTTCCTTGATCGAAATTTCTTTGGATGGAAGAGGGACTTTTTTGTAACTGATTCAATGTGTCTTCAGTAATCCAAAACCGATTTAAGGCAACTCTTTTGCGATTAAGTTGTGTATTTAAAGCTTCATTAAACTCATCAATGTGGGCAGGGTCGTTTTTTAACTTTAAAATCGTTACTTGTTGAGTATTTTCTAGCTGATTTAATGCATCTGTTGTTCTTTTTGTATCAGGCAAGGCTTTAATAGATGTCATCACCTGACTTACTTTATCTTCCATTTTTGAAAAATAGTAGTGAGGCAAAATCAAGGTGTTGAGGAGAAACATTAAAATAAAACTAGCAATTAAAATCGACGATAGGGTCACGGTTAACGTAGTGCTTATTTTTTTAAAGTTCATTTTCAATGGTATATCCCACTCCTCGTTTTGTATGGACGATAGAGGTTCCGACTTTTTCCCGGAGTCGTCTGATGTGAGTATCGACTGTTCGTTCAACGCCATCATATTCCATTCCCCACACGCCAATTAACAATTGTTCTCTAGTTAAAATAGTGCCACGATTTTTAAAAAGCATCATTAATAATTCAAATTCTTTTTTCGTTAAATCGATGGAGTCATCCTTTTTCCAAACTTTCATATTGGTAGGGTCAATCATCAAATCTTGAATGAAAATGGTTTGAGCCAAACCTAATAACTTTTTGATGCGCAACATTAAGACTTGCGGATGGAAAGGCTTCGTGATGTAGTCATCGGCGCCGTTTGTTAATGAAAGAAACTCGTCAGCCCCGGTATTTTTTGCAGTCAACATCAGCACCTTCACGGGACTTTCTGCTTTGATTGTTTTAGTAACCTCAATCCCGTCGAGTTTAGGCATCATCCAATCAACAATAGCTAAATCAATTTTTTCTTGATAAAAAATATCTAGGGCTTCTTCCCCGTTGGATGCTGTAAATACAGTAAATCCGTCTTTTTTTAAATAAGCACGAACAATATGGACAATTTCTAGACTATCGTCGGCAATTAAAATATTCATTGAGTAACTTCCTTTCAAAAAAAGATAGAACCCAGTTGCTGGATTCTATTCTTTCCTTAATTATACTGGCTTTCCTTAGTACTTGTAAACTGATACTCTTTTTTATCACGTTGATCAGCATCATCTAATTTTAAAGAAACTCTCAAACGATGGCTGATAAAATCAAGACTGTCTGGAAATAATTCCACCATACTTGCCTCATCAATTGTAACATCTCCCCAGTCAAAGACATAAGAAGTAAATGTATAAGGTTTTCCCAAAGCGGTTTTTCCTAAATCAAGAATGTCATTAAATGTTAAATCAGTTTTCATATTTTTACCAATGACGGCTAAAACACTTGAATATTGCTTGATTGAACCAGTGTCCATAGCTTTCTTTGCAATCGCTTCAAGAACAAGTTGCTGGCGTTCGCCACGCTTGACGTCATTATCAATATGTCTAGTTCTTGCCAGTGCTAATGCCTCTTCACCAGTCAAATGTTGCTTTCCTTTTTTTAAGTGAATTTCACCATTTCCAAGAGTATTGGTATCCGTGAAAGTAACGGGAACATCAACCTCAATACCGCCCAATTGATCAACGATTTCAAGAAATGAATTAAAATTGAAGGTAGCATAATAATCAACGGGAGCATTTAACAGCTTCTCCACTGTTGGAACCGTGATTTCCTCTTGTCCATAAGCGTAGGCAGCGTTGATTCTTGTTTGATAAGTAGTTTGCTTTGTTTTTATTGTTGTATAGGTATCACGAGGAATACTGACCATATCAACCGTATGATTTTTAGGATTTATAGTCAAATAAATTAGAGCGTCTGTCCGAGCACTGCCTAAATTACGTTCACTCGTATCATCAATTCCCATCAGTAAAACAGAGAATGGATCTTTCTTTGAAAGCGATTTTTTAATTCCGTCATCTCTTTTTAAGGGCTGAAAAGAACCATCAATAACCTGTTTTGTTTCAGTTAATAATGTAGCGCCATAAACCGCAAAACTCGTTAGCCCAATTGCTAAAAGGATAATACCGCCTAGTAAAAAGTGACGACGTCTTTTTTGGATAGTTGTTTGTTTGCTCATGATAAACTCCCTTGTTGATCGTATTTATTTAAATGAAACTGTTCAATCAATTCGATTAATTTTTCTGCGTATTGAGGATCTGTAGCATACCCTCCATTTTGTAAGGCATAAGCAGCTTCTTTATAATCGGTACTAGTTTTGATGGCGTCATACGTTCCACCTTTTAGAAAGTCGATGTGATCAACCATTGATTCTTGGATAGTGTCATATTTTTTAAAGCTAGCCTCAATTGTAATACGTTCTCCATTTTCAAATTCATCCGTTGGCAGGGTACTAGATTGATCGTTGAAACTTCCTTTAATCCCAAAGAGATTATGAGAATCAACTGCCAAATCACTTCGTCCCCAGTCAGATTCTAAAATTGCTTGAGCAATTGTAATACTTGCAAATAAGTTTGTTTGTTGTTGAAGAGCTTGGGCTTCCAAAACTATTTCATCAATGAATTTTTGTTGATAAGCTGTTGAATTGTCAGGCTGTTCTATCGGTAATGTCTTATTTTGCGAAATATTCGTCACTGAAAAGAACCAGAAAGATAAAGCCAGCATAAGAAATAAAATAGGTAAGAATGTTTTTTTCGCAATAGTTAAAGGTGCCATAAATGTTCGTCCTCATTTCTGTTGTAGTTGTTAAAAAGAGTATAGAATGGGAATGTTACAAAAGAATGGCGAAATCAAGAAAAGGATGAATTTTACTATGGAATTCTTTTTAAAATTGGAAAGATTTATGGTAAAGTAAAAAAAAAAGTATAATCTAGTTATTTGAAGAAATAGTGAAAATCGGGAAGGTGACGATAAAACATGAATCAGAAAATCTACGACTACTTAAAAAAACACGATTTAGAATTTATTGATTATTGGGTAAATGAATATTACATTCACTCAAATGAACATACACTAAGAGCTTCTGAGAAGGACTACTTAATTGAATATCGAAAAGAATGTTTGTTTTTATTTCAGGCCAGTTTAGATACGCAGATGAAAAAAACGAATTTATCAGATATCTGTCAAGGAATAGGGGAAGACCGCGCTGCAATGAACACACCCTTTAAGGAAGTTTATTTTAATTTTTTCGAGTATTCAAAAGCGATGCTTGAGTTTTTAATTCAACATAAAAAAGAAGAAAAAATAGCTGTAAGTTATGAAGAATTACTAGAATACATGTTATTAGTACGCAAGCACGAAACAGAAAATTCTTATGCCATCTATTCAGGCTATATGGACTATACATTTAAAGCAGTATTATAGAAGAAATGGCTGAAATGTTATCTCTCCAACTCTGAATGGCTAAATTTACAATCAACAAGCGTTACAGATAGAATTTCAAATAATGATTTTGTTTACTATTTTCTTTTTTAGAAATCTATGGTTTAATAATAATAAAACATCTGTATTTTAAAAATCAAATGCGCTATTATTAAACTAAAGGGGATTTTAAAATGGGAGTAATAAAAAGTGATTTCAATCAAGCTCGTTCTCTAGCTACCGAACTTTTCAACGCTACACAGACGTTCTCTCAACCTAGTTCAATCTCAAAAGCTTCCGCTACAACGGTATTAGGAAACCAAAAATCTGGTCTTACTAGTGATCAAACAAGCTCATTGTTAACGAGCTTTTTAGGTGCCTTACAGCGTGATAGCCAAAATATCCAAAGTATCGCGACGGATTTTGAAGCAACGGATCAAACACTAGCAAAATCCTTATTTAGCATAAACTAATGTTTGGAGGAATAAGGATTGGAACCACAGTCAACGATTGACGAGTTGCAAAAACAATTAAGAAATATCACGGAAGACCGCTATCAAACAGAAACGGATCTCCGTAAGTTAGAACAGAACACAGGGGACGTTCAGAGTATTTTTCAAAGAGTCCAACACCTTTTTAATGAACTGCATGAGACTTGGAGAGAAGGAGAAATGAGCGGTCAAATCGCAAACTTGCA
>NZ_LT992558.1:13217-71934 GCF_900258435.1 Carnobacterium divergens | reverse complement strand
TATCAAGGTGCTAATATGGTGATTAAAGGTCTACAAGGAATGGCTGGAGCAACTGTTATGAGTGGTGGAGCTCTTGCACCTGGAGCTGGAGCAATTGCAGGAGCCAGTGCCACAGTCGGAGCTGGAGCACTGGCTCACGGTGGGCTTGTGTTTAGTAACACGATTCAGAATGGCATGGATAACATTCAGCAAATGCAAAGTTCTAAAATAAAAGATCAAAGTGATTTTAAAAAATCTATTGAAGATGGGAAACCTACAAAGAAACATACAACAGAAATGGGAACAAAAGAAAAAAATTCTTTAGACCCACGTGGAGAACCCAATTCATCTATTGATTTATTGAACCCAGATGGTAGTGTAAAACAAAGAAGATATTATGATGAGAATGGAAAAGTTTTAGAAGATATTGACTATAATCATACTGATAACGGTACTCACACTTTCCCACATCGACACAAATGGGATTGGAAAAAATCTCCACCTAGACAATCTGAATCTGACTATTAAGAAAAAGTGAGGAAAAAAAATGATATCTGTTCATGATAATGAAATTACATCCTATGAGGTAAATCTGAAAAAAAAGTATATTAAAATGTTCACTCAATCATCCGATAACACGGAAACAAATCTTATTTTTAATAATGTATTTGCACATTACTTTGAATCTGAATTGTTAGGCAGTGTGATTCTTGATGTTTTTGAAGAAACTTTAGAAAATTTTATTGAGTATAACGAAAGTTTGTTAAATAAAATGAAAAATTCTGGATGGCCAATTATGTACGATACAGTTGAAGAACTTTTAAATGAATTGAAATCTAAAAACTATAATTACTACATCGTCTCATCGTCTTATGGTTTAAACGGTTGGATATTAGCTCAAAATTTAAATGTTCAAAATCAACTAATTGAATAATTAGTTATTTAATTAAGAAAATATTTGCTGATTTTCACAAGAAACGCCTGTCCCTAAATATTGATTTATCAACGTTCGTGAACTAGACCAATTGATTTTCACAATCTTTGGTTGGGAATCGGTTGGGGGACGGGGGACTTGGGTTAATTGGGATTATGTAAAGCACCTCCCAAAGAAGGTGCTTTTTTATTTTATGGCTAGATAGTTTTTAGAACAACACTAAAACTATATTCATTCTCAAAATTATTTTATCTAAAACAAAGGAACGCCTTCTAACTGAATTTAATCCCTCATTAAAAATTTTTTAGCCAAGTCTTTGAATCATCAATGTACAGCGCCCAACACTAATTTTCTTACCTGTATCGGTAGAAACAACCGCTTGCCACACATGAGTTTGCTTTCCAGTATGAATCGGTGTAGCGGTCACAATCAAGTGTCCTTTTTGGAAACTAGCCAAATGATTGAGGTTAAGCTCCAGCCCCACCGCGACTTCTTGAGTAGTATCTAAATAAGTATTTGCACCAATACTTGCAGCCGTTTCAATTAAAATACCAGATATGCCACCATGCATGAGACCAAATGGCTGTTGGTGCTGTTCTATAATTTCGAGAGTCAATTGAACTTCTTCTTGATTCGCCCTTTTAGTGACGATACCTAATGCTGTTAATAAATTCATGGTGAGTCTCCTTTTGTAAAAATGATTTGTCTTCATTATAATCAATTTTACGAAATTAAACGAATGAAAATCTAAAAAAACAATCATTTATCGTGTTTTTTCGTCAATAATCAGTTAAACTAGATAGGAAGATGTTATTAAAGGAAAAGGAAGTGTCACCAAATTATGGTAGAAAATTGGAAGACAATTAAAGAATATAGCGAAATATTATTCGAAAAAACAGATCATATTGCAAAAATCACAATCAATCGTCCACAAGTGCATAACGCATTTACCCCAAAAACAGTTTCTGAAATGATTGATGCCTTTACAATTAGTCGTGAAGATTCTGATATCGGCGTGATTATCTTAACAGGCGCAGGAGACAACGCCTTCTGTTCAGGCGGCGATCAAAGTGTTCGTGGAAATGGTGGCTACGTTGGCGAAGATGAAATTCCACGTCTAAATGTATTAGACCTACAACGCTTAATTCGTATTATTCCAAAACCAGTGGTTGCAATGGTTAAAGGCTGGTCAATCGGTGGTGGAAATGTTTTACAACTTGTTTGTGACTTAACCATCGCTGGAGACAACGCTAAGTTTGGACAAACAGGACCTAACGTTGGAAGTTTTGATGCAGGGTACGGTTCTGGCTATTTAGCACGCGTGATTGGACACAAAAAAGCGAAAGAAGTTTGGTTTATGTGTCGTCAATACACAGCAGACGAAGCATTGGAAATGGGCTGGATCAACACCGTTGTCCCTGTTGCTGAAGTTGAAAAAGAAACAATGGCATGGGCAAGAGAAATGTTGAAGAAGAGCCCAACGGCTTTACGTTTCATTAAAGCAGCAATGAATGCTGATACAGATGGATTAGCAGGAATTCAACAATTAGCAGGAGATGCTACGTTGTTGTATTATACTTCTGATGAAGCAAAAGAAGGTAAAAATTCATTCCTAGAAAAACGTGATCCTGATTTTGATCAATTCCCTAAATTCCCATAAATCGATTATCAGATAATAAAATAGGAAGCTGTTAGAAGATTCGAGTTGAATTTCTAGCAGTTTTCTTTTTTGAAAGGAGAAACAATGATGGAAAATTGGTTAACAAAGCGAGTCTTGTTATCCCCACATAAACCAGCCCTTGTCTTTGAGAATAAAACGCTGACTTTTAGCGAATTACAAAAAAACGTTTTGCAAACAGCGGGTAAATTAAAAACAGTAGGAATTGATAAAACAACGAAAATCGCTATTTTAGGTAAAAATAACGCTACCTTCTATGTCTTGATCTTAGCTTTACAACAATTAGGCGCGACAATTGTCTTTTTAAATAACCGATTAACTACTAGCGAACTGAGTTATCAAATAAAAGATGCAAAGTGCCAAATGACATTGTACGATTCAACTTACTCCGCTAAAATGAAAGATTTTCCAAAAGAACAAACCTATTCTTTTAGTCAAATAGAAACACTAATCCCAGCGGATTTTCAACCAGTTTTAACTTTTGAGTTAAATCAAGTAACGACAATTATGTACACCTCTGGTACAACAGGACGACCAAAAGGTGTTCAACAAACGTTTAACAATCATTGGTGGAGTGCAGTTGGATCAGCTTTAAATTTAGGTTTGTCAGACAAAGACAGTTGGTTGTGTGCAGTTCCCTTGTTTCATATCAGCGGATTTTCAATTATGATGAGAAGCTTGATTTACGGCATGCCAGTCTACTTAATGGAGCATTTTGAGGCGCCAACAATCAACCATTATTTAAAAAATGGCGAATGTACAATTATTTCTGTTGTGTCCGTCATGTTAAAACGGTTAGTGGCAGATTTAGAAGAGGCACAGTATCACCCTGATTTTAGATGCATGTTATTAGGAGGAGGCCCCATTGATCCCCAAACGCTTGAAACATGTGTCAAAAAAGAAATTCCAGTTATCCAATCGTACGGTATGACAGAAACAGCTTCTCAAGTCGTCGCGTTAAACAGCCAAGTGGCGACAGCGAAAATTGGTTCATCAGGTTTGCCACTTTTTCCAGTAGAATTGAAAATTAGTAAAGAGGGTGCTGAAATTTGTGCCCCTTATGAAAAAGGCGAAATTTACTTAAAAGCACCCAATATCACAATAGGTTATTTAAACCAACCAGAATTCCCCTTAGATTCATGGTTTAAAACAGGGGATATCGGTTATTTAGATGATGAAGGCTATCTTTTTGTAGTAGATCGTTTAAAGGACTTGATTATTTCAGGTGGCGAAAATATTTACCCTAGTGAAATCGAGCATTGTTTATTGGAACATCCAGCAATCAAAGAAGTCGTTGTGGTAGGGGAAGAAGATCAAATATGGGATCAAATTCCAGTTGCCTATCTTGTTTTTGAAAAAGATCAACTCGTTGATTTCACAAAAATTCAAGAATTTTGTCAGGAAAAACTCGCTTCCTATAAACTGCCAAAAAAATATTATGAATTATCTGAATTACCTCGCAATGCTGCGGGAAAAATAATGCGTCATCAATTGATAAAGAAGTAAGTTCAATAAAATCGAAAAAAATGAGCAATAAAAAAATTCCCAAGCCATTCCATTAAAGTATTGGAACAGCTTGGGAATTTGTATTTATTTAACAGTTACTTTAATTGGAAATAAGCCACAATCTGAGAGGCTGTTTCTGTAGGGGAAAGAAAAGTATTGTCTAATTTAAGAGAGTGCACATTGGGAAACAATTCATTCCACTCATTTTCATTGCTTACCATCCGATGCTCCTTCATATCCGCTAGCAACTCATTCTTCGAAAATTCAAGATTCCTTTTCGAAGGTTTTTCAAGAAGACGTTCTTCATGAACATTGCGTTTTAACCGCTCGTCTAAATCAGTAGTTAATTCAATAAAATAAACCGACTCCCCTTCATTTAAAAAGAGCGAGCTAATTTCGGTTAGAAAATCAATATCATCAGGTTGGTCAAATTGGATTAACACCGTAAAAATAATAGAATTTGTAGCATTGTTTCCTTTGTTTTTTACAAATGCTTTAAAAAGGTCTTTTCGCACATTAGAAGATAACGCAAACGTGTCGTTGGTATAACCTAAATAAGTAGCAAATAAATCAATCGTTTGATGATTGAATAATAATTTTGCCTCAATTTGTTTCTCTAATTCTTTTCCAACAGTCATTTTCCCGACAGCTTGAGCACCGATTAATACAATTAAAGACATCTACATCCCTTCTTTCTCGTGAATTTATATAGAAGATAGTATAACATAAAAATCAGTAATGAAGTGGTTTATAGAGCAGTGGAGTGAATATAATCATTTCTTTATGAAATTGTCAAGAATCTTTCATCAAAGCAATAAATAGTATTTTTTTAAGGATAATACACGTGATTTTAATGAGGTGTAATGCTATAATAATATCTGTTATTTGATAACGAGATACATAGATAAAAAGGAGAGAATTTAAAATGAAATACAGTATTGAAGGCGATACATTACCAGTTGTTATTTGTGACCTAGAACAAGGGGAGGTTATGGTCAGTGAGAATGGCGATCGTAGTTGGATATTAGGAGATATCGTAACGGAAACAACCACAGGTGGCGGAGCTAAAAAAATGCTAGGCAGAATGTTTTCAGGAGAAAGTCTATTTTTAAGTCGCTACAAAGCGAATTCAGCAGGTAAGATTGCCTTTGCTTCTTCCTTTCCAGGAAGTATTGTAGCAAAAGAATTAGGTGCTGGAGAAAGTATTGTTGCTCAGAAATCGGCCTTTCTTGCTTCAACAGAAGGCGTTGAATTAAGTGTATTCTTCCAGAAAAAAGTATCCTCAGGTTTATTTGGTGGCGAAGGTTTTGTCATGCAAAAAATCACTGGACCAGGAACAGTTTTTTTAGAAATTGATGGAAGTGCTATTCATTACGATCTTGCTCAAGGAGAGCGTTTAGTTTGTGATACAGGTTTAGTTGCAATGATGGATGAAAGCTGTTCATTAGACACTCAAACAGTTAAAGGAATCAAAAACATGGTTTTCGGTGGCGAAGGTCTATTTGACACAGTTGTTACTGGACCAGGACATGTGGTATTGCAAACAACAACAGTGGGGAATTTTGCTGCAATGCTACATCCATTTATGCCGGTCAAAAAATAAATAAAAATCTAAAAGTTGAACTTATCTCTAAAGGATAGGCTCAACTTTTTTTCTATTTAAACGCTTAATTCTAAAGGTTTCTTACAACTTATCCCCCTAAGTCAATGGAATTTATGTTATACTATCCAAGAATAGGAATTTTGACGAAAAATTTAAAAATCAATCAAGGAGGCACTTTACGTGACTGAAAAAAAACCTTTTTATATTACAACGCCCATCTATTATCCAAGTGGAAAATTGCATATTGGAAACTCCTACACAACCATTGCTTGTGACGTGATGGCACGCTATAAAAGAATGCAGGACTTCGATGTCTTTTATTTAACAGGCAGCGATGAACATGGCCAAAAAATTGAAAATAAAGCTGCAGAACTAGGAATCACACCACAACAATACGTGGACGATATGGCAGCAGATATGAAAAAAACATGGGAATTATTAGAAATTACCAACGATAAATTTATTCGTACAACCGATCCTGCTCACGAAAAGGCCGTTGCAGATATTTTTGAACGTTTCTTAGCACAAGGAGATATTTACTTAGATGAATATGTAGGTTGGTACTCTGTTTCAGATGAAGAATTCTTCACAGAAACGCAACTAGCTGAAGTGTATCGCGACGCTGATGGCAATGTAATCGGTGGGAAAGCGCCTAGTGGCCATGAAGTGGAACTGGTTAAAGAAGAGTCTTATTTCTTTAGAATGAGCAAATACGCTGATCGTTTATTAGCGTACTA
The DNA here is from genome assembly GCF_900258435.1 of Carnobacterium divergens. Classification (NCBI taxonomy): domain Bacteria; kingdom Bacillati; phylum Bacillota; class Bacilli; order Lactobacillales; family Carnobacteriaceae; genus Carnobacterium; species Carnobacterium divergens. Next base: position 65,497 of record NZ_LT992558.1, on the reverse strand, counting down.
CGAAGCACATCCTGATTTTATCCAACCAGAATCACGCAAAAATGAAATGATCAATAACTTCATTAAGCCAGGCTTAGAAGACTTAGCTGTTTCACGCACAACTTTTTCATGGGGGGTAAAAGTACCAAGTAATCCAAAGCACGTTATTTACGTTTGGATTGACGCGTTAGCAAATTACATCACTGCACTAGGTTATGGCAGCGAGGACACAGAGTTGTTTGATAAATATTGGCCAGCTGATGTCCATATGGTTGGAAAAGAAATCGTTCGTTTCCATACAATCTATTGGCCAATTATGTTGATGGCACTAGAATTGCCATTACCAAAGAAAATTTTTGGACATGGTTGGTTGTTAATGAAAGATGGCAAAATGTCTAAATCCAAAGGAAACGTTGTTTATCCAGATATGCTAGTAGAACACTTTGGCTTAGATGCCTTACGTTATTATTTAATGCGTGAAGTATCATTTGGTAGCGATGGCGTATTTACACCAGAAGATTTTGTTTCTCGCGTGAACTATGACTTAGCTAACGACTTAGGCAACTTATTAAACCGTACAGTTGCAATGATTAATAAATATTGTGGTGGCAATGTGCCAACTTATCAAGGAGACGTGACAGCTTTTGACGCGTCCTTAAAAGCATTATCAGAAGAAGTGGTAACAAATTACCAAAAAGAAATGGACAATATGCAGTTTAGTACAGCTTTGAGCGAAGTATGGCGTTTAATTTCTCGTGCCAATAAATACATCGACGAAACTGAACCATGGAAATTAGTAAAAGACGAAACAAAACAAGCAGACTTAAACAGTGTCATGGTTCATTTAGCAGAGAGCCTACGTGTTGCTGCAACTTTACTCCAACCTTTCTTGACTCACGCACCAAAAGAAATCTTCACTCAATTAGGAGTGACGGGGGACGTTGCTGGCAGTTTTGAAATGGTTCAATTTGGTTCATTCCCAGCAGGAATTGAAGTTGTTGCCAAGGGAACACCAATTTTCCCTCGCTTAGATTTAGAAGAAGAAGTAGCCTACATTAAAGAGCAAATGTCAGGGAAAACTGCAACTGATCAAGACGAAGCGGAGGAAGATGAAAACATGTGGAATCCAGAAAATACAGAGTTAGTTTCAGCAAAAGACAAAGAAATCAAATACGAAGACTTTGATAAAGTGGAACTAAAAGTCGCAGAAGTAATTGACTGTCGTAAAGTTGAAGGGGCTGACAAGCTATTGAAATTCCGATTAGATGCTGGCGATAAGGATCACCGTCAAATTCTTTCAGGAGTTGCAGAATGGTATCCAAATCCAGAAGAATTAATTGGGAAAAAAGTGGTGATTGTAGCCAACCTCAAACCACGTAAAATGCGTGGCGAAATCAGCCAAGGAATGATTCTTTCAGCTGAAAAAGATGGGAAATTACAAGTGATTGAAGCACCTTTAGAAGCAGAAAATGGTTCAGAAGTAGCCTAATTTAAACAGAAGAAGCCCCCTGCTAATACTCTTAGCGGGGTGTTTCTCTAAAGTGGACTAAAAGGAGAGAAATGAAAATGTTATTTGACACACACACACACTTAAATGATGAAGCATTTAGTGGTGAAGAAGCCGCAGCAGTAGAAAGAGCAACCGCTCATGATGTAAAGCGCATGGCAATTGTTGGTTTTGATGAAAAAACAATTGAAAAATCACTTGAATTAAGCCGTGATTTTGCAGAAATATACAGTATCATTGGATGGCACCCAACGGAAGCTTATTTATATAACGATAAAATTGAAGAGAAATTAATTCAACAATTGCAGTTGCCAAAAGTCGTGGCCATGGGTGAGATGGGATTAGATTATCATTGGGATACATCACCAAAGCAAACTCAAAAAGAGGTTTTTAGAAGACAGATGCAAATCGCAAAAGAACTAAAATTACCCATCAGTATTCATATGCGAGATGCCATTGAAGATACGTATCAAATTTTAAAAGAAGAACACGTAGAAGATATTGGCGGAATTATGCATAGTTTTAGTGGTGATACGCTGTGGATGGAACGTTTCTTAGATTTAGGTATGCATATTTCACTAAGTGGAGTGGTAACCTTTAAAAAAGCGGTTGAAGTACATGAAGTAGCTAAAGCGACCCCGTTTGACAAGTTACTTGTCGAAACAGACGCTCCATATTTGACTCCAGTTCCTTTTAGAGGAAAAAGAAACGAACCGGCGTACGTAAAATATGTTGCCGAAGAAGTTGCTAAATTAAGAGGGGTTTCTTATGAAGAAGTGGCACAACAAACTACAGCGAATGCCAATCGTTTGTTTGGGTTGAAGTAAATGGAAAAAATTAAGGAAATTATTGTTGTAGAAGGCAGAGACGATACAAGAAGAATTCAAGAATCCCTTGAAGCGGATACAATTGAAACCAGAGGTTCTGCAATTAATGAAGACATTCTCGAAATGATTGCTAAAGCACAAGAAACCAGAGGCGTAATTGTTTTTACTGATCCTGATTTTCCAGGTGAAAAAATTCGTAAAATCATTTCACGAAGGATTCCAGGAGTGAAGCATGCGTTTTTAAAAGTTGAAGATGCGAAACCAAAAGGAAAAGGCAGCTTAGGGATTGAACACGCATCACCAGCAGCTATTCGTGAAGCTCTTTCAAAGGTATATACCGAAATGGTTGAAAAAGAAACGCTGATTCCAAGAATACTTTTAATTGATGCTGGTTTACTAGCGGGCACGAACTCTAAAAAACGGCGAGAAAAATTAGGAGAACACTTAAACATCGGGTATACTAATGGAAAACAATTGGAAAAAAGATTGCAAATGTTTCAAATTACTCCAACAGAGGTAATTGAAGCGATGAAACAGATTTTGGAGGAAGAAAATGACCCAACAACGTAAAGATATCGCAACACCGATTAGAACAAAAGAGATTTTAGAAAAGCATGGCTTTTCTTTAAAGAAAAGTTTAGGTCAAAATTTTATTATCGATCCCAATATTCTAGTGAATATTGTTGCTGCTGCAGGACTAACAAAAGACGTGAATGTAGTCGAGGTAGGACCTGGTATTGGCGCATTAACCGAACACTTAGCAAGAGCTAGTAAAGAAGTCATTGCTTTTGAAATTGATGACCGCCTTCTACCTGTCTTGGCAGATACTTTAAGTCCATACGACAATGTATCCATTGTGCATAGTGATGTATTAAAAGCAAATTTAAAAGAAGTATTAGCAGAAAAAATTGATCTCGCGGAACCTTTGATGGTAGTTGCCAACTTACCCTACTACATTACAACGCCAATCATCATGTATTTCTTAGAATCTGAAGTTCGTATTGACGCTTTAGTGATTATGATGCAAAAAGAAGTAGCCGAGCGAATTACAGCCCGTCCAGGTACAAAAGCATATGGTTCCTTGTCGATAGCGATTCAATACTATATGGAAGCAGAAATTGCTTTTATCGTTCCTAAAACAGTTTTTGTCCCACAACCAAATGTTGATTCAGCGATTATTAAGCTAACAAGAAGAGACACACCAAGTGTGAGTGTGAAGGATGAAACCATTTTCTTCCAAGTTATTAAAGCAGCTTTTGTGCAACGTCGTAAAACACTTTGGAATAATCTGTTGACTCGCTATGGAAAGACAGACGAGATAAAGGAAAAACTCATTACAGCGTTAGAAGTTGCCGAAATTGATCCTAAGCGTCGCGGAGAAACGTTAGACTTAGTTGAATTTGGTCGATTGTCAGATGCAATAGGAGAGTATGTGTTGAACTAACTGATTGAAAGAAGGCGAATAAATGGAATTTGAAGAATTTACTCAAAAAAGCAAAGTTATTAGAGACGCCTATCATAAGTTGGAAAAAAAGCACCATGGCAGAGAATGGACTGTAGAAGAAGATGCATTGGCATTTACTTCAGATGTGGGGTTAATTAGTCGCTATGTAATGGACAAAGCGGATATTTGGCCGGCTACCCAACGGGAGGATAGCAATTTAGCTTATAAAATTGGTGAATCTGTTTGGTGGCTCGCAGTGTTAGCTGAACGCAATGATCTTGATTTCGAAGAAGCGATTGAACTGTTTATCAATAAAAAATTAACCGATTTTAAATAAATGAAAGCTTGTTTATTTAGGGAAGTCAGATCTACTAAAAAGAAGTCTATCCAAACAAAAATCACTTTGTTTGGATAGACTTCTTTTTGGTGATATGAATGAAAAATCGCTTTGTTGAAGTATGATTTTCTAACCTTTTTTTTATACAGAATCATGATGAAAAAAATGAAAAATAAAAAATATAAAACAGCTAGAAAGCCTATTGTACCGCAATTAAAATGAGAAATTTATTAGTTGCTATCACGGTTATCATATGGTATACTTGTAAAATTTATTATTTTATGGTATACTTAAAACCAGTGAGGTGAATCTAATGCCAATTACGTTAGCAAGTATCAAAAAGAACTTGGATTGTCAGTTAGGTAGAAAGATTATGTTAACCGCTCAAACGGGACGCAAAAGAAAGACCGAACGAAAGGGAATTTTACGTGAAACGTATCCCTCTGTTTTTGTTGTAGATCTGGATCAAGATGAAAATGCATTTGAACGTGTATCATACAGCTATACGGATGTATTGACTCAATCAGTTGAGATTCAATTTTTTAATGAAGAAAGTTGCGAGTATGCTTAAATAGTATCACCACGAGCTGATGAGGCTCGTTTTTTTTATCCATTTTTTGAAGAACAGTCAATCCCCTTTTCAAATCAGCATTTTTAGGCTACTATATTTGAAGATACTAAATAGGAAAAGGTACTGGTGAAAAGATGGAAATCATAGAAAAAGCCCCAGCAAAATTAAATTTGACCCTAGACGCCTTGTATAAACGAGAAGACGGGTACCATGAATTAGAAATGGTCATGACTACAGTAGATTTAGCGGATCATATTACGTTAAAAAGCTTACCAGAAGACCAAATTATCATTCGCACAACAAGTGGCGTATTGCCTCTGGATAAACGAAACCATGCTTTTCAAGCAGCCAAATTGATGAAGGAAACGTTCCAAATCAAACAAGGTGTTGAGATTACCATTGAAAAAAAAATTCCCATTGCAGCAGGTTTAGCTGGTGGAAGTAGTGACGCAGCAGCGACTTTAAGAGGATTGAATCGATTATGGGAACTGAATTTAAGCCTAGATGAACTAGCGGATTTAGGCGCAAAAGTAGGTTCTGATGTACCGTTTTGCGTCTACGGAGGAACGGCCTTTGTAACGGGTCGTGGAGACCAAATCAAACACATCGGAACGATGCCCCAATGCTGGGTCGTATTAGTTAAACCAAGAGTCGGCGTTTCTACAGGAACCGTCTTTAGCGCGCTCTCCTTTGAAGAGTTGGTGCATCCAAATACAAACGAAATGATTGACGCCATTCAAAACGACGACTATCAAGCAATGATTCAAAATGTTGGAAATGTTTTGGAACACATTACGATTGCACGCCACCCAGATATTGAACGCATCAAATACAAAATGTTAAAATTTGGTGCAGATGCAGCTTTAATGAGTGGAAGTGGTCCCACGGTGTTTGCTCTATGCGAAAAATACTCAAGAGCCCAAAGAGTTTACAATGGATTAAAAGGATTCTGTAAAGAAGTTTATTTAGTTAGAACACTTAAATAGCATAATGAACGAAGAACAAAGTTAAACGAGGTGAAATAAAATGGAAAAGAAAAAGCGCCGGATTGGTTACGTGGCACCATTTTTAATAGGTGTCTTAATGGCTCCAGCCATTATCACGAGATTAACCCCCGTCCCGGTTTCAAAATTATTAAGAAAACGGTTTGAACGCCCGAAAGAATTTACGCCTCGAAACCATGAAGAAATCCAAGCTAAAACTACCTCAGTCAACGACATTGATTACCACTCAACATTGGCAAATGGGAAAATGGATGTAATAATGCCTAAAGAGTCACTTGAAAAATCCCCTTTAATTATTTGGGTTCATGGTGGAGCTTACGTTGGTGGGGATAAAAGAGATATTACGAGCTATGCAGAAAGTATTGCGAGCTATGGTTATGTGGTTGCTAATATCAATTATGCACTAGCACCGGAGCAAATTTATCCAGGCCCTTTAGTTCAGTTAACTGAAAGTTACCTTTATTTAAAGGAGCACGCAGAAGAATTTGGAATTGATTTGGATCAAGTGCTTTTTGCAGGCGATTCAGCAGGAGCACAGATTGTTGCACAATTTTTAGCAATCCAGACCAATCCAATTTTAGCAGAATTAGTCGCAATTCAAGCCGTCGTACCAAAAGAAAGTATCAAAGGTGGTCTCCTATTTTGCGGACCCTTCAATATTGAAAAATTAGGAACAGAAAGTAAATCAAGGTTAATGAATATCTTGATGAACCAAGTTGCATGGGCATATGTAGGAGAAAAAAACTGGTTAAAAGATGAGCGCTTAAAACAAGTGGCATTAGATTTACACATTACAAAAGAATATCCGCCAGTTTTTGTAACAGATGGCAATACAAATTCTTTTGAGCACCACGCTCATGAATTTATTGAACAATTAAAGGCAAAACAGATTGAAGTGGAAAGTATTTTCTTTGATCCAAAAGAAGCAAAAACAGAGCATGAATATCAATTTCTTTTAAATACAGAGCCAGCTAAAATAACGTTCAATAAAATGATGGAATTTATTGAAAAACACGTATCTTAATAGTAATGGGAAGAAATCATGTTTATCTAATTGACTTAGGTGAACATGATTTTTTTATTTTGTTTCATTTTTTACTTGACCAATGTTTCAGATAATGATAAGCTCTTAATGCGTTGGTAAATAGTAATCATTACGATTTGAGTAGAATCGTTTCATTTCGTCATCGCACTGAACATAGAACATAATAAAGCACTTATATAGGAGGATTTACATGAAAAATAAAAAAATAATGGGATTCAGTATTTTATTGCTTAGCATCTTATTTGTTGTAGCAGGGTGTGGCAATAAACAAGAAACAGCAAAAACAGATAAACTACAAGTAGTGACGACATTTTATCCAATGTATGATTTTACAAAAAATGTGGTAGGAGACAATGGCGAGGTTTCTGTTTTAATGAAAGCTGGTACAGAACCACATGATTACGAACCTAGCGCAAAAGACATCGCCAAAATTGCGGATTCAGATGTTTTTGTTTACAATAGTGAAGAGATGGAAACATGGGTTGGCAGTGTATTGAAAAATATTGATACGAAAAAGACCGTGGTCATCGATGCAAGTAAAGAGATCAAATTGCTTGAAGGCAGTCACGAAGAAGAAGATGAAGATCACGACCACGAAGGACATAGTCATGCTCATGACCCACATGTTTGGTTAGATCCAGTTTTAGCAAAGGAAGAAGTTAATGCGATTAAAGAAGGTCTCATTAAAGCAGATCAAACAAACAAAGCAAGCTATGAAAAAAACGCCAAAACTTATTCAGATAAATTAGATGCTTTAAATGAAAAATTTGAAACAGGTTTAAAAGACGCAAAAAACCGTACCTTCGTGACACAACATGCAGCATTTGCTTATTTAGCAGCACGATACGATTTAAAACAAGTCGCTATTTCTGGTATTTCTCCAGATCAAGAGCCCAGTCCTGCTAAGTTAGCAGAGTTAAATGATTTCGTGAAGGAAAACAACATTAAGGTGATTTACTTTGAAGAAACGGCTTCTCCTAAAATTGCCAAAACACTAGCTAAAGAAACAGGCGCAACGCTAGCTGTGTTAAGCCCAATTGAAGGCATTACAAAAGAAGATCAAGATCAAGGAATGGATTACATCAAAGTAATGGAAAATAACTTGAAAGCCTTACAAGAAACCATCAAATAAGGTAAACTATAAAGAGCAAAAAAGAAACTGAGCGAAGTACAAGAGAGAAGGGACATGTGTGCATTATATAGAAGTAAACGATTTGACTTTTTATTATGATGAAGAGCCAGTCTTAGAAAACATTTCCTTTACCGTTGACCCAGGAGAATTTGTGATGCTGACAGGAGAAAATGGAGCAGCAAAATCAACGTTGCTTAGAAACATTCTAGGTCTGTTAAAACCGGGAAAGGGAAGTGCAACGATTTCTAAGGTGAATAGCGCTGGTGAAAAACTAAGCATTGGGTATATTCCACAACAAATTGCCTCGTTTAATGCTGGATTTCCTAGTACAGTTTTAGAGTTAGTACGATCAGGCCGCTATCAACAAGGTCGTTGGTTTAAACGCCTGACCCCAGAAGATCATGAACATGTGGAGCGGGCCCTCTTATCTGTTGGAATGTGGGATATGCGTCATAAAAAAATTGGTGAGCTATCAGGTGGGCAAAAACAGCGGATTTGTTTGGCTCGAATTTTTGCGACAGATCCAGATTTGTTTGTGTTAGATGAACCAACAACTGGAATGGACGTAGAAGCACGAGGCGAATTTTATAAGCTACTAAAACACAGCAGTCAAGTTCATGGAAAAGGAATTCTGATGGTAACCCATGATCATGATGACATTAAAGAGTACGCCGACCGTCATATTCAGTTGATTCGAAAGGAGGACTCACCGTGGAGATGTTTCGCCATGAATTCATGCAGCACGCCTTCCAAGCCTCTTTCTTAATTGCTGTGATTGCGCCATTATTAGGCCTCTTTCTTGTGTTAAGAAGACAGTCTTTGATGGCAGATACACTTTCGCATATTTCGTTAGCAGGTGTGGCATTAGGTATGTTTTTAAATATCAATCCAACATTCACAACGTTAGTCGTTGTTGTTATTGCGGCGTTGATTATAGAATACGTTCGCAGTATTTATAAAACTTATTCGGAAGTATCCATTGCGGTCTTAATGTCTGCAGGTCTATCGATTGCATTGGTACTTATGAGCTTAGATCAAGGAAGTGGAACCGCAAGTGTACAGCAATACTTGTTTGGTTCAATCGTAACCATTAGCCAAGAGCAAGTATACTTATTAACCGCATTATTTGTTATTGTAGTAACTTTATTCTTCCTGTTTAGAAAACCAATGTATGTTTTGACGTTTGACGAGGATACCGCCTATACAGCTGGTTTACCCGTTCGTTTAATGTCCTTGTTATTCAACGTGATTACAGGTGTAACAATTGCAGTGATTATGCCAATAGCTGGAGCTTTACTCGTTTCTGCTATTATGATTTTGCCAGCAGCTATCGCGATGCGATTAAGCAAAAGCTTTAACTGGGTGATGGTAATGGGCGTTATTGTAGGTTTGGTGGGGATGTTTGGTGGATTAACAGCATCTTATGAATTTGGAACCCCACCAGGCGCTACCATTACATTGATTTTTATTCTTTTATTTATTATAAGTGGCGGATGTATTGCTATTATTTCAAAACTTCGCTATCGAGACAGTCGTAAGTCCTAAACTATGTAAAAGAGACATCCTTTAGTGGAGTGTCTCTTTTCTTTTTATTGAATGATTTGTTGGATAGTGCCAGAAATAAGTCCGTCATTTGATGAAAAGTCTAGTGTATTCACTCCTGTTTCGTACCAAGTTAATTGGTTGTGAGACAACTCTCCTAGCGCATTCCAGTGAAGAACAGGTACGTCATTTTGAGGAAGGCATAAATTTACGAAAGTACTTGTTCCAACGGTTCCTGTAGGAAGTAAGATTGATTGGTTTTCTGCAGAAAAGAGATCATCATTATGAGTATCAACTTTTGTTGCTGCTAATGGTCGGAAATCCGTGATATGATTGTCTTTAACGCTTAATCCTTGTAAATTCTGTAAAGGTCTAATAAATTCAAGCGATGAAAGAGCAAGATTATTCATCGAAAGTTTTGTTAGTTCTTTATTTTGGCTAATATAAGTTAAATGAGACGTAGCATCAAGAGGCAAGTTGTTTAAAAATAAGATATCTAAATCGTACATGTTTTTTAGGAAATCCAGGTTAGAAATTGCTGTATTGTTAATACTTAGTGTTTTGAGATGTGTAAAAGCTCCTAAAATATTGTTGTTATCAGTTAAATGAGGATTGTCTTCAAAGCTCATACCCACCATGTTTTTGGATAGATTTTTTAAAGGCGATAGATCTGTAATATTCGCTTTACCGACATTTAATTCAGTGAGTTCTGTCAAACCTGCAATAGGTGCTAAATTGCCATCAAATTGTTGAACATGATAAAGATAAAGTGTTTTTAAAGAATGCGCATTTTCCAAGCCTTCGAGTGTTTTGATGGCAGACTCTGAAACATTTAAATCCGTTAACTTTTGAATGTTTTCATAAGTGATTTCTTCATCAGGTGTCAGACCTAATTGTTGTTTGATAGCTTCTTTTAAAACGGGGTCTTTAATTTCGACAATCTTATTCTGATTCATTTCTAGTGTACTTGCTTGTGTTGGCATAGGAGACAATAGTGTTCCGGTAGTTGTAAATAAAATTGCTCCACAAGTTAATAAAATAGTATTTCTTTTCAAATTCATCAAATTCCTCCAATAAAATAATTTTTAATTACTTTTTTATATTACTTTTATTTTTCAAATAAAACAATAAGATTATCATATGTGTGATAAAATAACTCATAAATGCTAATTCGTTTAAAATGGGCCAAAAAGTAAAAAAAGCGAAGGTTGAAATCAAATTTTATGAGAAAATAATAACAAAAACGAACATTTTAACAAAAAACAATAGAAATAACTACCTTTTTTTTGTTTTAAGCCGTATAATAGGAGAAGTGTAAAATTTGGTTTTTAATATTAAGAAAGAGGTGACCCTTTTGAAGGTAAAAAGAAGTGAACGACTGATTGATATGACCCGTTACTTATTGGAAAGACCCCATACATTAGTTTCTTTGACATACTTTGCAAATCGCTATGATTCAGCAAAATCTTCTATCAGTGAAGATTTAACAATCGTAAAAAAAACATTTAGAGAACGTGGTACAGGAACATTAGAAACCGTACCAGGAGCAGCAGGTGGCGTTAAGTTTATTCCTGCTATCCAAGAAGCAGAAGCAGCCGAATTTGTGAAAGAGATGTGTCTACGCTTATCAGAACAAGATCGTTTACTGCCAGGTGGATACGTTTATTTGTCTGATTTATTAGGTGAACCAGACATTTTACGTCAAGTTGGAAAAATTATTGCGACGCAATATTTAAATAAGCCAATTGATGCCGTAATGACAGTTGCAACGAAAGGTGTTCCAATTGCTCAAGCAGTTTCAAGCTATTTGAATGTTCCTTTTGTGATTGTACGTCGCGATTCAAAAATTACAGAAGGTTCAACTGTTAGTATCAACTATGTGTCAGGATCGTCTGAACGAGTTGAAAAAATGGAATTATCAAAGCGTAGTCTAAAAAGAGGATCTCGCGTTTTAATCGTAGATGACTTTATGAAGGGCGGCGGAACGGTTAACGGAATGAAGAGCTTGATTGAAGAATTTGAAGCGGAACTCGTTGGGATTACTGTTTTTGCTGAATCGACCTTTAGTGGAAATCGCATGATTGAGGATTATTCGTCATTGCTTTGTGTAGATGAAGTGGATATCCGTGATAAAACAATCCATGTAAGCCCAGGAAACTATTTCAAATAAAAAAAAACCATTGATTCAAGAAAATTCCTCTTGAATCAATGGTTTTTTTGACGGGTAGAATAGCAGTAAGTACGCCAGTTAAACGCGATTATAAACTAAATTTCTAATAAATAAGAAAAAATAAAAAAGTAAAGAAGCAAACTTATTGATATAATTATTCTTAAGTAGAAAACCAGTTTATACCTCATTATTAAGCGGATTTCTCTTAACAGAGCCTATTAATCAATGCATCATTCTTTTTAACTGCTATTGATTTAATGAATAAACAAAGCCTTTTTAAAGGGGAGGCCCATGTTTTACTTAAGAATAGGGCGCTGTCAGTTGTAAAAGCACAACAGAAATTTTCTGTTGTGCTTTTTGTTATGCAGATGGTAATTCAAAGTAAGCTAATTTTTTGATAATGCCACTATGATTTGGGTAATCTTTTAGGAGCTCTTTTTGAGTAAACAACTCAAAGTCATGATAATCAAAACCAGGAGAGACCATACAACTGACTAAAGAAAAGCCATCTTTTTCTTCAACGCTAGATCCAAAAATGACATTTTTGGGAACAACAGCCTGTAAGACTTCCCCTTTTGAAGGGTCTAGCCCTAATTTTATTTCTTCATAACGACCATCAGGATGCAACAAATGAACAGATAATGGCGAACCTGTATGGTAGTACCAAATTTCATCCGATTTTAAACGATGAAAGTGAGAAGGACTTTTAGTATTTAAAAGAAAATAAATACTAGAATAGTGGTGTCGTAGTCGTTGGTCTTCTGTAGTGAAGGTCTCTTTCGAGTGGAACATTTCCTTGAAAAATCCACCTTCAGGATGGGGCGTTAATGCTAGTTTTTCTATCCAATCATTTTCAGAACCGAATACCATAATAAAATCCTCCTAAACATAGTTGTATTGATTTCAGTATAGCCTATTTTAAGAAGGGATAAAAGCGGTTAAATAAAGAAGTATTTCAATAAAGAAGCTAAGAACAGTTGTAACCGATTAAAATGGCGATTATAATAAAGAAATGGGGTTTGAAAATGACGAGGAGGAGTGAAATGCAAAAGAAGAAAATTCAATTAATTGTAACAGGAGCATTAGTTTTCTTTACCGTCGGTGGTATTTTTGTGAATGGCAAATATGGCCATATTGCGCCTAAAGTAGAAACAAGTGAAAAAAAGGGATCGATAAAACATTCAGAGAAAAAAAAGAGTGCTAAAAAAGACTCCGATTCTCAAAAAATAAAAGAAACAACAACTACAGAAAAAGAAAAAGAAGGCACTTCTCTTGATGATAAAAAAACAGCATCTAAAACAGAAAGTAGTGCAATAGCGAATCCAATTCCTGAAGTGAGTCCTGAAACGCAAGTAGCTCGTGATCCTTCTCAAGAATCTAAAAAACAAGAAGAAACAAGCAGCGAATCGACACCAGAAGAACCCCAAAAATCAGATTCTACGAAACCAGTGAAACCTGCGCCAACCCCAGCACCAGAAGTTGTTGAAAAACCAACCGTTAACCTTTCAATTCGTGGAACAACGGCTAATTCTAGTGCTTACTTGCGCACGTCACAAAAAGTTGAAATAGAGGAAGGCGAAAGCGTGATGTCCGTTTTAACTCGTTTTTGTAAAACAAATGGTATTCAAATTGAAGTAACCTTCGGTGGAAGTTATGTAGCGGGTATTAATAACCTTTACGAAAAGGATAAAGGGCCTGAAAGTGGTTGGTTATACGCAGTCAATGGCTTATTTCCTGGATATGGCGCAAACAGTTACCCTTTAAAAAATGGCGATCAAATTGAGTGGAAATATACAGAAAATCTAGGGCAAGATGTTGGTGCCCCACAAGGATAACTAAAAATGGAGGAACATCATGAAAAATAAAATCATTCAAATCGTAGTAGCAGGGATTTTCCTGTTAAGTATCTCAAGCAATAGTGTTCATGCAGAAAGCAATTCGAATGTTCAGGAAGCTGAAAATCGAGGAGTCGCAAAAATGATGGAAAAAGGGAAAATAGGCGGCGACTGGGAAGCCTTAGCTCGTGCACGTTCCCTGCAACCTGCTAGTCAAGAAATGAGACAAGCGCGCTACAGTGAGGTAGTGACCTATCTAAATACAGCCAATCGTTTAGCCTCGACAGATTATGCTCGAACATTGATTGGTTTAGTTGCAATCGGCGCTGACCCTACATCTATCCCAGAAGCAACAACTCACAAAAATTTAGTGGCGGAAATGTATCAAAATAAAAATCTTTTAAATGAAGGCATCAATAGTATTATTTATAGTCTAATTGCACTTGAAACAAAAAGTTATACCGTACCAGATGATGCAGCTTTTACATTGGATCAATTAGTCGATAGGCTATGCTCCCTTCAAAAAGCAGACGGTGGTTGGGCTCTATTTGGCACAAAAAGTGATGTAGATATTACGGGAATGGTCATGACGTCACTAGCTAATCATCGGGATAAACCAGCAGTTCAAGAATCAATTAATAAGGCTGCTCGCTATTTAGCAGATGTTCAAGAACCGTCAGGTGGTTACAAATCAGCTGGATTTTGGGGTGAAGAAAATTCCAATACAATTGCGCAAGCATTAATGGGGTTAACTAGCAATCAAATAAATCCAACCGATCCGATGTACACGAAAGACGCTACGATGGTTGAAGCATTACTGACTTATCAGTTAGCAGATGGTGGCTTTAAATGGGTTGCAACGGATACTACCAATAATGGTGCAGCGTTAGAACAAGTTATTTATGCCCTTGCGCAATATCGTTTCTTCCAAGAAGGGAAAGGTTCTATTTATAATTTCGAAAAAAATCCTGTCCCTTTATTAACCCAATCAGAAGCTAAGCCAACTCCAGAACCAGAACCAGAACCAGAACCAGAACCAGAACCAAACCCAGAACCAAACCCAGAACCAAACCCAATACCGGAGCCAGTAGAAAAGACGCCACTCCCAATCCCAGAAAGTGGTTATTATACAGTTGCTGCAGGAGATACGCTTGCTTTAATTGCAACTCGTTTTGGGTTAGCGATTGAAGACATTCGTAGTTGGAATCGTTTGGAAAATGACGAAGTAATGGTGGGTCAACGATTATCATTAGTTGAGCCAGTGATGGAGTTCCCAAAAGAAGAAGAAACTGTTCAAGCTCAAGTACCTCAAAAAAATGAGAGTGAGCCGTTAGCGACTAGTCAACAAAACCAAGAAAAACAGGTGACTACGCAATCTAAAATGGCACTTCCTAAAACAGGTGAAAAGATAACCTGGCAAAATCATGGGTTGAATGTCGGATTATTTTTAATCGGAACAAGTGGAATTGTTTTGAGTAGACGTAAAAAAGCATAGCATAAATTAAACCAGTCGAAATGAGCTTATTAATTTTGGCTGGTTCTTAGTATAGAAAAGAGGAGAAGTATGAAGACAGTATTAGACGAAATACATCCAGCTATCAGTATAAGCTATTATTTAGGATTGTTCATTTTAGTGATATTATTTACACAACCTGTCATCATTTTAACAGAGCTTCTTCTGTTGCTAGTGCTAAATATACTTCAAGGAAATACCGAAAAAGTAAAAAAGATGTTTAAACAATCATGGCTCCTCTTACTGGCGATTATTTTATTCAATGGACTTTTAAATCATCGAGGTACTTATTTTCTTTTTTATTTAGGCGCTAATCCCGTTACTTTAGAAGCTATGCTGTATGGATTATTAATGACAGTGGTTTATTTAAATTTAATGCTAATTTTTATTTCCTATAATCAAGTCATAACTGCTCATAAATTTCTATATCTTTTTTTCCGAATTTCCCCACAGCTAACCTTATTAACGATGATCACAATTCGTTTTGTTCCGCTATTTTTGAAAAGGTTGACTACGATTACAAGAGTACAAAAAACACGAGGCATTCAAATGGAAACAGGAAAATTAAGAGAACGTGCTCAAAATGGCATGAAATTAGTTCAAGTATTATTGATTTGCTCGCTAGAAGAAGCCTTGCAAACTGCAGATTCAATGGCAGCAAGAGGATACGGTGTTGCTAAAAGAACAAGCTATTTACGTTATTTTATGGATGTGAGAGATTGGCTTATAGGGATAATCGGAGGAGCGCTCTTTATTGCAATTATCATTTGGAAATTAAGGGGGATAGGTGAGTACAACGTATATACATCCTTAAGCAGCTGGGAATTAACTACCTTAAATGAAGGGTTCCTATTCATTTTTATTAGTTTGTTTATTGGAATTCCATTATTTTTAGAAGGGAGAGAAAGAGTATGGTGGCGCTGGTTGAAACACGACAATTAAATTTTAATTACCCAGATGAAGCAAAAAAAGCGTTAGACAATATCTCATTTAGTGTAGATAAAGGAGAATTTGTTTTAATTGCAGGCGCCTCTGGAAGTGGAAAGACGACATTATTAAAACACTTAAAAAAAGAGTTGTCACCAATTGGCAAGCGTTCAGGAGAACGTTTTTACAAAGGGCAACCCTTTTCAACACTAACCCCAATTCAATCTGCCAAAGAAGTCGGGATGGTCTTTCAAAATCCAGACAACCAAATTGTAATGGACACCGTGATGGGGGAGCTGGCGTTTGCTCTTGAAAATTGTGGATGTGCTCCTGACGTTATCAATAAGCGAATTGCAGAAATGGTGAGTTTTTTAGGCTTTCAGCACTTAATGGAAGAATCCATTCATACGCTATCTGCAGGACAGAAACAAATGATTAATTTAGCAAGCGTCTTAATTTTACAACCAGAATTAGTGTTGTTAGACGAGCCAACAGCGCAACTTGATCCAGTAGCAACAAGAGATTTTTTGACGTTATTAAAAAGAGTTCAAGAAGAATTGGGAATGACCATTATCATTAGCGAGCATCGCTTAGATGACGTTTTACCACTTGCGACGCGGTTAGTCTTTATGGAATCAGGAGAAATTCGTTATGAAGACACACCAAAACAAGGTGTTTTACAGTTAGCAAAGGCAACTACCAGCAAGTTGTTCATTCCTCAAATCCCAAGATTTTTTATTGAATTAGGAAAAGGAGAATGTTATTTTACTGTGAATGATGGTCAAAAGAAGTTGCCTCATTTTAAGTCGCTGCAATCAGAAGAGATTGCTTTAAACGTTCCCAAAGCACAAGAAGCTGGATTTGTTGCTAAAAAAATAACTTTTCAATACGAAGCGCATGGACGCTATATTTTACGCGATTTAAGTCTCTCGTTACCAACGAAAGGCAGTTTAGCGCTGGTAGGTAAAAATGGGTCAGGCAAGTCAACATTATTGCTAATTCTAGCGGGATTATTGAAACCAAGACGGGGCAAAGTTAGTCTAGATAAACAAGCCATTCTAAAGTTTGATCTAACGAAACGTTATCAAAAAATCGGCTATCTTTCACAAAATCCAAGTTATCATTTTGCTAAAGATAGCGTGTTAGAAGAATTGTTTGAGCGTGGCGATCAACTTGGGTTAAGGGATGCAAAAAAAGCAGCAGAGGATATGTTAGAAAAGCTGGGAATTGAACACCTAGCTTTGCGTAACCCTTTTGACTGTAGTGGTGGAGAACAACAGTTGGTAGCGTTAGGAATTACGTTGTTATCAAATCCACAAATTTTATTATTGGACGAGCCGACTAAAGGTTTAGACCCCGTTAGAAAAGCTACGTTAGGAAACTATTTAACAGACTTAACCAAACAAGGGGTGCTGATTCTAACAGCAACCCATGATTTGGAATTTGCTGCTCGTTATTTTAAGGAAACGGCGATGCTATTTGACGGCAGAATTATTTCAAAAGCACCCACTAAAGAATTTTTTAGTGATAATTTCTTTTACACAACAAGTATCAATCGGTTAGTCCGACATTCACTGCCAAATGCGTTGATCTGGGAGGATGTATGGCCATATGTTGAAAATTAAGCCTATTTTAGCTTCGATAATTGGTATGACTACTTTGTTGATTAGTTCATTATTAGTGAGCGGAAAACAGTATCTATTGCTGAGCTTTATCTTTTTAGCAATGGGAATGTATCCGTTGTATCAACGGTTTGAACGGCGAAAAATGACAGCTAGAGAAATTGTTTTTATTGCCGTATTAGCAACAATCGCGGCAGTGAGTCGTGTTCCTTTCGCGATGCTTCCAAGTGTTCAGCCAACAAGTTTTGTGATTATCGTTGCAGCCATGATTTTAGGAAAAGAATCTGGTTTTGTGATTGGTGCAACAGCAGCGTTGGTTTCTAATATGTTTTTAGGTCAGGGTCCGTGGACTTTATGGCAAATGTTTTGTTGGGGCTTGATGGGATATACGGCAGGCTTATTAGGTAAAACCCCATTTTTACAAGAAATGTGGGGGCGCTTAGTATTTGGATTTATTTGGGGATTTATTTTTGGTTGGATTATGAATTTATGGTATGTAATTGGCTTTATTCAACCTCTAACAGCATTAACTTTTTTACAAGCTTATGCTGCAAGCTTTTATTTTGATTTGGCGCATGCGTTATCAAATGTTTTTTTCCTTTTTTTCTTTAGCGCATCCTGGTTAAAAATTATTCAACGGTTTCAAAAAAAATATGGATTGCTGGACTTTGAAGAAAATCATTTTTGAAAAGGCTTGTTTTAATTGGTATAGTTCTGTTTCAATAGGATTTACCGTTATAAATGAATGGGCGGAACAAAGTCGTAGCTTGAGTTGTATGTTGAAAAATAACAACTTTTAGGCTATTATTGAATAGTTGAATATAAATAAAATATGTGAAAAAATACAAAACTAAGCAGTTAGGAGTCATTGAAATGACAAAACGAAATGCAATCATTTTAGCAGCCGGTCAAGGCTCAAGAATGAAATCAAAATTATATAAAGTATTACATCCAGTTGCAGGTAAACCCATGGTAGAACACGTTGTTGAACAAGTAGAATTAGCAGGTACAGATCGCGTAGTAACTATTGTTGGATTTGGCGCAGAAAAAGTTAAAGAGTATCTAGGCAATCGTTCAGAATATGCCTTGCAAGAAGAGCAATTAGGAACAGGACATGCGGTACTTCAAGCAGCGAGTCTATTAAAAGATCAAGAAGGTGTCACTCTAGTCATTTGTGGAGATACGCCGTTGCTAACCTCAGAAACGTTAAAGGATCTGTTTGACTATCATCAAGAAAAAGGCGCAAAAGCAACCATTTTAACTGCTTTTGCAGAAGACCCAACAGGCTATGGTCGTGTGATTCGTGATGAACTAGGAATTGTGGAGAAAATAGTAGAGCAAAAAGATGCAAATCATGAGGAAGCCCGTGTTCAAGAAATCAATACAGGAACCTACTGCTTTGACAATAAAATGTTATTTGATGCTTTGACTAAAGTCGGCAATAAAAATTCCCAAGGGGAATATTATTTGCCAGATGTGATTGAAATTATGAAAGATAACAATCAAATTGTTGCAGCATACCGCATGAAAAATTTTGATGAAGCTTTAGGGGTTAACGACCGTATTGCCTTAGCTGAAGCGAACCGCACGATGCGTGAACGAATCAATTACAACCATATGAAAAATGGGGTGACCTTAATTGATCCAAAAGGAACGTATATTGATAGCGATGTTCAAATTGGGAGCGATACGATTGTTGAAGCGGGCGTTATCTTAAAAGGTAAAACAATTATTGGTGAAGATTGTTTTATTGGAGCACATTCAGAAATCAACAATTGCCAAATTGGCGACCGCGTTCGAGTAGTAAGTTCTAATCTTGAAGACTCTAAAATGGCGAATGATAGCAATATTGGACCATACAGTCATTTACGACCAAATAGCACGATTGGGGAGCGCGTTCATTTAGGCAATTTTGTTGAAATGAAAAATGCGGTTATTGATGAAGATTCTAAAGTAGGACATTTAACATATGTTGGAGACGCTGACTTAGGGAAAAATATCAATGTTGGATGTGGAACTATTTTTGTCAATTATGACGGAAAAAATAAACATCGTGCAACGGTAGGCGACAACGTATTTATTGGCTGTAACGCGAATTTAGTTGCCCCCGTTTCAGTTGAAAAAAACACTTACATTGCTGCAGGTTCAACCATCACAAGTGATGTTCCAGAAGGCAGTTTAGCCATTGCTAGAGCCAGACAAGAAAACAAAGCAGATTATTTCAAAAAACTTCCACATTAAAAATTAAAAAATATTTAAGAGATTTACTTGATTTCTCTGTGAAAAATGACTAGTATTATAATGATAAGATAACTAAAATTTTTGATACAATAGAAAGTGGAGGCCATTATGTCAGAACATTATTTTGATCCGAAGTTAAAGATTTTTGCATTGAACTCAAACCGTCCCTTAGCCCAAAAGATTGCGGATGAAGTAGGAGTAGAATTAGGAAGATTATCTGTGGATCAATTCAGCGATGGAGAAATTCGAATCAATATTGAAGAAAGTATTCGTGGGGATCATGTGTATATCGTGCAATCAACATCAAGTCCAGTCAATGACAATTTGATGGAATTATTGATCATGATTGATGCATTAAAACGTGCAAGTGCTAAAACAATCAATTTAGTTATTCCGTATTATGGATATGCTAGACAAGATCGTAAAGCTCGTTCAAGAGAACCAATCACTGCCAAGTTAGTAGCGAATATGATCACAGCCGCTGGCGCTGACCGTATTTTGACATTAGATTTACACGCTTCACAAATTCAAGGATTCTTCGATATTCCAGTTGACCATTTAATGGGTGCGCCATTACTTGCAAACTATTTCTTAACACATGATATTGCAAATGAAGATGTTGTAGTTGTTTCGCCGGATCATGGTGGTGTAACACGCGCTCGTAAATTAGCTGAATTCTTAAAAGCACCGATTGCAATTATCGACAAACGTCGTCCAAAAGCAAACGTAGCGGAAGTCATGAATATTATTGGAAATGTTGAAGGAAAAAAATGTATTTTGATTGATGATATGATTGATACAGCGGGTACAATTACTCTTGCTGCTGGCGCTTTAGAAGAAGCTGGCGCAACAGAAGTATACGCTTGTTGTACTCACCCAGTATTGTCAGGTCCTGCTTTAGAACGTATCCAAAGTTCTGTTATCAAAGAACTGATTGTAACAGATTCAATTTATTTACCAGAAGATCGTAAGTGTGAAAAAATTGTTGAAGTAAGTGTTGGTAGTTTAATGGGAGACGCGATTAAACGTATTCACGAAAACAAATCAGTAAGTCCACTTTTTGAAAAAAAATTCAAAACTAAAAAATAAACTTAAAAAGCCAGTTGCTAACCACTTTAGAGGCAACTGGCTTTTTATGATTTAATAGCCTAGTTTCTTTTTCAACTTGTTATAAAAAAATTGGAGAGACATGCTATAATACAAGTAATAAAGTTGATAGGAGTCGCCAAAATGAAACGATTAAAACAGCATTATGAATTGGTCAAACCATTTGATTGGATTATCGTAGCGTTATTAATGCTTGCTTCTTTTATTCCAATTGTGATTTTTACCATTCAAAATAGCCATGTTTCTGCTGACAGTGAGATTGTAGCCGTTATTTCCATAAATGGAAAAGAGGAAAGGCGCATTACGTTGTCAGAATCAACCAAACATGAAACCTTTACGTTGCATCCAGCAAAAGGGCAATACAATATTATTGAAGTAGATGGTACGCGAATTCGAGATAAAGAAGACAATAGCCCAGATCAAGTAGCTGTGAAAACAGGATGGATTAGCAAACCCGGTCAAACCAGTGTTTGTTTGCCACATAAAATGATTATTGAAATCCAAACGACAGAGAAAACGGAAGAAATCGACGATACGATTATTCCACTTTAAAACATTAAACGTACATTCGTTTAGTGTTTTTTTGTATACATCTCTATCTTAATATACATAAAATATGCGTTTTATACATATTTTTATTCATTTTAGCCATTTTTAAACAAAATTAATGAATGAACTTGCATTTTTTTGAATAGTTGTGTATGATAGTTAAAACTTTGGAATACACAATTACTAAGTCATTTAATCAACTGAAAGTGACTAAAAAATGGGGGAGCAACAAATGAAGAGAATTCAAAAAATTGTATTTTTATCCGTTTTAATAGTGTTAGCAGGTTGTCAAAAAGGCAATCAAGAAGCAAGCGATACAGGTTCTAGCAACCAAGAAACAACAGAATTGCATTTGAGTGTACCGGCAGAATTGCCAACAATGGATCCAGCCTTAGTACAAGATGCGATTAGCTTTACAGCAATCAATCAAGTTATGGAAGGTCTATACCGTTTAGATAAGGAAGAAAAACCTGTTCCAGCTCTTTCTGATGGAGATGCGACCATCAGTACAGACGGCTTAACGTATACATTCAAGTTAAAACCCAATTTAAAATGGTCAAATGGTACCGCGTTAACGGCTAAAGATTTTGAGTTTGGTTGGAAGCGAGTAGTCAATCCAAAAACAGCAGCTAATTATGCTTTCGTGATGAAGCCAGTAAAAAATGCTTCAGCGATTATGAATGGAACGGCTCCAGTAGAAAGCTTAGGCATTAAAGCTTTGGACGATTCGACTTTAGAAGTCCAACTAGAAAAACCGACAGCGAACTTTCTGTCGGGAATTACACGAGGTACTTTTTTTCCACAGAATGAAGATTTTGTTACAAAACAAGGTGAAAAATTTGGAACCGATAGTGAACATACATTGTACAATGGTCCCTTTACACTAAGCGAGTGGGATGGAACAGGTTTATCGTGGACATACAACAAAAACCCTGATTATTGGGATCAAAAGAATGTTGCCCTAACAAAAATAACCAATGAAGTAACCAAAGAAACGGCGACAGGAATTAATCTTTATCAAGACAACAAGCTTGACTTAGTTCGATTAACAGGAGAATATGCAAAACAATATTTGGCAGATCCTGAATTTATTGCTCCTTTAACGGCTCGTTCTGTATATTTAGAAATCAATCAAATCAATATTCCCGCATTAAAAAATGAAAAAATGCGAGAAGCATTAGCGTTAACGATTAATCGTAACGAGTTAGTAAATGAAATTATTTCAAATGGTTCAGAAGCACTGGACGGATTAGTCACTAAAAATTTAGCTAAAAATCCAAAAACAGGAGAAGATTTCCGAAAAGAGTCTGGTGAGTATCTAACCTATAACAAGAAAAAAGCGAAACAACTCTGGGCAGAAGCTAAAAAAGAAACAGGTATTAAGGAAGTGGAAATCGAACTAGTGACAGATGACGACGAGACGAGTAAAAAAGTGAGTCAATTTATTCAAAGTAGCGTTGAAAACGAGTTGGACGGAGTGAAAATCAAACTTAAGAACGTACCCTTTAAAAATAGAATTGAACTAGGTGATTCGGGACAATTTGGCTTGCTATTATCCGGTTGGGGGGCAGATGAAAACGATCCAGATGCTTTCTTAAATTTATTCTTATCGGATTCTGTTTTTAATGGTGGAAAGTACGCGAATCCAAAATACGATGAGGCTGTTAAAACGGCAGTGACTACAGCAAATGAAGAAGAAAAATACCAAGCCGATTTAACTGCTGAAAAGATTATTCTAGAAGATGTAGGGATTATTCCGTTGTATCAAAAGGCTGATTCAATGTTAGTCAAAAATGATGTAAAGGACTATATTCAATATCAAATTGGTTCGCCAAACTACAAATATAGTACCATCGATAAAAATTAAAACAGGTTAATAGGGGGAAAGTTATTAATGAAATCAATTATTACAAAGATTCATCAAGAGGCAAGTACAAAAGCCTTAGCTCGTCTAATCAATCATGAGTCCGTCGCTACTTCTGACGGGACAACCAATCCACCTTTTGGACAAGGCATTGCGCTATGTCTAAAAGAAGCGTTGCAAATCTGCAAAGAACTAGGCATGACTACTTATGAAGACCCAGCTGGTTTTTATGGCTTTGCAGATTATGGCGTAGGCGCAGAGTTAGTGGCAGTTGTTTGCCATTTAGATGTAGTGCCAGCAGGAGACGTAACCCTTTGGAAGACAGATCCATTTGTTGCAACCATTAAAGAGGGTGTGATGTACGGACGTGGAAGTCAAGATGATAAAGGACCAACTATTGCTTCTCTTTTCGGTTTTAAAGCAGTCGTTGATGCAGGCTACCAATTTAATAAACGGATTCGTTTTATTTTTAGTACGGATGAGGAAACCTTATGGCGTTGCATGGCAGCCTATAATAAAAAAGAAGAACAAGCTACTATGGGCTTTGTACCAGATGGCAGCTTTCCACTAGTTTTTGCTGAAAAAGGGTTGTTGCAAGTCGAGTTGATTGGTCCAGGAAGTTCGGATATTCAGTTGCAGGCAGGAGATGCGTTGAATGTGGTTCCAGCAAAAGCTTGTTATCATGGATCCGAACTGACAGCGGTAATGAAAAAGTTAACTCAGCTAGGCATTGAGTTTGATTTAACCGAAACGGAAGTAACAGTAAAAGGCAAGGCAGTCCATGCAAGTGTGGCACAATTGGGAGAAAATGCGATTAATTTATTAGCAATGGGGCTTGCGCCAGCAGTCCCTCACCCAGCGTTGACATTCTTAGCGGAACAAATTGGCAAGCAAACAAATGGAGCCACCTTATTTGGAGAAATATCAGATGATGTAAGTGGCGAACTAACATTTAATGTAGGACTGTTAAATGTTTCTGATGAGAGTTCGACCATTGGCATTGATATGAGACTCCCCGTTAAAAGTGACAAAGAAGCTTTGATGAAGCAATTGGCTAAGGTTGCTGAAAGCTATGGTTTAACCCTAAAAGAATTCGATTACGTTCCTGCTATCTATGTACCTAAAGAAAGTCCACTGATTCAAACGCTATTAAAAGTGTATCGTGAAAAGACAGGAGATTTGACGGAACCAATGACATCAGGAGGAGCAACATTAGCTCGCACGATGGACAATCTGGTAGCCTTTGGCGCTCATTTTCCTGAAAGTAAAAGCTTGGCCCATCAAGCGAACGAAGGGCAAGTATTAAGTGAAATGTATCAAGCAATGGATATTTACGCTTCAGCGATTATTGAATTGGCATGTGAAAAATAAAAATAGATTTGAAGAAGAGAATGTTTAACATTCAAAAAACTGATAAACTAAGTAACGTAGTTTATCAGTTTTTTATTTTTTATCCCCAAAGTGGCAAATCGCCATAAGGTGTAATGAAAGTGATATCCAAAAAGAACGCCTCCTTTCCTGTTAGATTTATATTATTATCAATAACTATACTATGAATTTGTTTTGGTGTATACTGGTTATTATTATAAAGTGGAAAATAGCTGAACAGGAGTTGAGTGAATGATCATTTTAGGCAATGAATTAAAAAAAATCAGTAAAGAAAAAAAGCTGTCTCAAAAAGAAGTAGCCAAAGAGACAAGTACGCGATTAGACTTTAAATTAAACGATATTCTTCTGTTTGAAGGAGAATCAAATCAAAATTATGATTTGTTAGAAGACTTAAAAACATATTGTGATAACAATCAATTTGAAAAAGCCTTTCAAGTCATGTCGTATTTATCTAAGAAAGCAATGCTCACTACTTATGAAAAAAAAAGGCTTCACTATTACCAAGGTTTTCTTTACTTATACTATAAAAAAGATGTTCAAAAAGCTCAATATTACTTGAATTTATCATTGGCGATTAATAAAGATGCGTTGCTCTTCGATTTTTTAGACTGTCAGATTTTAAACATTCTTGGCTATTCATTTTTTGTTAGCGACGAACTTAATCAAGCAAAACGGTATTATGAAAAATCATTAGCAAACGTTGAACAATTAATAGATATAGAGTTACTTGATATTGAGGCTATTTCAAAAATTTATTATAACAGTGCTAAATTTTACTCTGACAGTAAAAATTTCAAACAAGCAATCTTACTATGTGAAAAAGGAATAGCCCTTAGCAAAGAGAGTAATCAATTGAATGCGCTCTATAGATTCTATTATGAAAAAGCCTTTAATTTAGCAAAAATTAAAGAAAATAAAGAAGCAGAAAATCATTTTTTCATCGCAATGGGATTAGTGAAATTACTCGGCAATGAATTAGTGTCAGAAGTTATAAAAGAAAACCTTAAAAAATTTCAATTAGAATTAAGATACAACGATTAGTGTGAATTTCGTATGGATCATAAAATAAGGTACACCATTAGACGGAAGCTCTAGTTGTGTACCTTGTTTTTAATTAACGGTTAAATAGTCTAAAAATGAAGTAGCCATTTTTGATAAATAACGTTCCTCTAGCCAAATGATTCCAAAAGAAGTTTGAAATAAAGGATCTTCTAATAAGTGGGTTTCCACTTGATAATGTGGGTTCATCTTTAACACTGTTTCAGGAACGATACTTGTGCAAAAACCTTGTTCAATTAGGTTAAATAATAAACGAATGTCACTACAAGTTGAAATAGAGCTAGGATTCAGCTGATATTTAGCCAAATATTCAATAATCGAATGATAAACGCCCAATCCTTCCGTACTTGGCAGCATTAATTTACTACCAGCAATTCCATGAAAGTCATCAGGTGCTGGACCTTTTTTCGCACTCCCATCACAGACAAAATAAAAAGGCTCCGATTTCAAAAATTTCATAGAAAAACCCTTTAAATCCAGTGGATAACGAACGATGGCTAGTTCAATCTTGCCCTTGCGAACAAGCTCGCAAAGTTGTTGAGATTCTCCTTGGTGAATAGCGAAAGTGACGCTTGGAAAATCTTTTTGGAAATCAATCAAGGCTTGGGCTAGCAGACTGTCGGAGAGCGTATTCACACCAATTTTTAACTGCCCTTTTAATCCATCGCCAGTTTCCCTTACCAACTGCTTCGACTCAGCGAACTGTTCTACTAGTTTTAAAGCCTCATAATAAAGTGCTGTTCCCGCTGCAGTTAAACGCGTTTGTCTAGGTGTTCGTTCAATTAATGGCGTCCCGAATTCTTCTTCCATTTGTTTAAGTTGTTGGCTTAAAGGCGGTTGTGCCATATGTAGACGTTCGGCAGCTGCAGTAATTGTTTTTTCTTCGGCTACAGCAATAAAATAGTTTAATTGTCTAAAGTCCATTTATTTCACTTCCTTAACTATACTTTTTTCGTATCGTCATTCAATTATTTTCATAGTGTTCACAAATAGCATACCATGATAAGCTTTCATTAATGAAATAAAAGATTTTGATTTTAAACGATAAGAGGTGAGTGAAGGTGAAAAAAGGGTATTATTGGCTATTAGGGAGCGCCTGTTTTATGATGGGTATCGCAATTTTGTTAACGGTTACAATTAATTCTAAGCAGGTTAAAAAAACTGAGAGGATGGAAACTGAAAATACGCGAACTTCCAACTATTCATCTCATAATAAAAAAGAACTAAATTCAATAAACTCCGTAGTAGAATTAAAAAAGGAACCACGAGCCACGCCTGAATTAAACCAAGAGCTTCTAACTACAGCACGTATTGGAACGGCAGAAAGCATTCAAAAGCTGATTGAGGATGGAGCAGACTTAAGGACAATCAACGAAAAAGGAGCTTCCGCTTTACTGATTGCTACCCAAGAAAATAATATCGCAACAGCAAAAGCTTTATTAGAAGCAGGTGCAGACGTGAATCAACAAGATCAGCTACAAGACAGTCCTTTTTTATATGCAGGAGCTGAAGGAAGAATTGAAATACTCACACTCATGTTAGATAAAAATCCGAATTATACGTTGTTCAATCGTTATGGTGGAACGGCATTGATTCCAGCAGCAGAAAAAGGGCATGTGGACAATGTCCGGCTATTGCTTAAAAAAACACCGATTGATGTTAATCATATCAATCAATCAGGCTGGACAGCGTTATTAGAGGCAATTGTACTAAGTGACGGAGGTGAAACGCAACAAGAAATTGTTCAATTGCTACTAGAACATGGTGCTGATCCAAATAAAAAGGATAGCAGAGGAATTTCACCTTTGACTTATGCAAAGCAAAAAGGCTATGGAAGGATTGCAACGATGTTGGTTGAATATGGGGGACAAGAGTAACTAAAAGAAAGTGGGGGAATAAAAATGAACAAGGTTAAGGTGATCGTGGCGTTAGTAGCTAGTTTAATTATTAGTATTTTAGGTGTCCAACAAGTATATGCGGCTGAATTAGGGGCAGCCAAAGCAGCAACGGGGTTTTATGCTATTTTAACGATTGTTCCATTAATTTTAGTATTAGTATTGCTTTTCTTAAAGGTTGATATGATTGTGGCTGGTTTAAGCGGTGGCGTTTTAGCCATGTTGATTGGAGGGATCGGATTAGCTGAAGCGAACAAGCAGTTTTTAGAAACCATTCCAATGATGTTAAGCATTACAGTACCGATTGTCAATTCAGCGATTGCGATGGCTGTTTTTAAGGCAGGCAGTTATACCGCAGCTTTAACATTAGTCAAACGTGGAACAAAAGGAAAAGTTGAATATGTTTCAGGTTTTATTGTTATTTTACTAGCAGCTGCAACTTACATGTCTGGAATTGGTGGAGGAAGCGCGATGGTCATTGCGCCACTAGCTTTTGCAGCAGTCGGGGCTGTACCAGAATTAATCGCGGCCATGTCGATTGCCGCGGCCGTTTCTTTTACAACATCCCCTGCTTCTTTAGAATCAAGCATCGTTTCTAAATTAGGGAATATTAAAGTTGGTGAATATGTAGCCATTATGCGACCTTATTGGCTTATCTTTGTTTTAGCTGCTGTACTATTAGCTTTTTGGGGGACAAAACGCAGAAAATTGGGTTTTAAAGAAGAAGAAGCTTCGATTTATGAAACGATGAGTAATGGACGCTTATTTAAACTTACACTGCCAGCTATTTTTCTTTTATTCGCAGTTATTTTTGGCCCATTAGTCAATCAAGTTTTAGGGGTTCAAATTTTTACGCCGCTTGTTTATATGGTAGTTACGTTGGCATTAATTTATTTTTGTACAGCCTTTAATTTAAATGAGTCTGTAACCGCGATGGTAGACGGTTCAACCTATATTTTAACACGTTTATTTCAAGTCGGAATTTTCTTAGCGTTTATTAATATAATTGCTAAAACGGGAACCTTTGCAACGATTGCAGGAGTTGCAAACGCGGCTCCTGCAATGATTGTGATACCGGTTGCTGTTTTAACGGGGATTTTGATTGGCGTGCCAGCAGGAGCCTACGTGGGATCCGTCTTAACATTAGTTTTACCAGTAGCAGTGTCATTAGGTTTTTCACCGCTAGCACTAGGATTTGTCACAATTGGTGTTGGGTTTGGGAGTCAAATGAGCTTTGTGAATATTACGATGCAAGCCTTATCTTCTGGTTTTCAAATTCCGATTATTGACGTCGTGAAAGGAAATATTAAATGGTTAAGCATAGCGTCTGTTGTTTTACTAATTTTATCATTAGTAGTAGCTTAAATAAAAAAGAGGAGTGGTAGAAATGTTTGATTTAGTCATTAAAAATGCACGTATCAATGATGGTGAAACACTGAAAACAATTGGAATCAAGGAAGGCCGAATCAGCCAAATTACTGAAAATAGCATCGAAGAAGCAAAAAAAACAATTGATGCTAAAGGAAATGTTGTGATTCCAGGTTTTGTAGAGGGACATATTCATTTAGATAAGGCGTTAATTGCAGAACGTAAGCCGAATCAATCAGGAACATTACAAGAAGCAATCGAAGTGACTGCTGAATTAAAGCCAACCTTTACCAAAGAAGACATTGAAGAACGAGCAAAAAAAGCATTAGAGATGCTGATTGTTAATGGTGTTACAACGGTTAGAACACATGCTGAATTTGATCCAGCGCAAGGGTTTACCGGTTTTGAAACCATTATGAAATTAAAAGACGAATACCGAGAATTGATTGATATCCAAGTCGTTGCATTCCCCCAAGAAGGAATTTTTAAGGCACCTGGAACAGAGGAAATGATGCATCAGGCAATGATAATGGGAGCCGATGTAGTCGGAGGTATTCCCTACAATGACTTACCAGCTGAAAAGCACATCGATTTGATTTTTGAAATTGCTGAGAAATACAATAAACCAATCGATTTGCATCAAGATTTCAGTGATGAAGCAGACGCCTTGTCAATTGAGTATCTGTGTGCCAAAACGATTGAAAAAGGGTATCAAGGGCGAGTAACCGTTGGGCATTTAACAGCCTTACATGCTTTACCAAAGCTAGAGTTGGATAACATTATTTCAAAAATGGCACAAGCAGAAATAAGCGTAATGGCATTGCCTGCAACGGATTTACATCTAGGAGCTAGGAAAGATGCGTTCAACGTGAGACGAGCGGTCACCCCCATTCGCAAATTAAGAGATGGCGGCGTAAATATGTGCTTGGCAACGAATAATATCCGCAACGCTTTTACACCTTACGGCAACGGCGATATTTTACAAATTGCAATGCTAGCCATCCCTGTTGGGCATTTGGGAGGGGCAGCGGATTTACCAACAGTGTTGCCAATGATTACTGAGAATCCAGCTAAAGCATTAGGTTTAACGGATTACGGCATAGAAGTTGGAAAAAAAGCCGACTTAGTTATATTAGACACAATTTCTAAAGCGAATGCTATCATTGATTTACCGACGCGTTTAGTAGTGATTAAAAACGGTCGATTAACGGTTGAAAACACTAAAGAAACGATTATTCACGCCTAACCAAAAGGAGGAATCACATGTATGAAACGCTATTAATTAAAAATTGCCGATTGGAAACTGGCTTTAAAAAAAGTGGGAATACCGTTAGTCAAACTGAGACAACCTTGGTTGATCTTTTAATTGAAAAAGGAAAAATTAGCCAGATTATTCAAGAGGGAAAAGGACAGCTAGCAGCTACTACGGTTTATGACGCCAAAGGACAACTCGTATTGCCTGGTTTTGTGGAAAGTCATAGCCATTTAGATAAATCAAGATTAGGAACGCCGTGGAAAGCGGTAAAGCGCGTACCTTCGATTATTGAACGTTTTGAAGATGAAATGATTGAGTTAAAGCAATTAGACAAAGGGGTTCAAGAACGAGCAAAAATCTTACTAGATACGTATCGTCAAAATGGGGTAACAGCTATCAGAACTCATGTAGATGTGCATCCAACAGTGGAGCTAGAACATTTAGTGGAAGTGATGGATGCGTTGACGAATCAGCAAAAAATGGATTTTGAAGTAGTGGCCTTTCCTCAACACGGCTTGTTACGTAGCAATAGCGTAGATTTAATGAAACAAGCCTTAAAAAAAGGGGCAACAATAGTAGGCGGTGTAGACCCAACAGCTGTCGATCAGCAAATGGAAAAATCATTAGCTATGACATTTGAACTAGCAATGGAAAACAACGCAAGAATTGATTTGCATTTACATGAACGAGGAGAAATGGGAATTAAAACATTTAACGAGCTGATTCGCTTAACAAATCACTATCATTGGCAAGGAAAAGTAGCGGTCAGTCATGGATTTGGATTAAGAGACGTGACGGGTTCTAGAAAGGAAGAATTATTTCAATCCTTAAATGAAGCTAAAATCGAGATTATTACAAGTGTGCCGATTGATCCAGTGATTCCACCAATGCTTGAATTAGCCAGTAAAGGGGTTACGACTAAAATTGGGTGTGACAATATTTTTGATAATTGGTCCCCCTACGGAAATGGTGATATTTTAGAGCGAGCAAGTCGTTTTGGCGAACTATTTAATCAAGTGACAGAATTTGAACTAAGTAGAACACTAGGTTTGATTACCAATGGCGTTACGCCGCTTAACGATGAAGGCGAACAAGTATGGCCAAAAATTGGAGATAAGGCTACCTTTGTTTTTACAAATGCCAGTTGCTCAGCAGAAGCAGTAGCTAGAAGAACGTCTCCAACGGTGACAATGTATCAAGGCCGAATTACGTCAGGAGTATTTTAGTTAGAAAATTCAAGGTTGAAAAATGAGGAAATGTAACTACTTTTTGATACAATTTTAAAAGTAGCTGGAACAAAACTCTATTTTTGAGTGGAAATTAAGTTAATAAAAAATAAGGAACAGCATGAAATAAACATTTCATGCTGTTTTATGACTTATGTCTCAGCCACTTTTTCAATAACTTATCAGGAAGAGGAAACTAATCTAATTGGATTAAAATCTCGTATTAATAAAAAAAATTAGTTTTTCGATAAATAACAATTGTATTGACGGGGGTATTTATTAATTTATAATTTGAAATAAATTATAAATTAAAAGGGGTATGAAAATGAAAAGGCTAGTTGGGATACTTAGTTTGTCACTTGTATTATTAGTTGGAGGTCAATATGGAACAGCTGAAGAAATAAGCAATTATGAGGTGCTTTATAACCAAGGAATTCAAGAAGGGTATATTAATTCGGAAGAACTTTCATTGGATAATTTCGAAAAAAATAATGAAGAATTTAACAAGGTTTATGAAGATGGAAAAACTGAAAATATTATAGAGGATTCATTGTCTTATTCTGAATGGCTTAAGTTAAATAATTACGGTCAATATTCAAATGAAACTGTAAATGAACAGCCTCAAGGGAGAGGATGGGCTAGTGGTTTTTACATCAGGAGAGGGGATGTTTTGGTTACTAATGGAACTAGTTCAGCAGGGTTTTTAGGTCATGCGGCAATAGCAAATGGCGAAAACCAAGTGTTAGATATGCCTAGTTCAGGAAGAACTTCTCGCCAAATGAGTTCACAGGCTTGGGTAAATGAGTATAAAGGAAAAGGTTGGGTTAGGGTATATCGCACATCTAGTGGCATTGCTGATAATGCGGCTAGATGGGCTGATAGGAATTATTTTTCTACTAATGGTACAGCAAATCAAAATATTTTTCCTTCTTATTCAATTACTACGCAGTTATATAGTAAGAATCCTTCTTATTGTTCTAAATTAGTTTTTCAAGCCTATTGGTTTGGGACAGGTAGTGTTCCAGTTATGAAAAATTCTAGTGGAATCGTAACCCCATATGGACTTATGGATCGATTTAATGCTAACTATAGACCGTCTCTAATTCATATCTATTAAAGGAGTGATATTGTGATAAAAAAAATAGTTATAACATTATTAATTGGTTTAATAATTATTTTTGGATTTATTTTAGTGAATAGATATAAGGCAAAAGTTCAAATAAATGATTATATGAATAAACAAGGGATAAAAAAAGAGGATATCATTATCCAAGAATTAAAAAAAGATTGGACATTAGGGGGATATAATTTATTTCTCGTATTAAATGATGATCATGATGTATATTATGAGTACCATTGTGAAAAAAACAGAGTATCATTCCAAGCATACTACTCTCGGAAAGTACATTTGTTAGAGGGGAAATGGGGTGGTAGCGGATTAACATCTGAGGAAATGAAAAAATTGAAGTATCCTCAGATAGAAAAATGATATATTAATGTGTCTATGCCCATATAGGTTAAATAAAAAGTAGTAATAAATGGAAATATAAATCAAACGTTATTAATTTTTGCTAACCAATTTTCAGGCTGTAGAAAAAAAGAGTCAGATTTTGAAATCTGACTCTTTTTTTGTTTTATTTAATTATAGTAACAGTCATAGTTAGCAATTTTTTTAATCGTCTAATTGTTCAAAGGCATCATTTAAAATTTGTTTTAATGTGTTGGCAGAAAGGGCCATCTTTTCTTTTTCAGAGTCAGATAATGGAATTTCAATGACGTGTTTAATTCCTTGACGATTTACAACCGCAGGAGCTCCGATAAAGACATCCTCTTGACCATATTCGCCATCTAAATAGACTGACAAGGGTAAAATGGAGCTTTCATCATTTAAAATCGCTTTTGTAATTCGTGCTAGAGCAACGGCAATGCCATAGAAGGTTGCGCCTTTCTTTTCAATAATTTCATAAGCAGCGTCGCGAACTTTGAAAAAGACATCTACTAAAGCTTCTTCATCAACATCAGGATTGTCTTTGACCCACTCATAAATTTGTAAGCCGCCAATATTTGCATGTGACCAAACAGGAAATTCTGTATCGCCATGTTCTCCTAAAATATAGCCATGAACATTACGAGCGTCTACGTGAACTAATTCAGCAATCGCTTGACGGAAACGTGCACTATCTAAAGAAGTTCCACTCCCAATAACGCGATTTTTAGACATACCAGAGAATTTCCATGTAGCATAAGTCAAAATATCAACGGGATTGCTGGCAACTAGAAAAATCCCATCAAATCCACTCTTCATAATATCTCCGACAATTTTTTTAAAGATTTTAAGATTTTTGTTAACTAAATCCAAACGTGTTTCACCTGGTTTTTGAGCAGCACCGGCTGTAATGACAACGATATCTGCATCATGACAGTCTTCATAGCTAGCTGCATATATTTTTTTAGGTGACGTAAAAGCAAGAGCATGTGACAAATCAATCGCGTCACCTTCTGTTTTATCGCGATCAATATCAATGATTCCAATTTCTTGCGCAATATTTTGAGTTACAAGAGCAAAAGCATAACTTGAACCAACAGCACCGTCACCGACGATAATTACTTTTTGATGATCTTTTATATCATGTTGTATCATAGTTGGGATTCCTCCTGAAAATTATTTTAATCAAATTCAGTATAGCATTTTATGAGAAAATATTAATGAAGGATGCTTAGGAAATCAACTGTTTTTTTAGAAAGGGAACAAAATGTCACGAATTTGTTAAATTTTAATGGAAAAAGAAGAGTGTTTCCTTATCTCTTTGCAAATATGGTATACTGTCTTAAGCAACACAACTGGGCGAGTAGTCGTGCAGCATTTTTTTGCGTGGAAAAAAAGAAGCTCAGAACCAAATTATAATTAAAATGAGGCGACAAAATGAAAATGATTGTTGGCTTGGGGAATCCAGGCGCTAAATATACCGGTACAAAACATAATATAGGCTTTATCACAATGGATGAACTAGCCTTTCAAGAAGGTCTTACATTCAATAAAAGTAAATTTGAAGCAGTTTACGCAGAAGCCTTTATTGGAACTGAAAAAGTTATTCTTGTTAAACCACAAACCTTTATGAACGATTCAGGCAGATCTGTTCGACCGTTAATGGATTATTTCAATTTAGGAATAGACGATTTGGTTGTTGTCTATGATGATTTAGACTTACCAACAGGCAAGATTCGTCTTCGTCAAAAAGGCAGTGCGGGAGGTCATAATGGCATCAAGAGCTTGATTCAGCACCTAGGTACATCTGAATTTAATCGAATTCGCATCGGAATTGATCGTCCAGTCAAAGGGCAAACCGTAATTAACCATGTTTTAAGCAATTTTCCAAAAGAAGTACATGAAGAGATGTTATTTGCCGTCAAAGACAGTGCAAAAGCAATCAGATATTGGGTAGAAGGTCATACTTTTCTAGAAACCATGAACGAATTTAATAAAAAAGCATAATTATAAAAACAACCAATAAAGAAGTAGAAGCTGAGAGAAATTCTGAGCTTCTTTTCCCTTACTTAGAAATAATAAAACAAAAGGAGCATTTAAATGAGTGATATCAAACAACTCTTAGCAACGACTCCTGATATAGCCAATTTACTTGAATCGATTGGTCAAAATACGGTTCAATTAGTTACGGGTTTATCAGGATCCGCAAGAACACTAGTCATCAGTACGATTTTAGAACAAAAGAAAAAACCGATTGTTATCGTCGCGCACAATTTATTTCATGCCAGTCAACTGATTGAAGATTTTTCAGGATTTGTTCCAGAAGACCAACTACATTTATTTCCTGTAGATGAAATGATTCAAGCAGAAATGTCCGTCTCGTCCCCTGAATACCGAGCAGAGCGGGTAGCCACATTAGATTTCTTGCTGTCAGGTAAAAAAGGCATCATTATTATTCCATTATCCGGCGTTCGTAAGCTATTGCCACCAAAAGAAATTTGGAAAGCAGCAAGATTTAAAATGAAACAAGGTGGCGAATTAGATCCAACCCATTTAGCTGAACAATTAGTGAATATGGGCTATACAAGAGAGCATTTAGTAGGGAAACCAGGCGAATTTAGCATTCGTGGTGGGATTGTCGATATCTACCCATTAACAGAAGAACACCCTATCCGAGTTGATTTATTCGATACCGAAATCGACTCCCTACGCTATTTTGAAGCAGATACCCAACGCTCAATTGAAAACATTGACAAAATCACTATTTTGCCTGCAACAGATGTCTTGTTTACCAAAGAGCTCCTACAAAAAGGCGCAACAGCATTTAGTGAAGCGGTTGAACGAAACCATGATTTAATTATGGATGCAAGTGAAAAAGAAATTTTCCATCAACAGCTAAGCCCAATCGTGGATGCTTTTGATAAAGGCGAGCCAACGGATAAGTTAGTGATGTATACCGATTTTGTCTATCCAAAACATACAACTGTACTTGAGTATATTCATAAAAACAGCTTAATCATTATGGACGAATACCCACGGATCTTAGAGACTGAACGTCGCCTAGTTGAAGAAGAAGCGGAATGGATGACGAATAAGTTAGCGGAACGCAAAATTTTACGAGATCAAGTCTTTTCAAATGAATTAAGAAGCGTAATGAAAAATCAAGAACAAGACATTCTATACTTCTCTCTATTTCAAAAAGGTATGGGAAATCTTCGATTTTCTCAAATTCATCCCTTCCAATATCGAAGTATGCAACAATTTTTTGGCCAAATGCCTCTATTAAAAACAGAAATGGAACGCTGGACGAAGCAAAAAAATACGATTATCGTAATGGTTCCAGACAACGAACGCGCTAAAAAAGTCCATCAAACCTTTAAAGATTTTGAAATAGTAAGCAAAGTCGTTAAACCTAAAAAATTAGAAACAGGACTCGTTCAAATTACCACAGGCGAAATCCACAACGGATTTGAATTGCCAAAAGAAAAAATTGTTGTCCTAAATGAACGGGAAATGTTTAATAAGGTGACGAAAAAAACTGCACGCAGACAAACCTTATCCAATGCAGAGCGTTTAAAAAGCTACACCGAGTTAAACCCAGGTGATTTTGTCGTCCATGTCAATCACGGAATCGGAAAATACACTGGAATGGAAACTCTTGAAATCAATGGCATTCATCAAGATTATATGTCAGTGATCTACAAAGACGATGCCAAGCTGTTTATTCCCGTAACTCAAATTAACTTACTGCAAAAATACGTTTCCTCTGAAGCGAAAACTCCGAAAATCAATAAATTAGGAGGCGCAGAGTGGGCGAAAACGAAGAAAAAAGTAGCCGCTAAAATAGAAGACATTGCCGATGATTTGATTGAGTTATACGCAGCCAGAGAATCCGAAGTAGGGTATGCCTTCTCACCAGATGATGGCTATCAAGTTGAATTTGAAAATGCCTTTCCCTACTCAGAAACCGACGATCAACTACGCAGTGCAGCTGAAATCAAACACGATATGGAAAAGAAAAAGCCAATGGATCGCCTATTAGTTGGAGATGTAGGATACGGAAAAACCGAAGTCGCTATGCGTGCTATTTTTAAGGCCGTACAAGATGGCAAACAAGCCGCATTCTTAGTCCCAACAACCATCCTAGCTCAGCAACATTATGAAAGTCTTATTACCCGATTTGAAGATTTTCCAATTGAGATAGGATTATTAAGTCGTTTTAGAACGAAAAAACAACAAACGGAAACAATTGCAGGCATTAAAACAGGGAAAGTAGATGTCGTCATCGGTACTCACCGAATCCTTTCAAAAGACATTGATTTTCATGATTTAGGTTTATTAGTAGTCGATGAAGAACAACGATTTGGCGTGAAGCACAAAGAAAAATTAAAACAGTTAAAATCACAAGTAGACGTGCTAACGTTAACCGCAACACCAATTCCAAGAACCTTACACATGTCAATGCTAGGCGTACGCGATTTATCAGTTATCGAAACACCACCAGCAAATCGCTACCCTGTTCAAACTTACGTGATGGAGCAAAACCCAGGGGCTATTCGCGAAGCCATCGAGCGAGAGCTGACACGTGGCGGGCAAGTCTTTTATCTCTACAATCGTGTTGAAACAATTGAGAAAAAGGTAGATGAGCTGCAAATGCTCGTTCCAGATGCTAAAATTGCCTATGCACATGGTCAAATGACAGAAGGACAGTTGGAAAGTATTTTATACCAGTTCGTTGAAGGCGAATACGATGTTCTCGTAACGACGACGATTATCGAAACCGGCGTTGATATCCCAAATGTGAACACCTTATTTGTTGAAAATGCCGATCATATGGGCTTGTCTCAACTCTATCAACTAAGAGGACGAGTGGGCCGAAGCAACAGAGTCGCCTACGCCTATTTCATGTATCAAGCAAACAAAGTACTAAATGAAGTCAGCGAAAAACGACTGCAAGCCATCAAAGACTTTACCGAGTTAGGTTCAGGTTTTAAGATCGCGATGCGCGATTTATCCATCCGTGGGGCAGGAAATTTACTAGGTGCACAACAACATGGCTTTATTGATTCCGTCGGATTTGACTTGTATTCTGAAATGCTAAGTGAAGCCGTGATGCGAAAACGTGGCGAAGAAGTTAAAGAAGAAAAAACACAAGTTGAAATTGATTTGGCGATCAATGCCTATTTACCAAGCACGTATATTGAAGATGAACGTCAAAAAATTGAAATCTATAAACGCATTCGTGAATTAAAAGACTTAGAAGAATATACTATGCTACAAGATGATTTAATTGACCGATTTGGCGAGTATCCAGATGAAGTAGCGGATTTACTATCAATTGGACTAATGAAAATGCATAGCGAAAAAGCCTTAATTGAATTTATTAAACGTACCAACAATCAAATTGACGTCACTCTTTCTCAATCCGGCACTGAAAAATTGCCAGCTGAAGAAGTATTCAAAGCACTGGGGGATATTCCATTAAGAGCGAATGTCGCTGTTAAAAAAGAAAAATTAGTCGTAACCTTCCAATTAAACAATGAGCCAACCTATCAATGGTTAGATTATTTGCAAAAATTTGCAGCAAATGTTGCAGCTTACTTCGTAGAAAAAAGTGAAGCATCTGAAAAATAAAGCAGAAACTTCAGCTTTTCTTAAGAAGTTAAACGTATAATTCGATAAAAAGAACGAAAGTCAAAATTTATTTTAAGACTTAACGAATGTAGGTGTATAAATGGGAAATAAACAAATGAAGCATATGATGAATGGCGCAGTGATTTTATCTGTAGCTTCATTAATTGCTAAAATACTAAGCGCCGTTTACCGTGTTCCTTTCCAAAATATGGTAGGAAATACAGGATTCTACGTGTATCAGCAAGTTTACCCACTCTATGGAATCGGCATGACCTTTGCTTTATCAGGCTTTCCAATCTTTTTATCAAAATTAGTAGCAGAAAGAAAGTCACAGAGCAGTCAAAAAGAATTACTCAAACGAACTTTCGTCATTCTAAGCATTTTTTCAATCGTGTTATTTGCTGGAATCTATGGTTTTGCTGGAAAAATTGCAAGTTTAATGGGAGACAGCGGACTAACACCCCTCGTCCAAGCGGTTTCCTGGATGTTTCTATGTATGCCTTTTTTAGTTGTTTGGCGAGGGTACTTTCAAGGAACCTATCGCATGCTGCCTACTGCCGTATCTCAAGTGGTTGAACAGGTTGTACGCGTTGCGGTGATTTTGATCGCTGCTTTTCTCTATCTGAAATTAGGCTGGACAGACTATCAAATGGGAACCATTGCGATGAGTAGCGCGTGGATTGCAGGAATCGCAGCGTTGCTGGTATTAGCTTATTATTATTATGTAAAAAAAGAAGCAAGTGTCATAGCGCCAGCTTTTGAAAAACAAGGAAACGAAGAATTGTATCAACCAACAAGCTATTCAACCTTGCTTTATCGTTTTTTGACAGAAGGAACAGCTATTTGTATTTTAAGTGCGATGTTGATTTTATTGCAGTTAATTGACTCCTTTACGTTATACAAAGGGATGACCTTAAGTGGAATTTCCCCTGACGTAGCGAAGAACTTAAAAGGAATTTATGACCGCGGACAACCGCTTGTTCAATTAGGAATGGTTGTGGGAACGGGGTTCGCAGCTAGCTTGGTACCAATGCTAAGTAATTATTATGTTTCAAAAAGAGAATTTGAATTCCAGCGTACAGCCGTTTCGCTTCTTAGGATTACGACAGCTTTTGCGATGGCGGCGACCTCTGGAATGTTGGTTTTATTGCCTTATATTAACCATGTTTTATTTGGCGATCGAGCAGGAAATGGTGTTTTAAGCATCTACCTGCTATCAATCATTTTGGCATCGTTAATTGGGGCGTACAATGCTATTTTACAAAGTCGCAACCAACACCGTTTAGCAATGATTGCCCTTCTAGTCGGTTTGGTAGTCAAAGTTTTATTTAACGATCTTTTGGTGAAGGCTTTTGGAACACTAGGAGCAAGTCTAGCAACAGTCATGAGTTTAGCGGTTATTTTAAGTTGCCTATGGATCGGTTCTCCTGTTGCACTTAAAGGGAGTATCTTACGTGGCGGATTTTTGGTAAAATTAGTATTATGTTGTTGGGTGATGACATTTGTTGTCTTACTGACAGTGCTATTTTTAAGTTTATTCCCACTATTTTCCGGACGAAGTGGCGCAATTCTAGTCACTTTCATTGGAATAATTGTCGGAGTCAGTATCTTTGGCTTTAGTATTTTAAAGTGGAAACTGTTTACAATTAGAGAATGGCTCTACATGCCCTTTGGCAAAAAGCTATTAAGAAAGTAGGAAGTTATTATGGGAGAAATCCTTGTTGTTGGTTTAGGCCCAGGAGATATAGAGCAGTTGCCTTTTGGCGTCTATCAACTATTAAAAGCAGATTACCCTGTTTATTTACGAACAAAATTACATCCAGTTGTTGCGAATTTAGAAGAAGAAAATCTTCAATTCACCTCCTTTGATGAGATTTATGAAGCAAACGACCAATTTGAAAATGTCTATGAAACCATTGTCGAAAAATTAATTGATAGTGCGCAAAAAACAGAAAAACCAATTGTCTATGCCGTACCAGGCCATCCAATGGTCGCTGAAAAATCAGTTCAATTATTGCTAGCAAACACAAAAGGCATCCAAGTGACAATTAAAGGCGGAAAAAGCTTCTTAGACGATTTCTTTCAAGCAGTGAAGATAGATCCAGTTGAAGGCTTTCAATTATTAGACGCACTAGCTTTAAGACAAGATGAGGTTCAAATGAGTCAACACGTTATTATCATGCAAGTGTTTAATGAATTTATCGCAAGTGATGTGAAATTGACCTTAATGGAAATCTATCCAGACGATCATCAAGTGGCACTCGTTCATTCAGCAGGAAGTAAAGAGGAACAAATTGACTGGTTGCCTTTATACGAAATCGATCGAATGGAAGGCGTCCATAATTTAACGTCCCTTTACGTTCCTCCGTTAGCATTAGACGAGCGGGTTGCTTCATTTGCTACCTTGCAAACCTATATGGATGCTATTACAGGAGAAAATGGCGACATTTGGATTCAAGAACAAACCCATGAGACCTTGATTCCTTATTTAAAAGAGGAAACCGCAGAATTAATTCAAGCCATTGAAAATGAAGATACAGAAAACACCATTGAAGAATTAGGCGACGTCTTAATGCAAGTCTTGTATCACACAGGATTTGGCGAAAGAGAAGGCTACTTCACATTAGAAGATGTCCTCACAACACTGAACAAAAAATTGCGCAGAAGACACCCCCATGTTTTTGATGGCGTGGAAATCAATACAATCGAAGAATTAGATAAACTTTGGCAAAAAATAAAAGCAGAAGAAAAGAGGGAACAACCATGAGACTAGATAAATTTTTAAAAGTATCGCGCATTATCAAGCGTCGTACAGTAGCAAAAGAAGTAGCAGATAAAGGTAGAATTCAAGTTAATGGACTTGCAGCAAAATCATCAACAGATGTAAAAATTGGCGATGAATTAAGCATTGCTTTTGGCAATAAAACACTAGTTGTAAAAATTGACCGAATTATCGAAACGACTAAAAAAGACGAAGCGAAAAATATGTACACAATTATTAGCGAAACTTACAAAGCTGATACTCCTGATGGAGCGGACTCTTAATAGACAAAGCTGTGACTTTCTTGTACTATTAAAGAGACGAGTGAAACGAAGCTAACAACTTTATCCAAGTGCAAAAGACTCTTAGTTTTTTCAAATCGAGGAGTGGGAAAATGAAGAAACGCAATCACCAACCAAGCAATGTCGAAAACTTGAAAAATGAGTATACCCAAGAAAAAAACCTTCAAAACCACCGTGAAAAGAAACAAAAACGACAGATGCGAAGAAGAATCTTTCTTATTAGTTTAATTGGAGCGATTATCATCGTGGGGCTTTCGATTACAATTTTAGTCAACCGTCAAGAAGTTGCAAAAATGAATCGAGAAAAAGTGCAAGCAGAAAAAAATTTGAAAAAAGTTCAAGCCGAACAACGTTTATTAAACAACCAAATCAATCAATTGAAAGATGATGACTTTGTTACTAAGCTTGCTCGTAGCAAGTATTATCTATCAAAAGACGGTGAGATTATCTTTAGCTTACCAGAAGATAACGCAGCCAAGATATTGGAAGAGACGAAAAAGAAATCAGAAGAAACTGAAAAAAATAAATCTAGTGAAGAAAAAAAGGATAATAAGCAAGAAAACAGCTCTAACTAAGAGTTTTAAGTGTATTAGTGATTAAATATTTACAAATTTAACAAAATTTGAGTAAATAGTCTTTTGAAGTAGCCAAGTAGCGTGCTATAATGAGCTTACAAGTTTTAAGGAGGAACATATTTTTTATGTCAATTGAAGTAGGAAGTAAAATTTCAGGAAAAGTATCAGGTATTACAAATTTTGGTGCATTTATTGATTTAGGTGAAGGTAAAACAGGTCTTGTTCACATTAGTGAAGTATCTGATACCTTTATTAAAGACATTAAAGATGTTTTAAAAGTAGGAGATGACGTAACGGTTAAAGTAATGTCTATCGGAGACGACGGCAAAATTGGTCTTTCAATTCGTCGTGCAGTAGACAAACCTGAATCAGCAGCTCCAGCAAGACGTGAGTCAAGCTATCAAGGACGTCGTGAAGGTGGCGGCGGAAGAGACAGCGGTGGCGGACGTAGCAGTGGTGGTTATCAAAACCAAAGAAATGACCGTAACAATCGCAACGCAGTTCCTAAAAAAGAAGATTTTGATTCATTGATGACTTCATTTTTAAAAGATAGTGACGATCGTTTAACTTCATTAAAACGCAATACTGAAGGAAAACGAGGCGGACGAGGCGGACGTCGTAACTAAAATAGATGATAAGGATAAGGAAACTTATCCTTTTTTATGTTTATTCAAAAAAGAAGGATCCTGAAGGGAGCCATGCAGATGCTCGAAAGCAATTTTTTAAGTGAATGTTACAAACAAACCTTTTGGAAAAAAAACGATCGACTTTTGCTGGCTGTGTCAACAGGGGTAGACTCGATGGTATTGCTAGATTTAATTATGAAATTGCCACTAAAAGTAAAACCGTGGTTTGCAGTAGCCCACGTCAATCATCAGCTACGAAACGAATCTCAAAATGAAGCCGCTTTTCTAGAAGCTTTTTGTTTAGACAACGGGATTCCTTATTTTTCAACAAAATGGGAAAAATTTGAGCAACCAAAAACAGGAACTGAAGCCGCTGCCAGAGCTTTTCGTTATGAGTTTTTTAAAAAAACAATGACTGAAGAAAAAATCAGCCATTTAGTAACAGCTCATCATGGAGACGATCAAGCA
This sequence comes from Carnobacterium divergens, assembly GCF_900258435.1. NCBI lineage: Bacteria > Bacillati > Bacillota > Bacilli > Lactobacillales > Carnobacteriaceae > Carnobacterium > Carnobacterium divergens. Next base: position 22,237 of record NZ_LT992558.1, on the reverse strand, counting down.
GAAACGATTTTAATGCGTTTAGTGAGAGGTGGACATCTTGAAAGCATTGCAGGAATTCAGGCAGAGCGAGAGTTTTCCCATAAAAAGCTCGTTCGTCCGTTACTTGCTTTTACAAAAGGTCAACTTCTTGAATATAGCAAAAACCATCAAGTATTCTACTTTGAGGATAAAACAAACCTTGACGATGGCTACACAAGAAATCGATACCGTAACCATATTCTGCCATTGTTGAAGAAGGAAAATCCGCAAGTGATTCAACATTTTAATGATTTTTCAAATGACTTACAAGAAATACTTGAGATTGCGCAACTACAAATAATGACAAGCTATCAAAAAGTGGTTAAACAAGAAAGCAAAGGAACTTGGAAACTAACCATTTCCGATTTTCAACAGTATCCTTCTAGTTTAAGAAAACAAATTTTAAATCATTTCTTACAAGAATTATTGAAGCAAACCACCTTTACCTTTCAAAGAAGCCATCTAGCAAAAGTACTTGAATTACTAGAAAGTCAACAACCAAATGGGGAGCTTCATTTTTCAAATCAATGGTACGGCATTAAAAGCTACGATTCATTTTACGTAACAAACGAAAAAATAATCAGTAAATCCAGTTTTTATTCAACCGAATTGCCATTGAATTCCTGGGTTGACCTACCAAACGGTGAGCGCGTTGGTTTTTTTAAAACAACAGATTACAAAGAAAAAGAAACACCCAATCAATTGGTGATCTATCTTAATCCAGCTTCGCTAGAATTACCGCTAACCATCCGACACCGATTGCCTGGCGATAAAATGAGCTTAAAAGGAAAGAGCAAAGGACACAAAAAACTTAAAGATATTTTAATAGATCAAAAAATCCCGCTAGAACAGCGTAATCAAGCATATTTGATCGCCGATAATCAAAAAAAAATTATTTGGTTGATAGAATATAAGGAATCCCAATTGTCTATTGCTAAAGAAACTGATAAAATACAATACATACTCGTTTACGATAAAAATGAGGGTATTGAAAAGGAGAAAACGATAAATGCAAAATGATATTGAACGTATCCTCTTCTCAAGAGAAGAATTGGCTACTAAAACCGTAGAACTAGGAAAACAGTTAACAGAGGAATATCAAGGTAAGAATCCGCTTGTAGTAGGTGTTCTTAAAGGCGCAACTTTCTTTATGTCAGATGTTGTCAAAGAAATTGATACCTATTTAGAAATGGACTTCATGGATGTTTCAAGTTATGGAAATGATATTGTTTCCTCAGGAGAAGTAAAAATCATTAAAGACTTAGATACCAATGTAACTGGACGTGACATCTTGATTGTTGAAGATATTATCGACAGCGGCAGAACGTTAGCTTACTTAGTTGACTTATTTAAGTATCGTCAAGCCAAATCAGTTAAAATTGTGACGCTTTTAGACAAACCAGAAGGACGCGTTGTGGATATTACAGCGGACTATGTTGGCTTCTTAGTACCAAATGAATTTGTCGTAGGCTATGGCTTGGACTATGCAGAACGTTATCGTAATCTACCTTATATTGGAATTTTAAAACCTGAGATTTACCAAGAGAAATAAATGGTCAATGAAGGTCAAATATGTTATGATAGTCTAGAATTGAAACAATACTATAAAAAGTAAAATTAACCATACAACATGAGACAGACTCATGTGTAGAAGGAGGGCGAATATGAAGAAGAATGGACTCTTTAAAAGTGGCGTCTTCTATGCAATTGTTTTCTTAGGAATCATTGGAATTGTAACTTGGGCAACTGGTGGATCAACTGGCGAACAAAGTAACAAGCTTTCAGGAAGTGACTTCGTAACTCAATTGAAAGACGGCAAAATAGCAAAATTTAACATCCAACCAAGTGGTGGGGTTTATAACATCACTGGGGAATACCGTGACGAACAAAAAGTGAAAGACAGCTCTTCTGGACTAAAAATCTTTGGTTCAACAGACGCTAAGAGCAAGAACTTTACAACAACAGTCTTACAAAATGACTCGATCGTTAGTGAAATTAACGGTATTGCTCAAGATAAAAAAGTAACGATGACACCATTAGAAGAGGATACTCCAGGAATCTGGTTAACTCTATTAATGACAATGGCGCCAATCATTATTTTGATTTTCTTCTTCTATCTAATGATGGGACAAGGCGGTCAAGGTGGACAAGGCGGCGGACGTGGCGTGATGAGCTTTGGCAAATCAAAAGCTAAAGAAGCTGACAGCAAAGCCAACAAAATTCGTTTTTCAGATGTAGCAGGAGCTGAGGAAGAAAAACAAGAATTAGTTGAAGTAGTTGAATTCCTTAAAGACCCAAGACGTTTTGTTGCTTTAGGAGCTAGAATTCCAGCAGGTGTTCTATTAGAAGGACCTCCCGGAACTGGTAAAACGTTACTAGCAAAAGCCGTAGCAGGTGAAGCTGGCGTTCCTTTCTACTCAATCTCAGGTTCAGATTTCGTTGAGATGTTTGTAGGGGTCGGTGCAAGCCGCGTACGTGATTTATTTGAAACAGCGAAGAAAAATGCTCCAGCAATCATCTTTATCGATGAAATCGATGCAGTTGGTCGTCAACGTGGTGCAGGTATGGGTGGCGGACACGACGAACGTGAACAAACCCTAAACCAATTATTAGTTGAAATGGATGGATTTACAGGAAATGAAGGCATCATTATCATTGCTGCAACCAACCGTTCAGACGTATTAGATCCAGCCTTACTTCGTCCAGGTCGTTTTGACCGTCAAATCTTAGTAGGCCGTCCAGATGTTAAAGGACGTGAAGCAATTCTTAAAGTCCACGCTAAAAACAAACCTTTAGCAGATGACGTAGATTTAAAAGTAGTAGCACAACAAACGCCAGGCTTTGCAGGTGCGGATTTAGAAAACCTATTAAATGAGTCTGCATTAGTTGCAGCTCGTCGAAATAAAACTAAAATTGACGCGCTAGATGTCGATGAAGCACAAGACCGCGTAATTGCAGGTCCAGCTAAAAAAGACCGCGTTATCAGTAAAAAAGAACGTGAAATGGTTGCGTACCATGAATCAGGACATACCATCGTTGGTATGGTACTAAGTGACGCACGCGTTGTTCACAAAGTAACCATCGTACCTCGTGGCCGTGCTGGCGGATATGCCATTATGCTTCCAAAAGAAGATCGTTTCTTAATGACTAAAACAGAAATGTTTGAACAAATTGTTGGATTACTTGGTGGACGTACAGCGGAAGAAATGGTCTTCGGCGTTCAATCGACTGGCGCAAGTAACGACTTTGAACAAGCAACAGGCTTAGCTCGCAGCATGGTAACTGAATACGGAATGAGTGATCGTTTAGGTCCTGTTCAATATGAAGGAAACCACCAAGTCTTTGTTGGTCGTGACTACGGTCAAACAAAAGCTTATTCAGAACAAGTTGCATATGAAATCGATGAAGAAGTACGCAAACTGTTAAATGACGCTCACTTGGAAGCTCGTCGTATCTTAGAAGAACATAAAGCACAACACAAATTGATTGCTGAAAAACTTCTAGAATTAGAAACATTAGACGAACGCACAATCAAGAGTCTATTTGAAACAGGCGAAATGCCACTAGCAAAAGGTCAAGAAAACCCTGAATTTCCAAGTGAAAAAGGTGCAACCTTTGAAGAGGCAAAAAAGGCGTTAGAAGCTAAAGAAGCTGAAAAAATGAAACAAGAAGAAGCTGAACTAGCGGAACGTAAGCAAGAACTTCATGAAGAAGAAGTGGAAGAACATGTTGAAGCCAAAGAAGCTTCTGATGAAGTGAAAGCAGAACAAAAAGAAAAAACAGAGGAAGAAGCTAAGTCTGAATACGACGACAACAACTTCTCAGATCGTTACAAATAAAAATTAAATCGTTCAAAAAGAGGATACAACATTTGTTGTGTCCTTCTTTTATCAAAATATGAGGTGAAACAGAATGTCAGATTATTTATTAAAAAGTGTGTGTTACGAGGGGCAAATTAGAGCTTACGCACTTTGTGCAACAGAAACCGTTAGTGAAGCTCAAAAAAGACATGATACATGGAGCGCATCATCTGCTGCATTAGGAAGAACGATGGTTGGTGCACTGTTGTTAGGTGCAACTTTAAAAGGTGACGACAAAATGACTGTCAAAGTGGATGGAGACGGCCCAGTTGGGCACATCGTTGTAGACAGTAATGGCCGAGGTGAAGTAAAAGGCTATATCGCTAATCCAAGTGTGAGTTTACCTCCTAACGCTGCAGGGAAAATCGATGTTCGCGGTGCAGTCGGAACTCAAGGGACGCTAACAGTAACAAAAGACTTAGGTTTAAAAGAAGCCTTTTCTGGACAAGTTCCGCTAGTTAGTGGCGAACTAGGCGAAGATTTCACCTACTACATGGCTAATTCAGAGCAAGTACCTTCAGCAATTGGGTTAAGTGTTTTAGTAGACACAGACGATTCCATTAAAGCCGCAGGAGGCTTTATGATTCAAGTAATGCCAGGAGCAACAGATGAAACGCTTCTTGCAATTGAAAAAAATATTGCTGAAATTCCGTTGGTATCAAAATTAATGGATGCAGGAGAACAACCAGAAGAAATATTAGATCGTCTATTAGGTAAAGAAAATGTGAAAGTTCTTGAAAAAATGCCAGTCAGTTTCAAATGTGATTGTTCAAAAGAACGCTTTTCAACAGCGATTATTGCATTAGGAGAACACGAAATCACTGAAATGATTGAGGAAGATCATGGCGCTGAAGCAAGCTGTCATTTTTGTGGCAATCACTACCATTATTCAGAAACAGATTTGATAGAATTACGAGCAGAAGCCGTAGCTAAATAAAAAAATCAAAGCCGTTTTCTTTTGTAAATAAGAGGAAACGGCTTTTGCATTTCACTTGACAAAAGTAAGTAAGATTTCTAAAATAAAGCTAACGTTCCAAGTTGAACAAATAGAGGAGGAAACAACATGGTAAGAATGGTTTCATCAGTAACAGAATTAATCGGAGAAACCCCAATCGTTAAGCTAAATCAAGTTGTTCCAGCAGAAGCTGCAGATGTTTATGTGAAACTAGAATTTTTTAACGCTGGAAGTAGCGTAAAAGATCGAATTGCATTGAATATGATTGAAGTTGCAGAAGAAGAGGGTGTTTTAAAACCCGGAGACACAATCGTTGAACCTACAAGTGGAAATACGGGTGTTGGTCTAGCGATGGTAGCAGCAGCAAAAGGTTATCCTGCGATTTTAGTTATGCCAGATACTATGAGTATTGAACGTCGCAAATTATTAAGAGCATATGGAGCAACTCTGATCTTAACACCAGGATCAGAAGGAATGAAAGGCGCAATTGCCAAAGCGACTGAATTAGCAGCACAACCTAATTATTTTATGCCAATGCAATTTGACAACTTAGCGAATCCAGCAGTTCATGAAGTAACAACAGGACCTGAAATTTTAGAAGCATTTGACGGAAAAGGCCCAGACGCGTTTGTTGCAGGCGTTGGAACGGGTGGAACTCTTACTGGAGTGGGTCATGTTTTAAAACAAGCAAATCCAGCGACCTTGATTTACGCTGTTGAACCAGCAGAATCACCTGTTTTAGCAGGAGGTTCACCAAACCCTCATAAAATCCAAGGAATTGGAGCGGGTTTTGTACCTGGTGTCTTAGATACGAAAATTTATGATGGAATTTTAGAAGTAACAAGTGAAGATGCGTTAGGAATGGCAAGAGAAGTTGCCACTAAAGAAGGAATACTTGTTGGAATTTCATCAGGAGCAGCAATTAAAGCAGCAATTGAAGTTGCTAAAAAGTTAGGAAAAGGAAAATCCGTTTTAGCGATAGTACCTGACAATGGTGAACGCTATTTATCAACAGCACTTTACCCAGCAGTAGAAGGCGAATAAGTCAAAACTTCCAATGAGCATCATTGGAAGTTTTTTTAATTTACAAACAAGACAGTTTTACTTGTTTGTGAATTATGCTATGATACCTCTAGTAAATTTAAACCAACAATCCAATTGTTACCTATATAGAGAAAAGAGGAAATAAACCATGTGGAAAATAGGAGACGTTGAAATACCCAATCGTGTTGTAGTTGCCCCAATGGCTGGAATTAGCAATGCAGCTTTCCGAGTTACTGTAAAAGAATTTGGTGCAGGCTTAGTTGTTTGTGAAATGATCAGTGATAAAGGAATCCAAACCCGCAATAAAAAAACCTTAGAAATGCTGCACATTGAAGAAAATGAGTACCCATTAAGCGTTCAGATTTTTGGTGGCGATAAAGATACACTAGTGGAAGCTGCAAAATTTGTTGAGGCAAATACCCAAGCAGCCATTATCGATATTAATATGGGCTGCCCAGTAAACAAAATCATCAAAGCAGAAGCTGGCGCAAAATGGTTGTTGGATCCTAACAAAGTCTATGAAATGGTTGCGGCCGTTGCAGATGCCGTTCAATTGCCAGTAACCGTAAAAATGCGAATTGGTTGGGATTTGGATCATGTATTCGCTGTTGAAAATGCCTTAGCAGCAGAACGAGCAGGAGCAGGGGCCGTAGCAATGCACGGTCGGACAAGAGTCCAAATGTATGAAGGACAAGCAGACTGGAATGTTTTAAAAGAAGTCAAACAAGCATTAACCATTCCGTTCATGGGCAATGGAGACGTCAAAACTCCAATGGACGCTAAGCGTATGTTAGATGAGGTTGGTGCAGATGGCGTAATGATTGGACGCGCTGCGCTAGGAAATCCTTGGATGATTTATCAAACCAAACATTACTTGGAAACAGGAATTCTGCTACCTGAACCACCAGCAAGAGAAAAAATTGCTACAGCCAAGCTTCACTTAGAACGATTAGTTGATTTAAAAGGCGAAACCATTGCCACTAGAGAATTCCGTCAGCATGCTGCTTACTATTTAAAAGGGATTTCACGTGCAGCAAAAACTAAACTAGCAGTGAATCAAGCAACTCGACAAGAAGAAATGGTAAGTATACTCGATGCATTTGTAGAAGCGACAGAAGAACGAGAATTGAACACAGTGAAATAAAAACGTAAGGAAATTAAAGATAAAAACTTTAATTCCCTTGCTTTTTTTCAATTATATTGGCATTATAAAGAGTAAAGATGGAAGAAACAAAACGAAACAGAAACGGAGTGCAAAAAATGAGCCACGAAACTAACAATCAAGAAGAATTAAATGACCAATTACAAGTGCGTCGTGAAAAATTGGCCGATTTATACGCAAAAGACATCGATCCATTTGGCAGTCGCTTTGAAAGAACACATCTATCAAGCGAATTACATGAAGCTTATGATGCTGATACTAAAGAAGAATTAGCAGCCAAGGAAGAAACAGCAACTGTTGCTGGAAGAATCATGACTAAGCGTGGAAAAGGTAAGGTTGGCTTTGCTCATTTACAAGACCGTAAAGGCCAAATTCAAATTTATGTTCGAAAAGACACTGTTGGTGAGGAAGACTATGAAATCTTTAAAAACGCAGACTTAGGCGATTTTATCGGTGTAACAGGAATCATCATGAAAACAGATACTGGAGAAGTAACGATTAAGCCTACTTCATTGGTTCAACTATCAAAAGCACTACGTCCATTACCAGATAAATATCATGGTTTAACAAATGTAGAACAACGCTACCGTCAACGTTACTTAGATTTGATTAGTAACAAAGAAAGTTTTGATCGTTTTACAAAACGTAGCCAAATCATTAAAGAAGTTCGTAATTATTTAAATGAACAAGATTACTTGGAAGTAGAAACGCCAACTTTACACAATTTAGCAGGTGGAGCAGCAGCGCGTCCATTTATTACGCATCATAATGCATTGGACATGGAATTGTATTTACGTATTGCCTTAGAGTTGCACTTGAAACGCTTAATTGTTGGAGGAATGGAAAAAGTCTACGAAATCGGTCGAGTATTCCGCAACGAAGGTGTCGATACAACGCACAACCCAGAATTTACAATGTTAGAAGTATATACAGCATACACAGACTATCAAGACGTAATGGATTTAACAGAAGGAATCATTCGTACAGCAGCTGAGCGAGTATTAGGAACAGCTAAAATCACTTATGGTGGCGTAGATGTTGATTTAGAAACAACTTGGAAACGTCAACACATGCTAGATGCTATTAAAGAAATATCCGGAGTTGACTTCTGGCCAGTAATGACAGATGAAGAAGCACGCCAACTAGCAAAAGACAATAATGTAGCTATTACAGAAAACATGCAATATGGTCATGTTGTAAATGAATTCTTTGAAACTTTTGTAGAAGAAAAATTGATTCAACCGACATTCATCTATGGACATCCAGTAGAAATTTCGCCATTAGCGAAGAAAAATCCTGAAGATGGACGCTTCACAGATCGATTCGAACTCTTTATTGTCGGAAATGAATATGCAAATGCATTTACAGAATTAAATGATCCGATTGATCAAAGAGAGCGTTTTGAATCACAAATGCAAGAACGGGCAGAAGGAAATGACGAAGCACATCAATTAGATGAAGACTTCTTAGAAGCTCTTGAATATGGAATGCCGCCAACAGGTGGATTAGGAATCGGAATTGACCGCTTAGTAATGTTGCTAACAGATGCTCAAGCGATTCGTGACGTATTGTTATTTCCAACGATGCGCAATAATTAATAGTGAAAAAAGAGAGTCTATAAGCTGTAGACTCTCTTTTTATTGTTTATTAAACCAAAAGTGGATATTATACATTTTTAACAATGAAGTACGATAGAGGTGAATTTGATTTTAAAGTTCGTTTATTCCGAAGTGAAAGCGTGTGATTTCCGATTTAAAAAAATATTGTTAACAAATGTAAAAATAAATAAAAAAAAGCAAAAAAAGAGTTGACCAACCTTGATATACCTGTTATATTTATACATGTCGCTAGGACGTAACAACAACTTAGCGAAAAAGAAAATTAAAAAAGTTGTTGACACGAACTTCTAAACGTGCTAATATATAGAAGTTGTCAAAACAACAACGAAACAACTTAGACCTTTGAAAACTGAACAAAGTAA
>NZ_LT992558.1:10043-13117 GCF_900258435.1 Carnobacterium divergens | reverse complement strand
AATTTGTTCTTTGAAAACTGGATATTGTAAGAAAGCAATTTATGAAAAAAGAAACAATGTATACACCGCGTTTTAAATGAGTTTTTTAACGTTCTTATCGTAAGATAAAACGTATTAACGACAATTTTGAGTAATCAAAATAGGTTAAGTTAATAAGGGCGCACGGTGGATGCCTTGGCACTAGGAGCCGAAGAAGGACGGGACTAACTCCGATATGCTTTGGGGAGCTGTAAGTAAGCTTTGATCCAAAGATTTCCGAATGGGGGAACCCAGCATCTTTTATAGGATGTTACTACTAACTGAATACATAGGTTAGTAGAGGTAGACGCAGAGAACTGAAACATCTAAGTACCTGCAGGAAGAGAAAGAAAATTCGATTCCCTGAGTAGCGGCGAGCGAAACGGGAAGAGCCCAAACCAAAGAGCTTGCTCTTTGGGGTTGTAGGACACGACATTAAGAGTCATAAATGAATTTTGTAGAAGAAGCGACTTGGAAAGGTCCGCCGAAGAGGGTAAAAGCCCCGTATTTGAAACAAAGTTCACTCTGTTGTGTATCCTGAGTACGGCGGAACACGAGAAATTCCGTCGGAATCCGCGGGGACCATCCCGCAAGGCTAAATACTCCCTAGTGACCGATAGTGAACCAGTACCGTGAGGGAAAGGTGAAAAGAACCCCGGAAGGGGAGTGAAAGAGTACCTGAAACCGTGTGCTTACAAATAGTTAGAGCCCGTTAATGGGTGATAGCGTGCCTTTTGTAGAATGAACCGGCGAGTTACGATTACATGCGAGGTTAAGTTGATAAGACGGAGCCGCAGCGAAAGCGAGTCTGAATAGGGCGAATGAGTATGTGGTCGTAGACCCGAAACCAAGTGACCTACCCATGTCCAGGTTGAAGGTGCGGTAATACGCACTGGAGGACCGAACCCACGTATGTTGAAAAATGCGGGGATGAGGTGTGGGTAGCGGAGAAATTCCAATCGAACTTGGAGATAGCTGGTTCTCTCCGAAATAGCTTTAGGGCTAGCCTCGGAATTAAGAATCATGGAGGTAGAGCCACTGTTTGGACTAGGGGCCCTTCTAGGGTTACCGAATTCAGATAAACTCCGAATGCCATTGATTTATATCCGGGAGTCAGACTGCGAGTGATAAGATCCGTAGTCGAAAGGGAAACAGCCCAGACCACCAGCTAAGGTCCCAAAGTTACTGTTAAGTGGAAAAGGATGTGGGGTTGCTTAGACAACTAGGATGTTGGCTCAGAAGCAGCCATCATTTAAAGAGTGCGTAATAGCTCACTAGTCGAGTGACCCTGCGCCGAAAATTTACCGGGGCTAAACAGTACACCGAAGCTGTGGATAGAACCTTAGGGTTCTATGGTAGGAGAGCGTTCTAAGGGCGTTGAAGCTAGATCGTGAGGACTAGTGGAGCGCTTAGAAGTGAGAATGCCGGTATGAGTAGCGAAAGACGGGTGAGAATCCCGTCCACCGTATGACTAAGGTTTCCTGGGGAAGGCTCGTCCTCCCAGGGTTAGTCGGGACCTAAGCCGAGGCCGATAGGCGTAGGCGATGGACAACAGGTTGATATTCCTGTACCAGTTTGTTTTGTTTGAACAATGGAGGGACGCAGTAGGCTAAGGAATGCGCGCTGTTGGATATGCGCGTCTAAGCAACAAGTCTTGAAGTGAGTTAAATGCTTGCTACTATAAGGACAAGTTGTGATGGGGAGGGAACTAATAGTACCGAAGTTCCTGATGTCACACTGCCAAGAAAAGCTTCTAGTTAGAAACAATCTGCCCGTACCGCAAACCGACACAGGTAGTCGAGGAGAGTATCCTAAGGTGTGCGAGAGAACTCTCGTTAAGGAACTCGGCAAAATGACCCCGTAACTTCGGGAGAAGGGGTGCTGACCAATTGGTCAGCCGCAGTGAATAGGCCCAGGCGACTGTTTATCAAAAACACAGGTCTCTGCAAAATCGTAAGATGACGTATAGGGGCTGACGCCTGCCCGGTGCTGGAAGGTTAAGAGGATGGGTTAGCTTCGGCGAAGCTCAGAATTGAAGCCCCAGTAAACGGCGGCCGTAACTATAACGGTCCTAAGGTAGCGAAATTCCTTGTCGGGTAAGTTCCGACCCGCACGAAAGGCGTAACGATCTGGGCACTGTCTCAACGAGAGACTCGGTGAAATTATAGTACCTGTGAAGATGCAGGTTACCCGCGACAGGACGGAAAGACCCCATGGAGCTTTACTGCAGTTTGATATTGAGTGTTTGTACAGCTTGTACAGGATAGGTAGGAGCCATAGAAGCCGGGACGCCAGTCTCGGTGGAGGCATTGGTGGGATACTACCCTTGCTGTATGACCACTCTAACCCTCACCACTAATCGTGGTGGGAGACAGTGTCAGACGGGCAGTTTGACTGGGGCGGTCGCCTCCTAAAGAGTAACGGAGGCGCCCAAAGGTTCCCTCAGAATGGTTGGAAATCATTCGTAGAGTGTAAAGGCAGAAGGGAGCTTGACTGCGAGACCTACAAGTCGAGCAGGGACGAAAGTCGGGCTTAGTGATCCGGTGGTTCCGCATGGAAGGGCCATCGCTCAACGGATAAAAGCTACCCTGGGGATAACAGGCTTATCTCCCCCAAGAGTCCACATCGACGGGGAGGTTTGGCACCTCGATGTCGGCTCATCGCATCCTGGGGCTGTAGTCGGTCCCAAGGGTTGGGCTGTTCGCCCATTAAAGCGGTACGCGAGCTGGGTTCAGAACGTCGTGAGACAGTTCGGTCCCTATCCGTCGCGGGCGTAGGAAATTTGAGAGGAGCTGTCCTTAGTACGAGAGGACCGGGATGGACACACCGCTGGTGTACCAGTTGTTCTGCCAAGAGCATCGCTGGGTAGCTATGTGTGGAAGGGATAAACGCTGAAAGCATCTAAGCGTGAAGCCCCCCTCGAGATGAGATTTCCCATTGCTTCGGCAAGTAAGACCCCTGAGAGATGATCAGGTAGATAGGTTGGAAGTGGAAGTACAGCGATGTATGGAGCGGACCAATACTAATCGGTCGAGGACTTAACCAAATAAATGGTG
>NZ_LT992558.1:0-8144 GCF_900258435.1 Carnobacterium divergens | reverse complement strand
AGATCATATCTTCGAGTTCAAAACGGGAAGTAGCTCAGCTTGGTAGAGCACTTGGTTTGGGACCAAGGGGTCGCAGGTTCGAATCCTGTCTTCCCGATAGTGAAGAAAAAGTTAAGATGATTTATCCTAGATATGGATAAATCATCTTTTTTATTTTACATAAAGTGAACTTTTTTATTGAAATAAGTAGACTTGCTTTTCAAATGAACATTTTTCTCGTATAATTAAAGTCAGTATTAGTCAAAATCTATTAAATCGTTTAAGAAGGAGGAGACTTATGCAAAATCAAAATATGTCAGATATCATTGAAGCCTATTTGAAACAAGTTTTAGGCGTTCATGAACAAATTGAAATTAGACGTAGTGAAATGGCTAATCAATTTAATTGTGTACCTTCTCAAATTAATTATGTTATCAATACTCGTTTTACTGTTCAACAAGGTTATTTAGTTGAGAGTAAACGTGGCGGTGGTGGCTATATTAGAATTATTAAAGTGAAGTTATTGGACAAGGTAGAAATGCTAGATGCGATGATTCAAATAATTGGAGATAAGATTTCCCAAAAAGACGCTTATTCAATTATTCAAAAACTATATGAAGATGAAGTTATTACTAAAAGAGAAGCGACTTTAATGCTCTCAGCACTGGAAAAAAATGTTCTTGCAAGTAGTGAAAAAAATGAAAATAGTTTACGAGCAAAAATCTTGGTCGCTTTTGTAGACAATTTAAGATATGAATAAATGATGGAGGCGTTAAAATGAACGAATTATTTACAGAGAAAGCTAAAATGGTTTTAATTCTGGCACAAGATGAAGCAAAACGTTTTCGTCATCATTCAGTTGGGACAGAACATATCTTATTAGCCTTAGTAATCGAACAAGAAGGTATGGCTGGAAAAACGTTAAGACAATTTGCAGTTAATGAGCAAGATGTTCGAGAAGAAATAGAACACTTTACAGGTTATGGAACGATGGGCAGTATTTCAAAAAATGTAATTCTTCCTTATTCTCCAAGAGCAAAACAAGTAATAACCTTTGCAACAGATGAAGCAAGACGTTTAGGAGCACCTTTGGTTGGAACGGAACATTTACTGTTAGGTTTGCTACGTGAAGAGGAAATTTTATCTTCAAAAATTTTAAGTAATTTAGATGTTAGTTTAAATAAGACAAGACAATTATTACTTAAAAAAATTGGTGTTAGCGACAGTAACGGAAGTAAAGGGAAACGTAGCAAAGCGGCAACGGCTCAATCAACAGGTGGAACGCCTACGTTAGATTCTTTGGCTCGAGATTTAACAGCGTTGGCTAGAGCTGGGAAAATGGATCCTGTTGTGGGACGTCAAAAGGAAGTACATCGTTTGATTCAAGTATTGAGTCGTAGAACGAAGAACAATCCTGTCTTGATTGGTGAGCCTGGTGTTGGTAAAACAGCAATAGCAGAAGGTTTGGCGCAAAAAATTATTAACGGTGAAGTACCAAAAGATTTATCTAAAAAACGATTAATGATGTTAGATATGGGATCGATGGTTGCGGGAACTAAATACCGTGGTGAATTTGAAGATCGTATGAAAAAAGTTATTGAGGAAATTTATCAAGACGGTGAAGTGATTCTCTTTATCGATGAGTTGCATACCTTAATCGGGGCTGGTGGAGCAGAAGGAGCCATTGACGCTTCGAATATTTTAAAACCGGCTCTTGCAAGGGGAGAATTACAAACGATTGGTGCAACGACGTTGGATGAATATCAAAAGTATATTGAAAAAGATGCTGCTTTAGAACGACGTTTCGCACCTATTCAAGTAGACGAACCGACGGCTGAAGAAGCAGAGGAAATTCTGCTTGGTTTAAGATCGCGTTATGAAGAACATCATGGTGTAGAAATTACGGATGAAGCAATCCATTCTGCCATTCAATTTTCAATGCGTTATATCACATCAAGACAATTACCGGATAAAGCGATTGATTTGATTGATGAATCAGCGGCTAAAGTTCGTTTAGATGTTTCAGATAAACCTACGCCAGTAGCAGTAGCAATTGCTGAACTGGATGCACTAGTTGCTGAAAAAGAAGAAGCCATTCAAACGCAAGATTTTGAACGAGCTGCTAAAATTAGAGCAAAAGAGATGCGCCAAAAGAAAAAAATTGAAAACTTAATTATCAAAGAAGGCAAACAAACAACTTCTTCTAAATTACAAGTAACACCAATTGATGTGGCAGAGGTCGTTTCATTGTGGACAGGGATTCCAGTTCAACAAATGGAACAAAAAGAAAGTGATCGTTTACTAAATTTGGAAAAAGTATTGCACAGCCGAGTTGTAGGTCAAAAAGAAGCGGTTAGTGCTGTTTCAAGAGCTATGAGACGCGCTAGAAGTGGTTTGAAAGATCCAAATAGACCAATAGGTTCATTTATGTTCTTAGGCCCTACAGGTGTCGGGAAGACGGAATTAGCGAAAGCTTTGAGTGAAGCTATGTTTGGGAGTGAGGAAGCACTTATTCGCGTGGATATGTCTGAGTATATGGAAAAATACAGTACAAGTCGTTTAATTGGCTCACCACCAGGATATGTCGGTTACGATGAAGGCGGACAATTAACAGAAAAAATTCGCCAAAAACCTTATTCTGTTATTTTGTTAGATGAAGTAGAAAAAGCGCATCCAGATGTCTTTAATATTTTATTACAAGTTTTAGATGATGGTCATTTAACGGATTCAAAAGGTCGTAAGGTGGACTTTAAAAATACCATTATGATTATGACTTCAAACTTAGGTGCTACTGCTTTAAGAGATGAAAAATCAGTTGGGTTTAGTACAAAGGATAAGAAGAAAGATCATAAAGCAATGGAAAAACGAATTTTAGAAGAATTGAAAAATACGTTTAGACCTGAATTTATCAACCGAATTGATGAAACGATTGTCTTCCATTCATTAGAAAAAGATGAATTAACGGAAATTGTGAAACTAATGGGCAATACGATTATCAAACGTTTAAAAGAGCTAGATATTCATGTGAAAATCACACCTGCAGCCAATGAAGTGATTGCAAAGGCAGGATTTGATCCCGAATATGGAGCACGACCACTAAGAAGAGCCTTGCAAAAAGAAGTTGAAGATCGTCTAAGTGAAGAATTATTAAACGGTACGGTTAAAATTGGAGACGAAGTAACAATTGGTGCGGTTAAAGGGAAAATTCGGATTCAAGTCAAAGAACCAAAAATCAAAAAAGTAAAAGCTGTTTCAAAATAAGGCTTTCATTAGTTAAAAGCAAAGATTTGTGTTAAAATTATATTAAATATCAATCTAAGAAAAGGGACGTGAAAGAATATGAAAAATTCAACTAAAGGTTTATTAATAGGCTTAGGCGCAACAGTAGTAGTAGGAACCATTATTGTTTCTTCTTCAGAAAAAGCACTCCAAAAGATTGAAAGTTACATGAATCGTAAACGCGCTAAAGACTTTATCAAAGAAAAATTAAACGGCAATGACGATGCGTTATCTGTTGTGGACCAATTATCAGATGAAGAAATCTCAAATCTGTTAAAAATTGTAGACAAGATTGGAAATCTTAAAGGTAAAATCAACGTTTATGGCGATAATGTAAAAGATATGGCGGAAGATTTTAAACACACGTTACATGGTTACACTGAAACAGTCAAAGAAAAATTCGATAAATAAATAGAAAACTCCTCATTCGGTCATTAGTTGAGCGAATGAGGAGTTTTTTTTAAATAAGAACAAGTAAGTAACACAAGGTTAAATCGTTTTGATCTTTTAAAGAAAATGAGGTTGCTTCTAAAAAACGATCAATTCGATATTGTAACGTGTTCCGATGGATGTATAATTTTTTTGCTGCCAAGGAAAGATTTCCTTGGGTTTCCCAGAGAATTTGGACGAGTTCTTGCCAATCGACTTGTTCGGAAAGACTGTCTTTCAAGGTTTTCATCAAAAAACTTTTTTCGGTAGATGTTTTTGTGTAGTAAGCAAGAGCAATTTGGGGAAGAGACAGAACAGGATTTTTTGTGATCTGTTGTTGTTGATTAAAAATGGACTGCTCTTCGTGAAATAATTTTGGGAAATCGGTTGTTAAGTGCCAAAAATGGCCGATATAACAAAATACTTTTATCGAAAAGTCATCCTCCAGAGCTTGAATAACGCCACTTAGTTCTTCCAGTGTAAAGTCATTTTTCGTTTGTTCTTGAATAAGAACTCCAGTAGTCGGATTGATAAAAAAAGAATCCTCACAGGCAGGAAAAACTTGTGAAAAAGCTTCTAGCCACATAAACTGATTCTCTGAATCAAGTGGGTGAGAGAGGGTAAATTGAATTACGCGATAAGTGCCTTTTTTAGTTGTCGGCAGCGGCTTAGCTTGCCATAGAAATTGGTACCAAATCGAATGACTTAAGGCCTTTTTTGTTTCTTTTTTTATTGGGAAAAGAGCTTGTAATAATTGAATTTCAGATAGCTTAAGTTCATTAGTTGAGATTTTAATCCATTGAGTATGATAGGGTAGACACAGAATCCCACTCTCATTACTGGGAGTTTCAACTAGGGTTGCATTTGGATAAAGGGTTTGTAAACGTTCAAAATCCAAGGGGAAAACTCCTTTCGAATCAACTTGTAATTGCTTACATTAGTATAACACAATTTTAAAATGAACTTAATAAAATCCCACAGATTAGAAAAATTAGATATAGAAAATAAGCGAACTATGATAGGATATAGAAAACGAACAAAGGAATTGGCAGATGTATACACAAGAAGAAAAAGAATTTTTTATGAAGGAAGCAATAAAAGAAGCACAAAAGGCTGGCGATAAATTAGAAGTTCCGATTGGGGCTGTTGTGGTTTTAGATGGCAAAGTGATTGCTCGTGGTCACAATATGCGAGAAGAGACCAATGACGCTACGACTCATGCTGAAATGATTGCAATTCGCCAGGCAAATCATCTTTTAGACAGTTGGCGTTTAGAAGAAGCAAGCTTATTTGTAACGCTAGAACCTTGTCCAATGTGTAGTGGAGCAATGATTATGTCACGAGTCAAAGAGGTTTATTATGGTGCGGAAGATCCTAAGGGTGGAACTGCGGGGACGCTTTATAATTTGCTGACAGACGAGCGCTTTAATCACCAATTGGCAGTTGAATCAGGTATTTTAGCAGAAGAGTGTGGTCAATTGTTAAGTGAGTTTTTTAAAGCCCTGCGACAACGAAAAAAAGAAGAGAAGCTTGCAAGAAAAAGTGCGGAGCAAAATAAGTTAATTTAACTTTATTGATACAATTTCTAAAAAAAGCTAGCTTTTAGGGAAAAGATAAGGTAAAATAAAGATTGCCGAAAGGCCTTATAGCAATGGTGAACTTATGAATCGTGTCAGATCTGGAAGGAAGCAGCACTAAGTATGCTTCGCCATGTGCTGTAAGTACATAGTGAGAAACTCTTAATACAATTTGTATTGAGAGTTTTTTTTCACGCTTAAGAAAATGATGGGAGATTTTACCAAATTTTTAGTTTAAATGAATGAAATCCTATCTTTTTTAACGTATAATAGAAATTAGTAAATCTTCGGTTCAGAAAGAGGGAAATAGATGAGTTATCAAGCACTTTATCGGGTTTGGCGTCCCCAAAGATTTCAAGATATTGCTGGACAATTAGCGATTACTCAAACACTGCGTAATGCATTGATACAACATAAAACAAGTCATGCTTATCTATTTACAGGTCCAAGAGGAACGGGTAAGACGAGTGCTGCCAAGATTTTTGCAAAGGCAATTAACTGTCATCATATTGTTGACGGTGAACCATGTAATACCTGTGAAACTTGTATGGCGATTACGAAAGGTCAATTAAATGATGTCATTGAAATTGATGCGGCGAGTAACAATGGCGTCGAGGAAATTCGTGATATTCGAGATAAGGCCAAATATGCACCAACAAGTGCTGATTACAAAGTATACATTATTGATGAGGTTCATATGCTTTCAACAGGTGCGTTTAATGCCTTATTGAAAACACTAGAAGAGCCACCAAAAAATGTTATTTTTATTTTAGCAACAACCGAACCTCATAAAATTCCGTTAACCATTATTTCGAGGACGCAGCGCTTTGATTTTAAGCGTATTTCAGTGAAAGATATATGCGGAAGAATGGCTTATATTTTGGAGCAAGAAAAAATTGGATTTGAGGAAAGTGCCTTGCCTGTTATTGCGCGCTCAGCGGAAGGCGGAATGCGTGATGCATTAAGCATTTTAGATCAGGTAATCTCCTATGGCGAAACGGAAGTAACGTTGGAAAATGCAATGAGTGTCACTGGAAGCCTCACGCAAGAATTGTTATTAACTTATTTTGAGGCCATTTTAACAAATGATACTGAAAAAGGATTGGCAATTTTACAAGGTATTTTAGCTGAAGGCAAAGATTCTGCACGATTTGTCGAAGATTTGATTTTATTCAGTCGTGATTTATTGGTGTATCAACAAGCGCCGCAAATGATTGATTTACTAGAAGAGGCGAGTGCAGATACGACGTTCAAGGAATTAAGCGGGAAGATTCCGGCGAGTATTTTATATCAAATGATTACAATTTTAAATGACTCTCAAACAGAAATGCGCTTTACGAATCACCCAGATATTTATTTGGAAGTGGCAACAGTTAAAATGACACAGTTGCGAGTGAATGTGGCGTCTAAGATGGAATCTATTCAGCCAGCCTCTCAGGAAATACCTGCAACAAAAGAAGCGAGTGGAAATGTAGGGCATTTAGAAGCTGAAATCAACGAATTAAAAAAACAGCTTTTAGAACTAAAAGAGAATGGAATCGTTGCAAGTGGAGCTGCAAAAAAACCACAACAACGAGTTACCAAAAAAGCTGGGAACAATCAATTTAAACCAAATACAACAGGGATCTATCAAGTTCTAAAAGAAGCGACAAAAGACAATTTATTGCAATTAAAAGAACTGTGGCCTGATTTATTAAATATGCTTTCAGTGACGCAACGAGCGGTGATGAAAGCCTCAACACCTGTTGCAGCAAGTCCAACAGGCTTGATTGTTTCTTTTGAATATGATATTTTATGTCAGAAAGCAACCGATGATCAAGAATTAATGGAAGCAGTTAGTGAGGACATGCGCCGATTAATCGGACATACCCCAAGAATGATTTGTGTGCCAAGCGATCAATGGCCAACGATTCGTAGCGAGTATTTGAGTCAAAATAAATCAAAGCCAACGGAACAACCAAAAGAAGCACAGGGGGGTTCACCAACCCCCACTTCTGAAGCAATGAATCCACAAATCGTTCAGGAACCACCAGCGCCAACATTTGACGGTCTTGATGACCTTGTGGCACCTCCAATTGCAGACGATCAAAATACAGTCGTCACTGAAGCACTTGAGTTATTTGGAGAAGCAATGGTTGAAGTGTTGGATGATTAAGATTTTTAACTAATTTAGTTTTAAAATAAAAAGCGAACCAATGAAAGGAAGTAGACAACATGCGTGGAATGGGAAATATGCAAGGTATGATGAAACAAATGCAAAAAATGCAAAAAGAAATGGGATCAGCACAAGAGGCTTTAAACCAAAAAGAATTTACCGGGGTAGCCAGTGGTGAGTTGGTATCCATCGTGATGACAGGTGACAAGAAAGTGAAAGACGTTGTTATCAAGCCAGAAGCGGTAGATCCAGATGATATTGAAATGTTGCAAGATTTAATTTTAATGGCAACAAACGATGTGTTAGCAAAAATTGAAGTTGAAACACAATCAACAATGGGAAAATTCACTAAAGGAATCCCAGGTTTATAAATCAACGATAAAAAAAGTGGGGCGTTTGAAGCGTCCCACTTTTTAAAACAGTGAGGATGAGCAGAATGCATTACCCAGAACCAATTTCAAAATTAATTGATAGCTACATGAAATTGCCCGGAATTGGTGCAAAAACAGCTGCCAGATTAGCGTTTTTTACAATTGATATGAAGGAAGAAGACGTGACGGATTTTGCTAAAGCGTTGATTAGTGCAAAAAGAGATTTGCATTATTGTTCGATTTGCGGAAATATCACGGAAGGCGATCCATGTGAAATATGCCAAGACACAACGAGAGATCGTAGCATTGTTTTAGTAGTGGAAGACCCTAAAGATGTGATTTCAATGGAAAAAA
>NZ_LT984413.1:4101-13182 GCF_900258435.1 Carnobacterium divergens | reverse complement strand
TTACGTATCGTTTATTTTGTTTTTTAGTGAAATAAAGAAGGGGTATTTATATTTATCTTAAATACTTTGTCTTTTAAACCTTTTGGAAAAAAAAAAAAACAGTAATATCAAGGGATACAGCGATTAAGAGACGAGGAAAAACTGTCCATTAGACGAGGAAAAACTGTCTATTAGACGAGGAAAAACTGTCTATTAGACGAATTATTTTTATTTTTTTCGTCCTTTGGTGTATACTAAAAACATAGAGAAATCTTACTTCCCGTCCGGATACCTTTTCTCTAAAAAAAGAAAGGTGGCTCTCTCTATGCGAAATTTTAATAGCAATATACCACATAAGGTGGTTCGGATGGAAGATTTGTATCAACAGAAGACAGTAGAACACAACGATTTGATTACAAGTGTTGCCAAAATGGATAAAATTCCATTGAAGTTTTTTGAATTGGCAGTTTCATGTTTAGATACCGAAAATCCTCCTGAAGACAACACTGTCCATTTATCAAAAAAAACGCTCTTTTCTTTCTTTAAAGCAACGGACAAGGATAGGCATGCACGTTTCAAAAATGCTCTTACTACTCTCCATCAACAATCTATTTTTGAAGTACGAGATGAAAATAAAAAAGGTAAGTGGAATTTCAAAATAATTTCTCCTATATCGAGCAGTGAATGGAACGATTACAATGATACTGTGGCTATTAAATTTACAGACGATATCATGCCTTACTTAATTGATCTAAAACGGAATTTTACCCAGTATCTAATTACTGATATCATAGAGTTGAACAGTAAATACAGTATTATTTTATATAAATGGTTTTCCATGAACTTCAATCAATATGAAACATATAAAGATTCAGCAAACCGCACGAAAAAACAGATAGAACAAATGAAAAATCCCTATATTGATATTCAGGAATTACGCAGGATGACAAGTACGTTAAATGACTATAAAAGAATGTTTGATTTTGAAAAAAATGTATTGAAATCATCTTTAGAAGAAATAAACGAGTATACACATTTCGTCATTACTTATAGCAAAATTAAAAAAGGTCGTTCAATTGCTGGAATTCAATTTCATATAGAAAAGAAAAAAAACAAGTCTCCACTGCCTTATAAGGAGAACGATCCGGAATATCAAAAGGATAAGGCTCAACAAGAGCAAGAACGGCAAAATTTATTTAACAAAGCAGTCCAAAGCAAGTATACGACCTTGTTGGGAGAAAACTTCTTAATTGGATTTAGAGATATGCAAGACGTTTCTAGAATGGCTGATTTACAAAAACAGGTTTATCCCCTGTATGATGAATTAAAAGACTTACGAGGGCTGAACGGAGTGAAAGATCATATCAGTTATGTAGCTGCACATAAAGATGGAGCTAGCATTCAGTTGCGAAATGTTGTGAAGTATCTAAAACGATCAATTGAGCAATATTTACAAACCGTTAAAATACAAGATTTAGATGGGTAGGGATTCCGATGGCGGAAAAAACAATTAAAGAACTTGCTGATGAAATAGGCGTTAGTAAAACCGCCATTCATAAAAAAGTAACTCCTGATATGCGAAAAAGTTTTTTCTCCAAAGTAGGGAATAAATTTGTAATTAGCGAAGAAGGGCAGGAAGTTATAAAATCAACATTTATCATTCCATTTTCAGAAACCAGAAACCGAAAACCAGAAACCGCTAATTTGAAAACTAAAGAAACTACATCAGAAAATACGCAAACTAAACCGATAACTTCAGCAACTAAATCGAAAACTACGACAACCAGCACAGTTCCCGAAAATAATCTATCAGAGACGGCTATAAAAATAATAGAAGGTTATCAAAAACAACTTGAACAGAAAGATTTACAGTTATCCGAATTACATAAACTTTTAAATCAACAACAACAGCTCACTCTGCACTCTAATCAGCAAAATGAACGTTTACAGCTTCAGTTAGAGTCCTACGAAAACATGGAAAGCAATCCCTCTGACTCTGAAATAGAACCCGACCAATCCAAACAAAAGAAGTGGTGGAAATTTTGGAAATAATCAAAGTATCTAAGATATCTATGCTATCTTAGATACTTTTTTCGTGAATTTATCTAGATATCAAAAAACAATGAATTCTTGAAAATATTGTCTTAAAGTTAGAAACCTAAACGGAAGTTCAACAATGTCTCACTGATTTCATCTTCATTGATCCCGATATAGCGTTTGGTGATTTTTTCGCTGCTGTGACCGAATATTTCCATGAGTGTAGCCACGTCTTTGGTTTTCTTGTAATAGTGGTAACCAAATGTCTTGCGCAGCGTGTGCGTGCCAATATCGTCCCGATCTAATAATGCGGCGACCTTTTGAAACATCTGATAGACCGTATTGACTTCTAAATGACCGCCTTTAGTACTGGGAAACAAATAATCTTCTGGCTTCAGGTCTTTCGTGTAGTCCTGGATCAACTCCTGCAGGCTGCTTAAATATAAAATGCGTGTTTTTCCGGTTTTTTGCTCCACAATACGTGGGTTTTTCGAGGAAATCACGTCTTTTTTCTTTAATTTCACGATATCAGACATGCGTAAACCGCTATTAATGCCGATCAAAAACAAGAAAACGTCGCGTTCGGCGTTTTTGTTGCGTCTCAAACAGAATAAAAAGTCGTTGATTTCTTGCTGCGTTCGTAATGGTTGTACATTATAACTCATTGAAATGGTCTCTCCTCTCACAAAACAGATACATGATTTCGTTCATTATACCACGAAATCATGTATTGGACACCGGTATAAATAAAGAACCCTATAGGTATAGGATTCTTGATACATGATTTTATACAATTTCATGTATCTATCAATAGTAAGATAGGATAACTCATATTGTATAGTTCTATAGGTAATATCCTCGTCATTTTTTTGCTAGTTGGTTCTGATGGTTCCCTAGGTAAAGAAAGCTAACCTCTCAACCTTACGAGATTGAGAGAAAAATAAATATTTAAGATCTATTTAACATGTGAATATAATATTAAATATTTGCTTTTTAACTTAGTTATTAGTAAAGTTATCACAGAGGTAGTTTGTAATGATTGTAAAATGAAACTTATTATAAGGAGGAAGAAGAAATGGAAATCAACGATAAAAAATATGGAAAAAAACCTTATATAGTGAATATCGAAGAGGCTACTGTCCAAAATGAGATGTATCGGACAACAATGTGGACGGGTGAAAAATTACAAGTCACCGTTATGTCTATCCAGCCTAATGATGATATAGGGTTAGAAGTTCACCATGGTATTGATCAATTTATTCGTATTGAAGAAGGAAACGGACTATGTAAAATGGGCCCTACAGAAGACAACTTGAATTTTGAACAAAAAGTTAAAGATGATGACGCTGTTTTTGTTCCAGCTGATATGTGGCATAATATCTTGAATACAGGTGATAAACCTTTAAAACTATACACGATTTATGCAGGTCCAGATCATATTCCAGGTACTATACATGAAACACATGATGATGCACGTAATGATCCTAATGAACAAGACTAGAATAAATTCATTTTAAAATGAGAAAAAAGGCTTAGGACAAAAGTCCTAAGCCTTTTTTTCCAAATATACTATTATTTTATTTGGATCAGTTTAAGTTCTAACCCAAAATAAACACTTACCAGGTATTGATCTGGTTTATTTTTCGCTGTCTATTATAAGTGTAGATTAAAATATTCAGATTTCCTAACTTAAAAAACCATGTATATATACCCTTGATTTAATAAGGTTTTATATACACGAATTTATCTAATTTCATGTATGTTAAAAGTTATATTTATTATAATCGTGATTATGTCAACTGAATAATAACAAAAAAAAGAAAATCAAATGATTTTCTTTTTTTTGTTATTATTTTATTTAATTTTTATTGTATACACTAAGATATAAATGATCTAGTTTTTCTTGTGATTGATCGTCATTTTGATTTTCAATTAAATTATTAACTAAAGTATTAATCACTTTTAATTCTTCTTCACTAGGTAGTGCAATTGGAATTCTTTTTATATAATTTGCTGAGTTATTTGCGGTAGGGTTTATATTAAAAAGTAAGTCCTTTGCTATGTTAGAATTTAATAATCCCAAGATAAATAAAATATATTTTTCTTCTCTTGGAAAAACACCTACTATACTTTGATCAAAAACTTTTTTATCAAAAATAGTGGCTCTAATTTTTGAGGATTTGACCATAGGAACAGCGATACCTTTTTTAAAATAATATTGAGAATTTTGAAATCTTGATTTTTTATTTGTATTATAAAATTTGATTGCTTCTGGTCTCCAATCAATATACCAATCATTTGTTTTTCTTGTGTATGCACTTGAAGAGTTACCTTTTATAATTGGAACATATTTATATTGGTGACTAGTACCAGTTAGATTCTCACAATCATGATCTATAAATTCGTGATCGACTATCTTATAGTCTTTACTTCCTTTAACACCTTCATTATCAGCATATATATAGCCTTTATTATCTCCTGTATATATTCCTGTTACACAATCTGCGATATCATTTAGGCAAAGTTTTGAGTTAGACATAATAGCTGCTGTTTTATTATTTAAATAAAATGTATAGCTCTCATTCTTTTTAATGCTTTCTTGATCTAGAGTGATTAATTCAAACTTTGATAAATCTTCTTTGTTCATAATAGCTTCAAAGTCTTCTTCTCTAGTAATATTCTTATATATATTTATTTGATTCATTGGATTATTTTTCTTTTCAATAGTTATAATACATAGTTTGCTATATCCAAAAGAAACTCCAGGAAATAATTTACTTGGAAAAATCAAGATTTCCTTTATGGATGTATCAAACAACAAGGTTTTCCTGAGTTCTTTATGGTTGTGAAGATATAAAAATGTATCAGGAATAACAAAGGACAGAGTTCCATTTTTTTTAAGTAAGGAAATGCAACGTAGTAAAAATAAAGAATAGGTTTCTTTAACATAAAAACCACTATATTTTTTCTTCAATAAATCTCTTTGCTCATAGTCTTGCCAACCACCATAGGGAGGGTTTCCAATAATTTTGTCATAGTGTCCTGATATAGAATATTTATCAAAGATGTCATCCGTCAGTGTGTTAGTTTTTCTTATCTTAATATTAGGATACTCGCTGTATTTCATTTTCATTATATCTATTGATTCATCATTTAGATCAACCGTATCGATAAAACATTGAGGAGATTTCTCCAATAATGTATCGATAAAGGCACCCTCTCCACCACAAGGTTCTAGAATTAAATCTTCGGGTTTTAACGACAACATACTAACCATATAATTTGTTATAAAATTACTATTTGTGTAGTAAGATTTATATATTTTATTCAAAGTTTTCCCTCACAATAATGCTTATTTCTCTTATAGCATTTCTTAAGAGATTACTTAAGTAATACTACTGTCCTTTTGTTACCATGTCAAATATTTAATTAAATCATTTTCTATAAGATATTCTTTAAACTCAGGCGAGATATCTTCTTCCCAATTCATATGAACATTCATCCAATTTTTCAAGTCAAACCCTGTAAACTCATGGATTTTATTATAAGCTTCGTCCGAAGAATAAACTTCCCATAAATTAGATTTCTTAAGAGTTTGAAGATAGTGATTATTGTCTGCTTCAGGTTGACGAACAAATAACAAAGTCTTATTTTCAGCAGATAAACCTTTATAAATACTTGCAACCATTAGTAATCTATTTGTATTCCCTTTTTCATTACTACTAAATCCACTCTTATAGTCAACATTATAATAGATTTCATTTTGAGTAAAATGTAAATCTAAACTTAGACTTATACTGCCTGACCCAATTAATAAGCTTTGTCTATTATAATATTCGAGTAATTCACTTTTTTTATTATCAGTTATTTCTAATCCGTTTATGTAGTCCTTAATTTCATTTTCTAAAGTTATTTGAACACTTTTAAAAGATGGAGGATCATAAATTGCTAACTCTTTGACTGGATAATAAAAAGGAATTTTACAAAATGGTTCCCACATTTCCCCTATCCTACGAGAAAAAGACATATATTCATACTTCCAAACTTTATTTCTATATTCAAGCATGACTATATAACTAACGTAAGCAGTTAGCAAAACATCGTCTAATTTTTGTGCACTACTATCATCAGAAATTAATATAGCGTTTGTATAAACTTTTCTTAGTTCAGTTACCTTTTTATTTATATGAGTAGCTTGCTTTTTTTTATCATTACTCGAACTAATTGCATTTTCTAAGTAGATGTCGGCTTCTTCTCTAAACTTTTTTAATAATTCAATTTTTTCCATTACTTCACTCCTCGTATATTTTACTAAAGAAAAGAGATAAATCTGTTTCTAAACCTTTAGTAACTATTTTTTCTAAACTCACAATACTTATATTTCTTTTGCCAGCTTCAACACTTGCAATATATGTTCTATCTAATTCTGATTTATGAGCCAATTTTTCTTGACTAAGATTTTTTTGTTTCCTAAGTTTGCGAATTCTATTCCCAACTTTTACTGTTATCATTTTTTCACCTCTTATAGATCATTCAATTTTTACGACTATACGTCAACGGACTATGAGTCACATATTTGTTTTAATATGTAGTAAATGTTCGGAGCTAATAAAAAAACACTTTGCCAAAATAAGCAAATTATTTTCTAAAATAGGCGCGAATAAAGGACATTTTTTTCGTTATTTTTTTACGAAAAAAATGTTTTTCTTTTGCCAAAAAATAGGACTGGAAATGTGTTCATTTCCAGTCCTATTTTTTGGTTCAAAACGATCACGTTTTGAAAGTTTTTTTAGGGGGTTTGGGGGCGGCGAAGCACGCCCCCAACAAGGTCGTTTGCGCCACGAAGTGGCTAGCAAACATAGAGCTTGCCAAACCCCTTAAAGAAGCATAACACTAACAGCCAAATGCGCCTTAGTGTTATGCTTCTTTCTGAACGACTGAGAAGAAAAACAGGGGGGTGGGACTAGTGAGCGAACGAGAGATTTTTGAGGCCCCTTTTGCGGAGGCCAAACCGAAGCGAAAAGAGCCGAAACAAATTAGCTTTCGAGTGAGCGAATCCGAATTTGAAAAGTTGAAGCGCTCCGCTGAAACTTTTCAAATGAGTGTGCCGGCTTTTGTAAAAAGCAAGGCACAAGGGGCTAAGCTCGTAACGCCGAAAATTGACCGACCAGGAGCCGTGGAGATTGCCAAGCAATTACGCGCGATTGGAAATAACGTCAATCAGATGGCAAGAGCAACGAACGCTGCCGAACTGGATCCGGATTCAGCCGCCAACCTAACGGCTGAATTGCAAAACGTACAAAAGGAGCTGAATCAGTTATGGCAACAATTAAATTAGCCCGC
Organism: Carnobacterium divergens; assembly: GCF_900258435.1. Lineage (NCBI taxonomy): Bacteria > Bacillati > Bacillota > Bacilli > Lactobacillales > Carnobacteriaceae > Carnobacterium > Carnobacterium divergens. The sequence goes on along the minus strand of NZ_LT984413.1, from coordinate 5,823 downwards.
AGCACCAGTTGTTCTCGCTGCATTAACTACGCTGAACCGCGGGCAACGGTCAAAAGCGGCTTCAATTGTGACGTGAACTACGCCAAAACCCAAATGAAAGCTACTCGCATGATTTATGGCAAAGACGATAAAGTCCAAGCGCATACCTTGATTCAGTCGTTTAAGCCCGGTGAGGTCACTCCGGAGCAAGCCAATGAACTAGGCTATCAATTAGCCGAAAAAGTCGCTGACGGTCACCAAGTAGCCATTTATACGCATACCGATAAAGATCATATTCATAATCATTTAGTGATTAATAGCGTCAATATGGATACTGGTTTAAAATTTCAAGCGCATGGACAAAAAGCCATTCAAGAAGTTAAAGATATGAACGATCAGATTTGTCTTGAGCATGGCTTAACGATTCCCGAAGAACCCGCTAAAGTTCGTTATACTACAGCGGAAAAGTCGTTACTGGAAAAAGGAAAAATCAGCTGGAAAGACGAAATAAGAGAAGCTGTCGATTATTCAGTGAGTCGTACAAGCGATTTTAAGAGCTTTTCAGAGCTTTTAAATAAAAAAGGGGTAGATGTTAAACTGAGAGGAAAAACGATCACCTACACCCATTTAAACGCCAATAAAAAGGTGAGAGCGAGCAAGTTAGGCAGTGATTATGAAAAGGAGACGATTTTTAATGGCTTTGAAAGACACATTGAACCAACAAAAGACAGAGATTTCGCAACCGGACAATCCGGAAACAATGAGCCAAGACCTGCAGCAACTGATTCAAGTTTTGACCGAGATCCGGAACTACAGCGGAGCGACGCTACAACAGAAAAGCTTAGAGAAAGCCAATCTAGAGAACAATTTACAAGAGATTCAACAAGTGACAACGACAGTCCTGAACAACTTCAACAGCAGCTTAAAAAACTTAGAGACCACACAAACCAGCTTCAACGAGACAGCTCAAAAGCAATCAACAGAATCCTTGAAACAACTGAAAACGATCCTAAACGATCTTTTAGACCAAAACAAAGCCGAAATCACGAAGATTCAACGCGAAATGAACCAGAACAACCACCAATTAAGCGAGATCAATCAGACCATAACCGAGACCATGGACCAAGTCTTTAAGCAGTTAAACGCTGAAATCAAGCGAACCAATCAAAAATTAACCTTTCGAACCGTTTTAACCAATTTATACGCCAGTGTGCCTACCGGTATTGTTGTGGTGGCGCTCATGTGGCTGCTGAATTACTTTAATCTCTGGTAAAAAAGAGGTTTTCGATTACGTAAGGGACGAACTCAATTGAAATGACTTGTTTATATGTGATAGGGATTTAAAATCCATTTAAAACTACTAAAAAAGACCATAGAGACACTTCAATTTGTTTAAGGGTCCTATTCTTATAAGCTTGTACGCTAAAATTGAAAATAGAGCTGGTTATTTAGCTTCCAGCTCATGCAATGGTTCGATCAGTCGAGCGTAAGTCGAGGCACAGACCTTTGCGAACGTTTTTGATTTTTTTTAAATTCTTTATAAGCTTGTGAAGCAAGCTATCCTTATAAATTATTTAATAACTTTTTAGAGGTCTTTTTGTCTGACTAAGGACGACACTTTGTCTGTTGAGAAATCACGAGGAATTTACGTATCGTTTATTTTGTTTTTTAGTGAAATAAAGAAGGGGTATTTATATTTATCTTAAATACTTTGTCTTTTAAACCTTTTGGAAAAAAAAAAAA
>NZ_LT984413.1:0-4001 GCF_900258435.1 Carnobacterium divergens | reverse complement strand
GGGGTCAATGGAACATCTTTACGAAAAGTTGCGGTATAAAAACGAAAGCTAGGTTGGATTAACAACTTAGCTTTCGTTTTTTATATCTTCTATTTTTTTCAATTTCATTTTATTTATTTCTCGATAAAGCGTTCCTTGAGAAATAGTGGTAGATTCAAGAATTTCTTTAATCGAATAATCTCCACTGTCATACATTCTCATTGCTAAATTCAATTTTTCTTGAGGAATTTTTGGTCTTCCAATATTTACGCCACGTCTCCTGCTTGCAGTTATTCCTTCTTTTACACGCTCGGCTAATAAATTCCTCTCTAATTCAGCAATCACACTCATCATCTGGAGCATTGCTTTTCCGGTAGGCGTAGAAGTATCCATATTTTCTTTCAACGAAATGAATTCTACCTTTTCTTTTTCTAAGTGCTGAAGAAGAGTCAATATATCCAAAGTATTTCTACCAAGTCGAGAAATACTTTCTACAACTACTGTATCATTTGTCCGGATTATTTTTAACAGTTCTTCAATTCCTGGCCGTGACTTTTTTGTTCCAGTATATTTTTCTTTAATAATTTTTTCAACTCCATATTTTTTTAACTGATCTAATTGTCGATCTAGATGTTGCTCATCTTTTGACACTCTTGCGTATCCTATTATCATATAATTCCTCCTGATGCTCTTTTACTTTATTATCGGTAAATAACTATATTTTTGCAAGTGTTTCTTGTAAACTTATTTATAACTAGTTTTTGTAACTTAGAAAAGCTAGTTATTCAGTATCGAGTTTCAAAAAATATGAGGTTACAAAAACATTGGTTTTTGGTAACCACTCAGGGGGATTAAAATGGTAGAAATTGAACAATTGAAGGGACACCACAAAGAAGGATTTGGGAAATTTATAAATGAGCCATCTAAAGAACAACTTAATCTCTACTTTTATTTAAATGATTCTGATAAAGAGGTTATTGCAAAAATGAAAAAATCGTCCACAAAATTAGGATTCGCAGTTCAACTAGGAACCGTCAGGTTCCTCGGATGCTTTACATCTGATTTTGAAACACTTCCAATAGTGGTCATTCAGCATTTAGCTGCGCAACTAAATATTGACTACAAGGAATTTTATGGGTACACACGTAAACAAACAATTTGGCAACATATGAAACTTATACAAGACTACTATAACTATGTACTATTTACTGATAATGCAGTAGAAAAATATTTATCTGATTGGTTACTTGATCGGTCATGGTATACAACTGAGACGGATAATATGCTTTTTGATATGCTATTAAAAAAATGTTTGGATGAAAAAATTATTTTACCAGGTTTTTCTACTTTTGAACGCTTTGTATCTAAAATTATTGATTCTTCTGAAAAACAACTCTATAAATTACTTTCTGAGATTCCTGCTACATCAGAGGTAGAACGTTTGTTAGAATTATTTGATTTTGTTGGTGAGCCTATACGTGGTGCAACGCTTAAAATGGATATTTTACGAAGCCCTTTGATTGACGAAAGTCAAAAGGAGCTTATTCGTGGGTTTAATAGACTGATTATGTTCCAATCTTTTCATACAGAAAACTGGGACTTTTCTGTAATTCCTGAAGGGAAATTAAAAAAACTTGCCAGCTATGCTTTCAAAGCAAAAGCTCAAGCTATACAAAGAATGCCACTAAATCGCCAAATAGCTCATTTAGTGGCATTTGTTTATGAACATCAGAAAAAAGCAATGGACGAACAACTTTTAGCACTATCAAAATATGTAGATGCTATTTTTAGACGTGCAAAAAATAAAGAAATAAAAGATCGAATGAGAACAATAAAAGATTTAGATCGAGCTGCTCTTACGTTATCAAAAATTGTAGAACTTTTATTTGACGAATCCATTACTAACCAAGAAATTCGAAAAGTTATTTCAGATAAATTTCAAAAAGAAGAAATGGATGCAGCCATTTTTCAAGTTAAGGATATTGTTCGTAACGAGCAAGAACCCATTGCAATTAATGAACTTCGCAAAGCATTCAGGAAAATTAAAAAGTTCATCCCCTCTATTCTTTTATCCATTAACTTTGAAGGTAACAATTACGGGGCAGATAGCTTAGTCGTTTGGGAAAAGATAAAAGAAGTTTTTCCAAAACCAATAACACTAGACCATTTTTATGATATTGAACCCTGTTTATCTAAAAAATGGCAATATTATATACATGAAAATCCCACTTCAGTAAATCAGTGCGTGTTAATTGCTGGGCTAGAACTTCTCTTTCAAGGATTAAAAAAGCATGACATATTTGTTACTAATAGTGAAAAATATGCAGACCCAATGAGCTATTTATTTGATGATTCTACGTGGATAGAGCAACGGGAAGTTTTGATTACTCAACTTGACTTACCTTCTTCAGGCACCTTAGCTGTACAAAAATTAAGCGAAGATTTGTCTCTATCTTTTATAGAAACACAATCAAATTGGGATGCATCTAATATGGCAAGGCTTGAAGAAATAAATGGTGAAGTAAAAATAGTTGTTTCAAATTTGAAAAAGGGAAATGAGCAGCCTAATGAAAAAGAGTTTAAATCACGTGTGCGCCAACTCATGCCTAGCATTGATTTATCCGATTTATTATTGGAAGTAAACCAACGAGTTGGGTTAACTCAATCCTTTAAACATTTAAATGAGAAAGAATCCAGAATGAAACAGTTAGATATTAGTATTTTAGCAGTATTGTTAGCGGAATCATGTAATATTGGATTTTCTCCAGTTTCCAAAAATAATATTGATAGTTTGAAGTATGATAGGCTCACCTATGTAGCTCATCAATACTTACGTATTGATACCTTAACTGCAGCTAATCAAAAAATTATTCATTCACATAAGAAATTGGAACTGGCTCTTGCTTGGGGAAATGGAGAAATGGCGTCTGCAGATGGAATTCGGTATATAACACCGCAAAGATCACTTTACTCTGCTAGTAATCCAAAATACTTTGGCAAAGGCCGAGGAATCACTTTCTATAACTTTGTTTCAGATCATTATATTGGTTTCCATGGAATGGTTGTATCAGGCACGTTAAGAGACTCTCTTTACTTATTAGAGGGACTTCTTAATCAAACCAGCGGATTACAGCCCACTCAGATAATGACAGATACAGCTGGATATAGTGACCTTATTTTTGGATTATTTGGACTACTAGGTTTTCAATTTAGTCCTAGAATTGCGAATAAACATGGTACCAAACTATGGAGAATTGAAAAAAATGCTGATTATGGTTTATTGAATGATGTTACTAAAAGTCGAATTAACACTGATTTAATTGAAGAACATTGGGAAGATATACTTCGAGTAGCAGGTTCCCTGAAATCTGGTAAAGTCAATGCAACTGAACTAACTCGAGCGTTACAACGATCTGGTCAACCAACTTCACTTGGAAAAGCAATTACAGAATATGGAAAGGTTTATAAGACCAAACATCAACTACGCTATCTTTCAGATGAAATTTATGCTCGTCAAATACTTGAACAGCTAAATAAGGGTGAATCACGTCATGCACTTTGCAGAAGTATATTTTACGGAAGAAATGGAAAATTATATCAAACTTATATTGATGGAATGGAGGAGCAGTTAACCTCTTTAAGCGTTGTAACAAATGCAGTAATTTATTGGAATACACTGTATCTTGAAAAAGTATTGGAGCAGATGAAAGTAGAAGGATATGACTGTTCAGAAGAACTTATAGGAAAATTATCTCCACTTTTATTTGAGCATATAAACTTTGTTGGTAAATATTCATTCCAGTATAATCAAGGTCTAGAAGACGGATCATTACGACCATTAAAAACACCTGATTCTCTCTAATGTTCGTGTTTATAAAGATACCGCAACTTTTCGTTCGATTGTTCCAGACAATTTTGGAGCCTTAAAGTCTAAAAAAAATAGAAATGCTGTTAAATCAGCGTTTCTATTTTTTAATAGTCGATTATACCGCAACTTTTCGTTAAGATGTTCCATTGACCCC
>NZ_LT984412.1:30712-35724 GCF_900258435.1 Carnobacterium divergens | reverse complement strand
CGGTCTGTACTGAAATCAAGGTATTATTGGGAATCCCAGCTTAAATCATAGATACCGTAAGGGATTTTATTCTTTATTTAAAACTTTGCAACAGAACCTACTGGTCAATACTAGCAAACTGTTCCACTACATAATCATCTAGTTCTGAAAAAGCGACTTCTTTTTTTGATATCCGACTGAGAGACTTTAAATAGTCCTTACGTTCGTCATCAATGGATCGTTTACAAATATAGTCAAATTGCATTTCAATGGCAGCTTGGAACAGGGAAGAACTCATGTCATTCACACCTCCTTTCCCGTTGAGAAAGAAGATGATTCCAATGAACATTTATCTCCTTTCGTAATATAACCCGACGTAAAGAGAGGAAATGACGGAATTTTTGAAAAAAACTTTTAGAAAAACACAAAAAAGTCCATATCCGACGATATGGACAAAGTAATTCACACAAATAGTTCCCTTTTAATAGAACCAAGAAACTACATTTTAATCCGAAAGGATTCTTTGAAATAGAAAAAATTTTTTTGATAAATTTAGTAAATAAATCCAATGGATGCTGTCATGAGTCATGGTTTATTCTCCCAAAAACATCGTCTTTAGCTTTACACATAAAAAAATGACGATTCAGAAATCGTCGTTTAGTGTACTCAGATATATTTTTGTGCATAGGAAAGAAATCGCTAAAAGACTGATTTTTTTTTTCTTTTAGCAATTTGAAAAAAATATGATTTATTTAAGCTATATACTGCTTTATATAAGGCCTGTTTACATTTAGATAGGAACAGTATAATGCCGATAGGTGATATATGATGGACAGAAAAAAACATAGAACTTTTGATTTCAAACCATTGGGTCTTGCGATTAAAGAAGCCCGTCTTAGTAAAGGATTGACTCGTGAGCAGGTAGGATCAATGATCCAGATTGCGCCACGCTATTTGACGAACATTGAAAATAAAGGACAACAGCCAAGTTTTCATGTTGTATATGATTTAGTGACTTTGCTAAATATTTCTTTGGATGGATTTATTTTAGGGGAAGAAAACAGTCATAAAAGCTCCAAACGTCTTCAAGTAGAAGCACAGTTGGATTGTCTGGATGAAGATGAATTAGTGACGATTGGGAAAGTGATTCAAGCAATTTACGGAGAAAAATGTAAATTTAACTAGTTCAATAATACACAATGGATTAATTAATACTATCAGGAAAGATTGATTACAAAGATGTAATGAATTTTTTCTGATTTTTGTTAATCATAAATAGAAAATGAATTTATCTTTGTTACACTTAGGAACTAGAGCGAATGATAAATAGTTCTTTGGTTACTCTTATCGCTGCAAAGTACAGTTCATTTTTTGTTGTTGGGAAAATTTTCTGGATTTATTGCATATCACTTCATCCGACTAAAAATTTTTGATTCCCATAGCGAAGTTCGTTTTTGTTCCTTAGGAAAAACTTGACTGATATACTAGTTTTGAAATGACGAGTAACTCTGTACTTCATCAATAATCAAGTATTGAATTTTAATTGTATACTTTTTATGCTTGAGGGATGTCTACTGTAATACAGCTACTGCAAAAAAAATCAGTACACTTATTTTCTTATAAAGGATATCAAGAACTAAGCTCAATGGTATGCATAGAAAAGAAAAAGCCGATAAAATGAGATTTTGATATCTCGAATTATCGGCTCTGCGTCTTTGCGTCTGGCTCTGTAATTACAGTTATTCTAAACTTCGTTATTTCAATTAAAATTTCTTGTCTGCATTTAGGACAAAATAGAGGGAAATTTTTTAATTCAGTATCTTCCCTCATTTTTAAACGGGTCTTATTGCCACATATAGGGCACAGTATCCACCTAGTATTTACAATATCTATATCCTCCTGTTCTAATTAACAACTCAATATTCATTTTAAAAATTTCTCTTTAGTTCACTATCAATGTAAGTTGATTTTATTAAACATATGCCTTACTTTGTCTATTCTATTATTTGGACGACGTGGTTGGAAAGCAGACTTAATGTTAGTAACCTGATAACCTTTTAACTCTGTTAAACAGACACTGCGTCCATTTGTAAAGAAAGTTAAACTGTTTCGATACTCTTGAATACAACGGGCTGGAATTTCACCAATGAGAATGACCTCGTTACCTTTTAACTTAGTATTTAAAATATTTGCACAATATTTGGAAGCATCATTATATGCTCTCGAAAGATATTCTTGTGGTACATAAATTTCGAAGCTAAGATATGGCTCTAATAACTCTGTACCACTCTTTCTAAAAGCCTGCTCTAGTACAATAGGCGCAAGCATTCGGAAATCTGCTGGCGTACTGACAGGGCTGTAATATAGACCATACTTAAAACAGATCTTACAGTCTGTTAATTTCCAACCGTACAATCCTTGTTCACACCCATAGCGTATACCTTCCATAACTGCATTTTGAAATGATTGATTTAAATAACCTAGAGAAACCAGGCTCTCATACTGAATGCCACTACCCAAAGGAAGTGGTGTTACAGATAAACCAATAGAAGCCCAGAAAGGATTTGGAGGTACTTCGATATCAATGGTAAATTCAGATTTTTTTAATGGTCTTTCCATATAAATGACAGTTGGTTTTCTTGTTTCTATCTCAATATGATATTTTTCTTGAATCAGAGTACAAGTTACCTCCATTTGGACCTCACCTAAAAAAGATAGCACAATTTCGTGAGTTACTGTATCTACATAATATTGTAGAAGGGGATCACTATCGGATATTTCAAAAAGTGCATCTAGTAACTTTTCTCTTTGTACTGATTTACATGGTTCAATTGTTGTTTGTAACATAGGAAGAGGATTCTCAAGAATTTCTCTATGTGGTAATCTTTTTTTATCTCCAAGTACGTTATTTAGTTTTAAAAGCTCATTTTTTAAAATAATAATCTCACCAGGCTCTGCCTTATCTATCTGGCGTAATTCTCCATTTATTGAAGTATACATTTCTGTAACTTTTATTTTTTCCTTTTCTGATATATTGACTGAGTCTCGCAAATGTAGCGTTCCACTATAAAGACGTACATAGACAAGCCGTTGACCATCATCTGAATATTCTACTTTAAAAACATTTCCACAAAGTTTATCTGAATTGAGTTGTGTGGGTGAAAATAATTTGCTAGTAATTACCTCTATAAGTTGTTTAATTCCAATATTATTCTTTGCACTTCCGTGATAAACAGGATATAAGGAGCAACTTTGAATTCTTTCGTTTTCCTCCTTTTCAAGTTCTGCAATATTCAATGTTTTCCCAATGGTATATTTTTCTAATAAATAATCATTTCCCACAATTACTGTCTCCCATTGTTCTGGTTCAGTATAATCTATTACATAAGGTTTCAAATTTAGATTCACAGTCTGCTTAATTATGATGTCGTCAGAAAGTTTGTCCTTAATATCTTGATAAACATCTGGCAAATTTATTCCATTTTGATCAATTTTGTTAATAAAAAATATTATAGGTATGTTCATCTTTCTAAGTGCATGGAATAGTATACGAGTTTGTGACTGTACTCCATCTTTTGCAGAGATTAGCAAAATAGCTCCATCCAAAACAGATAATGAACGGTATACATCTGCCAAAAAATCCATGTGTCCAGGAGTATCTACAATATTTACTTTAACATTTTCCCGTTGAAAAGATGTTATTGCGGTCTGAATAGTAATACCTCTCTGGCGTTCCAAAAACATAGTATCCGTTTTCGTTGTACCGCTATCTACACTTCCTAACTCTTTAATTGCTCCGCTACTGTATAGTAAGCTTTCTGTCAAAGTAGTTTTTCCTGCATCAACATGTGCTAAGATACCGATATTAATAATTTTCAATTTTATTTCCTCCATTCAAAAGCTCAAAAAGCAGAAAAAATCCCAGTGATAAATACTCTTATCACTGGGATTTTAATACAAAAATAGCTGTATACTACACACTGATAGCCACAGATGCTTTATGATAAAATGATAAAAGTATTCTTAAACTGGGCACAAAAAACCAGTCCTTATTTTAAATAAGGATGCTTAATTAATTATTCCCGCTATCTAATTGACAGTTTATTTAAGAATACCTTGCCGCATTTTTATTATCTCCTTTTGAATGTTATCTTAATTCTATCATATGATAGAATGCTTGTAAAGCCAACCATATTTTTTGAACGAAAGGGAAATTAATGAGAAATTAATGGAAGTTAGTGTAGTAGTTGAAGATAACTCTTCAGAATGGCTATCAAAATTCAGCGATTTAATAACGATTTACAAGTTCATAAGGGATTCTTTATTCATCCAGCTATTATATTACTTTTCAGGTCAATAGGACAACTGTCCACAACCTTTCTACAAATATATTACGTATAATTTTTGAAATATATACTGCTTAACAAAATATTTTGCAGTGGTTCCAATAGTTTTGAATTGTTAATATTAAGTTTGACTTGGAAAATATCATTAAAAGTTATACTGTTTATTTGGAAAAAATTGGAGAGACCTTTTTAAGTAATGTAATGAAAATAGTTATAAGTTAGAATAAAGGTGAATTTGCTTATACTTCTCATAGAAGGTTGATTTCACGCTATATTTTGGATTATTTATGCTAAATCATTATAAGTTTGCTATAGTGACATACAATTTTTTTTGCTTATACTAAATATTCAAGTATTGTTTTCATCTTAATATTCTTTATTCATTCATTATTATTTTCCAGTTATCCTTCTTCTCTAAAGTTAATTGGTATTGGGAAATATTTTCAATCTTTGTTTCATTGTCTAAATATCGAACGGCTATTTTTACTAGATACTGTTTCTCTTTCTTCTGAATAATTGGATTCACCAACTCAGAGTAAATAAAGTTTTGACTGATTATTGGTAAAACATCTTCCATCATATAATAATCGGTTCTGTTGCAAAGTTTTAAATCTACTATCAAATAAGGTAGAATAATAGAAAAAGATAGCAGGAGGAATGACGATGAATCATTTTAAAGGAAAGCAA
>NZ_LT984412.1:24892-30612 GCF_900258435.1 Carnobacterium divergens | reverse complement strand
TATTTGCAGGATAAAGCAAATAAAGAACAAGCAGAAGAACTTTTAGCAGGGAAAGCATTAAAAAGTAAATACACGAAACTTTTGTTGGATAATATGCTGTTAAGTCCTTATGAAATGACCGATACGTCACTTATGGCAGGATTGCAGGCGCACGTGTACCCTCTCTATGACGAGTTAAAGGAATTAAGAGGATTGAATGGGGTCAAAGACCATTTAAGCTATGTAGCCAGCAAACAAGAAGCCTATTCTAAACGCAATGTAGCGAAGTATCTGAAAAAAGCAATCGAGCAATATCTACCTACGGTTAAAAGGCAGGACATAGACAATGAGTGAAGAATTAAAAACGATTAAAGAGCTTGCAGACGAATTTAACGTATCGAAACAAGCTGTCAGGAAAAGATTAACCGAAGAATTTAGAGCAAACCATGTGGAAACCGTTACTAGTAACGGAGTGAAAACTTTAGTAGTAACCTATACTGGATATATGTTGTTAAAACAACACTTTACCACTAGTAACGCAACTGGTAACGACAAGGTAACCGATACTAGTAACCCCACAACTGGTGATTTATCTGTAGTTAAAATACTAGAACAACAGTTATTTGTTAAAGATAAGCAACTAGAAAATAAAGATAGCCAAATATCGCAAATGCAAAATCTCTTAGACCAACAACAACGCCTAGCTTTGCAGGATAAAAAATTGCTAGAAGAATATAAATCAGAAATCAATGAATTGAAAGCTCTTAAAATGCCTCAGGAGGATATGCAGGAGGATATGAAAGATGGATCGTCGATAAGGGGTGAGGTGCAGGAAGAAATTGAACGACTGAAAGCTCAATTGAAGTTATCAGAAGAAGAACGAAACAAGGCAAAAGAAAAAGATCCGGTAAAAACAGAATCTAAAAAATGGTGGCAACTATGGAAATGAGGGGGGGATCAAATGAGTCATTCGGAACAAATGATTGAAAACCAGTTCATACAGATCTTAAGTGAGAAAGAAAATCAGTGGACTTATCGTCCGGACTTGAAGTCGGAAGAAACACTTTGGCAAAACTTTAGAGGCCATTTGAACCGATGAGCTTATCGAAAAAGAAATGCTTAAAATACGTCAAGAACATGCCAATGCAGGTTATCGTCCAATGAGTGAATGACTTAAGCAACGTGGCTATCACGTCAACCACAAGAAGGTACAGCGCTTAATGAAGAAGCTAGGGCTTCGTGTGACGTCTTATTGGCACAAATCACGTAAATATAATTCATATAAAGGAAAAGTAGGGAAGGTAGCTGAAGCAGTTGAAGAGCTCAAAGATTACTCAAATAAACAATTTCAAGGCTAGAGAACAAAAGCAAGAACAAACAATAGCTTTATAAAGAGAAGAAGAAAAATAAAGGAGAGTGAGCTATGAATTTTCTACAAAATAATTTCCAAACTTTATATTTAGGTGCAGCTGCAGGAGATATTCAAGGAAGAATTTCCGGAGCATTAACAACAGTTCAATCCGTATTGACAGGTATACAAGATCGTCAAAAAGTATTTAGATGAAGCGGAAACAATCGTGATTGCGACCGACAGCGACCGAGAAGGTGAAGCAATCGCCCGCTTGATTATTGGACTAATGTCAAATATTTAGACACAAAATGAGCTATATTTTTGGAAAGGTTATAATAAACTAGACACAAAGTTAAGAGAAATCGTGGAAAGGTTTATTATGGCAAGAAGAAAATTCGATAAACAATTTAAAAATTCTGCAGTAAAACTCATTCTTGAAGAGGGTTACTCTGTTAAAGAAGTCAGCCAAGAGCTTGAGGTTCATGCCAATAGTCTTTATCGCTGGGTTCAAGAAGTTGAAGAATATGGAGAAAGTGCTTTTCCAGGCAATGGGACAGCCCTAGCTGATGCCCAACATAAGATTAAATTGTTAGAGAAAGAAAATCGTTATCTTCAGGAGGAACTTGAACTTCTAAAAAAGTTCCGGGTCTTCTTGAAGCGAAGCAAGTAAAACGTTTTGAATTTCTCTTGAAACATCATGGGAAGATAAAAATTAAGCATGCAGTAAAAGTTCTTAAGGTTTCTCGCTCAGGTTTCTATGAATACATGCATCGTCGTCCTTCAAAACAACAAGTGGAGAGAGAAATTCTCTCAGAGAAGATAAAAGCTGTCTTTCATGAGCATAAGGGACGCTATGGTGCGGTTAGAATTACCAAGGTACTTCATAATACTGGTATTATGACCAACACGAAACGTGTTGGGAAACTGATGCACTTGATGGGACTTTATGCCAAGGGAAGCCGTTATAAATATAAACATTACAACAGAAAAGGAGCTTCGCTTTCAAGACCCAATTTAATTAATCAGATCTTTAAAGCAACAGCTCCTAATAAAGTATGGCTGGGAGACATGACCTATATCCCTACCAAAGAAGGCACCTTATACTTAGCCGTGAATATCGACGTTTTTTCACGTAAGATTGTAGGCTGGTCAATGTCTTCACGGATGCAAGATAAACTGGTGAGGGATTGCTTCTTACAAGCTTGTGGGAAAGAACATCCTCAGCCTGGCTTGATTGTCCATACTGATCAAGGGAGTCAATATACAAGCTCTCGTTATCAATCTACTCTTCGTCAAGTCGGTGCTCAATCTAGCATGAGTCGTAAAGGAAATCCCTATGACAATGCAATGATGGAGTCTTTTTATAAGACGCTAAAGAGAGAGCTTATTAATGATGCTCATTTTGAGACAAGAGCTGAGGCTACTCAAGAAATATTTAAATACATTGAGACCTATTACAATACAAAAAGGATGCATTCAGGTCTTGATTACAAGTCTCCAAAAGACTTTGAAAAATATAATTCTTAAATTCTCTTAACTCCGTGTCTAGTTTTTCGTTGACTTTCCAACCCAAAGAAAAATTCACTTATGGAGAAAATAAAATTTATGAAGAAAGCAATTTTAATATTTTTTTTCGATTGATCCTGATGCGAGTGATTATGATTTTTATCTGATTTTGACATTTTAAAAACCTCCTAAGTTTGTATGCTACATAACTAATTGGTTTTATTTTTCTAATTCACTGACATGAGTTAAAACTTGTTCGAGAATACTAAAAACATGAAGGTCATCTAAACTGTAAAGCATACTTTTTCCTTCTCTTCTTGATTTTACTAAGCGTGCGTCTTTCAACGTTTTTAATTGATGAGAAATAGCAGACTGTTCCATGTCCAGAGAAATAGCGATATTTCCAACACTACACTCTTTTTTCTGTAAAAGAAAGAGAACCGACAATCGTGTAGGATCACTAATCACCTTAAATAGTTTGCTTATTGACAGAATAGATTCTTTATCGATTGGAGAAGTTGTTTTTATATCCATAGTGTTTTTATTCCTTTCATATGACCTTTCGTTCATATCTATATTACCATATGAGCGAAACAATGCTAATCTTTTGTCAAGATAAAGAGAAGTTGCGTTCTCTTTATCTTGACAAAACGTATATAGCGATGTAAAATGAGAATACAAACATATGATTAGTTAGTCATATGTAAAGTAGATTCATTACGATTTACTTTTGGAATAGACGAAAGGATCCAGAAATAGCGGAAATTTTTGTGATTCAAGAAGTAAATGATGGAAAACAAAGGACTTATAAATTATATAGGGAGGCAATAGAAATGGAAACTGTCCAAAAACAACAGTCTCAAGAAAAGCATAATCACAACCACGGTCACGATCATGATCATGGGAAAATGCCAGTCGTTTTGTACTTTGTTGGTTTAGCATTAGCAGTGATTGCTCTATTTTTGAATGAAGATTATCAGTTGCTACAAAATGTTTTGTTCTCAATCGCTACAATCAGCGCTGGGTATCATGTCATTGTTCTTGAAGGCCTTGGAGAAACAATTGAGAACTCAAAAAACCAAAAAAAGTTCATGCCTAATTCTCATATTTTAATGGGATTAGCGGCAATCGGAGCTTCTTTAATGGGGAATTTTTGGGAAGGAACATTATTGATTCTTATTTTTTCTGGAGCACATTTTTTGGAAGATTATGCAGAAGGAAGAAGCAAACGAGAAATAACGAAATTACTCGAAATGAATCCAACGACTGCCCGGTTAATCCTACCTGATGGCAGTACAAAAAATGTAGATGTCAGTGAATTAAAAGTGGGAGATCAACTTCAAGTTTTGAATGGCGATCAAGTACCTATTGATGGCGTCATTTTGTCTGGATCTACATCCATTGATGAGTCGTCTATTAATGGAGAAAGTATCCCGAAAGAGAAATACAAAGGAGATGGCGTCTTCGGGAGTACAATTAATGGAACAGGTAGCTTCACGATGAAAGTCACCAAAGAAAACGAAGATACAGTATTTTCAAAAATTTTACAATTAGTGAACCAGAACCAAGATAGCCAAACAAAAGCTGCGAGTATTATCCAAAAATTTGAACCCAAATACGTCACAGTTGTTTTAATTGCCATTCCGTTATTCATGTTATTGGCACCTTTTCTACTTGATTGGACATGGTCACAAAGTGTCTATAGAGGATTAGTCCTTTTAGTTGCAGCTTCACCGTGTGCTTTAGCAGCAGCTACTGTCTCGGCAACGCTATCGACGACTTCTAATTTAGCCAAAAAAGGAGTCCTTTCAAAAGGTAGTTCTTACCTGTCTCAATTAGCCGATATTAAAGCAATTGCATTTGATAAGACGGGCACCTTGACCAAAGGAAAACCTGAAGTAACCAATTATTATTTTGCTGATTCCGTGAACGAAGAAAACATGATTGATATCGTAGTAGCTCTTGAAAAAGAATCCAATCACCCTTTAGCAGATGCTATTCTAAGAAAGTTTGAGCAAAAAAACAAACTAACTATTGATGTAGAAAACCAGATTGGTAAAGGATTGACAGGAGATTACAAAGGGAGAAATTATCGTATAGGAAAACCGACTTCGTTTGATGATGTTTCAGATGAGTATAGTCGTTTAAATAATGAATGGGCTTCAGAAGGTAAGACAGTCGTGTACGTAGCAGTAGATGAAGAGGTTCTAGGCCTTATTGCCCTCATGGACATTCCAAGTGAACATGCAAAAGCAACCATTGAGTATTTCAGAAAACAAGGTATACACACCACATTAATTACTGGTGACTCAGAAATGACGGGAAAAGCGGTTGCTAAACAATTGGGAATAGATGAAGTGATTGCAAATGTCATGCCGGAAGACAAATCCAGAATAATAGACGAACAAAAAGAAAAATACGGTGTGACCGCCATGGTTGGAGACGGTGTAAATGATGCTCCTGCTCTTGTTAATGCAGATGTGGGAATCGCTATGGGAGATGGGACTGATGTGGCAGTAGAGGTATCTGATTTAGTTTTAATGCAAAACAATTTATCAAAATTGGTACAATCTCATAATATTTCTTCGAAAATGAACCGTGTTATTTGGCAGAATATTATTTTTTCAATGGCCGTTGTTGCTTTTTTAATTGTCGTTAGTTTCTTGGGCTTAACGGATATTGCCATCAGTGTCATTATTCATGAAGGAAGTACATTGGTTGTTATTTTGAATGGACTTCGATTGCTAAGGGCAGTCTAAAGAATGATTGCACACCTTCAAATTAATGGTTCTGTTGCAAAGTTTTAAATAAAGAATAAAATCCCTTACGGTATCTATGATTTAAGCTGGGATTCCCAATAATACCTTGATTTCAGTACAGACCG
>NZ_LT984412.1:20660-24792 GCF_900258435.1 Carnobacterium divergens | reverse complement strand
TATTTGCAGGATAAAGCAAATAAAGAACAAGCAGAAGAACTTTTAGCAGGGAAAGCATTAAAAAGTAAATACACGAAACTTTTGTTGGATAATATGCTATTAAGTCCTTATGAAATGACCGATACGTCACTTATGGCAGGATTGCAGGCGTACGTGTACCCTCTCTATGACGAGCTGAAAGCCTTACGAGGGTTGAATGGGGTCAAAGACCACCTCTCTTATGTGAGATCTAAACAAGAAGCCTATTCAAAACGCAATATAGCCAAGTACCTCAAAAAAGCAATTGAACAATACCTACCAACGGTTAAAAGGCAGGACTTATCATGAGTGAGAATTTAAAAACCATAAAAGAACTTGCGGACGAGTTAGGCGTATCAAAACAGACGATAAGAAATAAAATAGATAAAGATTTTAGAGAAAAGTTTGTTCAAACAATAAAAATTAAAGGTAATAATACCTTAGTAATTAATAACGCAGGGTACTCTTTACTAAAAAAAACACTGCAAAATGATACTGCACAGACTGCAAAAACACTGCAAAATGATACTGCACAGACTAAATTAATATGTTTTTTAGAAGAACAATTAGATAAAAAGGAACAGCAATTATCTGTTAAAGATAAGCAACTAGAAAATAAAGACACTCAAATCTCACAAATGCAAAATTTGTTAGACCAGCAACAGCGATTAGCTTTGCAAGATAAAAAGCTACTGGAAGAATACAAGGCAGAAAACGACAGTCTAAAAGCCCTTAATGTGCCGTCACAGGAAACAGAATTCAAACACTTAGACAATCAATATAAAGATGAAGTGAACGCTCTTAAAGAGAAGTTGGAAAATTTGCAGGAACAAATCAAAGTTCAAAAAAGGATAGAAGAACAAGAAAAACCAAGAAAATGGTGGGGACTATGGCGAAAATAGATGATTCAGTTAAAAAGAAAGTTCCAGAATTGCGATTTAAAGGATTTACGGATGATTGGGAAGAGCGTAAGTTTGCTGATTTTATTGATGTTAAGTCTGGAAAAGACTACAAACATCTGAATTCGGGACCAATACCTGTCTATGGAACTGGTGGATATATGCTAAGTGTAGATAGAGCGCTATCAGATATAGATGCCATTGGGATTGGAAGGAAAGGGACAATTGATAAGCCTTATTTATTAAAAGCGCCTTTTTGGACTGTCGATACCTTGTTTTACGCTGTTCCTAAACAAAATATTGACCTTCAATTTTCACTATCTATTTTTAAAAAAATAAATTGGAAAAAATTTGATGAATCTACTGGTGTACCTAGTTTATCGAAAACTGTAATTAATAGTGTGGGTGCTTCTGTTCCCTGTTATGAAGAACAACAAAAAATAGGTTCATTCTTCAAACAACTCGACAAAACTATCGCACTTCATCAGCGTAAGTTAGATTTGTTGAAAGAACAGAAAAAAGGCTACTTGCAAAAAATGTTCCCTAAAAATGGTGCCAAAGTTCCTGAATTGCGATTTGCGGGGTTTGTTGACGATTGGGAACAGCGTAAGTTGTCCGATTTAATGACTTTTTCAAATGGAATTAATGCTCCTAAAGAAAATTATGGAAAAGGAACTAAAATGATTAGTGTCATGGATATACTAAATCCTTTACCTATAAAGTATGACAATATATTAAATTCTGTATCCGTTGATAAAAAAATCGAAGATAAAAACAAAGTTGAAAACGGTGATTTAATATTTGTTCGTTCTTCAGAGATTGTTGAAGAAGTTGGATGGGCAAAAGCTTATAAAGAAGCTCGCTACGCTTTGTATAGTGGTTTTGCTATTAGAGGAAAACGAATCAGTTCTTATAATGCGTATTTTATTGAATTAACTCTAAATTATGCTAATAGAAAAGAAATTAAACGAAGAGCTGGTGGCAGTACTCGATTTAATGTTAGCCAAGAAATTTTAAATTCTTTGACTGTTTTAACTCCTTCAATTTCTGAGCAAAATCAAATAGATTTATTTTTTACTAAAATAGACGACACTATCACTCTTCATCAACGTAAGTTAGATTTGTTGAAAGAACAGAAAAAAGGCTTTTTACAAAAGATGTTCGTTTAGGGTCTAAAATTATAAATTAGATAATACATTAGAAGCTGGAGACGAGATTGTCTAGATAATGTGCGAGATAAAATTTTTAGCAGGTTATCATACATAAGACAAAATGTTTTTAAAACTGATAACGTATTTATTCCACAACAATTACGCATTTATTTTTGAGAAAAATATAAAGCAGGAGGATTACAATGCTGAAAACTTATTCTTTAACAAAAAATACATTATTAGTTTCGTCAGAATCAAATATCAAAAATTCGTCTGTTGTTTATGTGTATGGTGACGAACGAGAATATATCGAATCTTTTGAACATAAATCTGACTTTAACATAGACAATATACTAACGTTTGATGATCGAGTTGCATATGACACGATGATAGATCAGAACGATGAAAAAAGTTTGCTCGTAAGTTTTTTGTTTCCCGAGATACATGAAGGTGGGCATCTAGATAATCTGACGACATCTGTTGTTTTCTTGGTATTTAAAAATAAGTTGATAATTTTTACAAAACAAAAATTAAAATTCATTCCCGAACTCTTATCCAATATGGTTTTACATGATGTCGATAATTTCATGCAGGAAGTACTTTTAAAGATCATGCAAAAAGATTTCCATGTGATGCTTGACGACCTTCGTGGAGTCAAGGAAAAAATTGATGATTTAGACTCAGAAATATCAACGTCCGGTTCACTCAGACCAACGTTTGGTGATTTATTGACTCTTCAAAAATACATGATAGCTTTGTCAACAACCTATGGCGCTAATCACAAAGCGCTGGATTTCATTAAAAAAAATTTTACAACTATTAATGATATTGATTTTACCACCCAAAAAATAATTGATGAGATATACAATACAAGCGACACAATGGATAGAATTATTTTAGGTTACAGTCAATATTTGGATCATTTGGAAAATATGATAAACAATATGATTTCGTATCAGCTAAACATGATTATGAAAACTCTAACAGAGATATCAATCGTTTTAACTATTCCAGCAATCATTTTTGGTTTTTGGGGAGTCAATGTCGATGGCCCGTTTGAAAAATCTTCTTATGGTGTTTTTGCTGTGCTGATTATCTCTGTTATACTAAGCCTAATTTGCTGGTTTTTGCTGCGACGCAAAACATATTTGTAAAGTATTTGTGATACCCCAATATGATTTAAAGCAGAATTTCTTTGTTGACTTATTAAAAGGCTGGTTCCTTTCAATAATTTAATAGCTTCAGCGGCTTCCTTCACAGTATGAGAGTTAGAATATTCAAAGATAGCCATATATCCTCTGACAATTGATATGTTGATTAAATGGTCACATGATAAGGGTATAAACGAAAAGTTGTTTGGGATGCCAGACTAGGGACTATACTAGAAAACATCAGTACATTCCTTAGCTCAGGGTCTATAATTAGATAATAACCCCTATACAACGCTATTAAAACAACCCCCGTTATCTATTGGACAGGTAATAGGGGTTGTTTTTATGTTTTTTTATATAATAGAACCAAAGATGAAGGGATTATTTGGGATGGTAGGCATGCTTTTACGCTACGATAACGCCTGTTTTAACGATTATGCCGATAACTGAATGAAATAAACGCTAAAAGTTCCTAGAAACGATTTTAAGCACTTTACAGGCGTTTTGAATAATTTCTAAGTAAAAATCCCCGCCTGGTTAGTCAAAATCGCTTAAAACGCAAAATATGACGTTCTAGAACTATTCAAAACAAAAAGAGGACTAAACTTTTTTTGTTTAGTCCTCTTTTTGTTTTCCTCATCGGTCTGCTCGATGACAGGAGCAGTCAGATTGAAAATCTGAAATATATTCAAATTATTTTCCTAAGGGCGCACTTATATACCATGAAAATCATGGTATAAATTGCCAATATTTTAGATTAAACGTGTTGGAAAAACTCGCTTTGCTCATGTAAATAAAAACGTTATAAAGTATTAGGGGTCAATGGAACATCTTTACGAAAAGTTGCGGTATAAAAACGAAAGCTAGGTTGGATTAACAACTTAGCTTTCGTTTTTTATATCTTCTATTTTTT
>NZ_LT984412.1:17618-20560 GCF_900258435.1 Carnobacterium divergens | reverse complement strand
TAAATAGGGTCTTGTTCTTCCAGCTTGTAGAAGTCATTTCGTGCGACTGGTTTCTTCGTGATATGAAAGACAATAGAATCAATCGAACGCCCTTTTTTAATCTTGTCATAAGACACATTAAAAGAGGTATATTTGTTAATTTCTTCTATTGGTTTTTTTAGCACCCATTTGTCAAAATTTCTAAAGTCTTTATACTCATTGACGGTATCAGACATTATCCTCAATTCTTTAACCAATATTGAGGGATTGCGGTAGCTTTCCACTTGTTCGGCTCGCCGTCCTCCCTTATTGCTGTAATGCTCGTATTGGTTATAATTCATAGACAACCATTTATAAAGAATAATGCTGTACTTACTATTTAAGTCTACAAGGTCAGACAAAGCATATTGCGTGAATTTTTCTTTCAGCTCAATCAAATAAGGCATAATTTCACGATGAAATTCTATTTTTACTTCGTCATTGTAGCTATTCCATTCTACAAAAGGGATAGGAACAATACTTTTCATGTTATAACCTTTTCCCTTAACTTCTTTAATCTGAAAAAAAGCTTGCTTTTGCATTTTTTCAATGGCTTCTTTAAAGCGACTATGCTTGTCGTTGTCAGATACTTTAAAAAAAGCAAATAGTTCAGTCTTTGATAATAAAATCGTATGGTCTTTGGGTGGATTGTCCGTATCAATACAAGATACGGCTAATTCAAAAATCTTTAAAGGAACTTTATCCATTTTGGCAACGGATGTGATGAGGTCGTTATGCTCCACGATTTTTCGTTTTTCGATTTCTTTCAAGGGATAAACCACCTTTTTCTCGTTTAATTCATTGTTATTTGGTATAATAGACATAGTAATTGCTCCTTTGTGAGTGATTTTGGTTAAGCATGAAGAAATGCTCTGCAAAAAGTTTTTTCTTCATGTTTTTATTATATCAAAACAAGTGTAGTATTTCAAATGTTTTCTACACCTATACACAGTTTTTTCTACACCTATACACAGTTTTTTCTACACCTATACACAGTTTTTTCTACACCTATAAACTCGAATTACATTGAAAACACTGACTTTTTTTCCACGCAAAAGATATAAAAGATTAAAATATATAAGATAAATAAATATAGGCTTCGCCTATTTTTTATTTTTTTCAAAAATTTAAAACCAAAGGTCAAAGTCATCAAAAAAAGGAGTGAGCGAAAACCACGCTCACATTTTACTTGCAGCGTTCACTTCGTTCACTCGCTAAAAGAAAAGATCAAAACCACTTTTAGGAATTTATTGGATTCCCTCTAATTGCTCATATAAGCTGTTTTAACTGTTTGACTAGCTAAATACTCATATCATGCAATCAAGCGTCTTACAGACGGTCAGGGCAAGCCCTAACAACCCTTAAATGGAAAACCGATACTTTGTTTAACTTGTTTTTTTACAACTTACAACAAGCTATTCAATTCAAAATCAATTTAAACCCACTTAAAAGCTCGTTTAAGCATTCTTAATGCTCCCTTTGAACAAAATAGACAGTTTCGAATTAAAGTCGCTT
The DNA here is from genome assembly GCF_900258435.1 of Carnobacterium divergens. Lineage (NCBI taxonomy): Bacteria > Bacillati > Bacillota > Bacilli > Lactobacillales > Carnobacteriaceae > Carnobacterium > Carnobacterium divergens. The sequence continues at coordinate 19,027 of NZ_LT984412.1, read as the reverse complement.
AAATCGAGTTTTAGAACGTTTTAAAATAGAATGATGAAAAACTAAAAAGTTTCAAACGCTGGTCGGCTTGTTTCGTAAAAAAAGAGTGCAATGTGCAATGCGCACTTACACATCACTCTAAAAACGAGTGATGTAATGGCTAAAAATCGTGTATCAGAAGTTGCTTATCGCAACAACAAAATTTCATGATAGTAGCATCTCTTAAATGAGTGAGTCTTTGTTTCAATTTGTGATATATTTTTCTGATCCATCAAGAACTTCCTCAAAGATAAAATGCCTCAGCGCTCATTCCTCAATCGCCCTTTGTCATTGATTTTGTAATAAGCATTGCGCCCTATTCGGTTACAATCCTCACAACAAAATAGACCATATAAAACCATAAATACTGCAAGCTATCACATTGTAATACAAAGCACTTCGTTCTTGTATTACAATGTGGCTTGAAAAGGGGGAAGTTTCACTTTCCCCTTTTATCCCCTTTGGAGTGTGTCGATTTGCTTTACGCAAACGCCACCTACCCATTTTATAAAAATAAAATGGGCAAAAGATCTTTCTTTTTGTCATACAAAAAGAAGAAAAAGAGGGACGATTTTCTTCTTCCGAAATCGTCCCTCTTTTTGGATGAACGAACAAAAAATCTCTCGTATTTTGTTTGTTCATCCACTAAAAATATGCGAACAGTATGGCTTCATTCAATTCTGTTCTTACAAGTCAAAAGCATCGAATCGTCCTTGGACGATTCAACAAAAAAAGTAGTCGTTTTTGGACGACTACTAAGTTCTAAACATTCATTACCCAAAATCAATTTGGTCTAACATCGTTTCTCGACTAGCTTGATCTAATCCAAGATACGTTAAGGTCATGGCTTCACTTGAATGGTTTAATAAATGCATCACTAAACCAATATTATAGTTTGACTGGGTATAGACCTGATAAGCGCCTGTTTTACGCATGGTATGCGTTCCTAGATAGTTAATTCCTAAAAGATCACCAACTCGTGCCATAATCTTATAAAACTGTTTCTCGGTAATAGGACGATCAGGACGAGAAGTTGAAGGAAATAACCACTCTGAATTCATGTTTTGTTGGATGAGCCATGCATGATAAATCATTAAATCTTGTTGGACAGGTTTTAAATATAACGTATTTCCCTTACCAGTTTTTTGATCATGAATAAATGCAGTTTGTTTGACTGTTCCATCAAGATTAAAGACATCTGTTTTTTTTAATTTCATGACGTCACTCACACGTAGCAAGGTCGCTTTCCCAACTTGGAAAATTGTGTAGCTGCGACGACCAGCACGAAAACTATGGTTCTGTTGCAAAGTTTTAAATCTACTATCAAATAAGGTAGAATAATAGAAAAAGATAGCAGGAGGAATGACGATGAATCATTTTAAAGGAAAGCA
>NZ_LT984412.1:15812-17518 GCF_900258435.1 Carnobacterium divergens | reverse complement strand
GATAGCAGGAGGAATGACGATGAATCATTTTAAAGGAAAGCAATTTCAGCAGGATGTGATTATTGTAGCCGTGGGCTACTATCTTCGTTATAACCTTATCCACGGTGTTCAAGAAGCAACTCCTCAGCAATAAGCGCTAGATTTCCAAAATATGAGAAACTATTTTAGAAATCTAGTTCTTATTTGCTCGGAGCTGGACGCTTCTTTCACAACCTCTATCCTCGATCTTTTTGGTCATACACTTCTTTGACGTTGATAAATTGATCAAGTATTGGATTTTCTCCTTTTAGGTCAGCTTCGAAACGGATACCGTCAATATTGATTCTGGCGTTACGGTAGTAGTCAGTTCCTAGTTGTCCCCATGCAGGAGTTGAGGCATCGACATTGCAGAAGATATCAAATCCTTGTTGTTTCAAGTAAGCAAATTTTTGATTTGCTTCAGAATAAGGTTGCCAATCGCTGATGTCAGCGCCAAATGGGTAGATCAAAATATTTGTTTTGCCTAAAATAGGTGCAACTTCATTTTGCCAACGTTCATTATCTTGTTGGATATCGGCTAAAGAAGCTTGTGTCATATTCAAGTGTCCCCAAGTATGAGAAGCAAAACTCCAACCATCTTTCTTTAATTGATCAGCAACTTTTTTGGCTGCTTCGATTTCTTTGTTTGTTTTTTCGTTATCACCATATTCTGATTTTGATGTACGGTAACCTAATACACCATTATAGCCTGTTAAAGCTAATGTTCCTTTGGCGCCTTGATAAGAAAAATCGGGATGTTTTTTAATGAATGAATCGATCAATGGAACCATATCATAGTCACCAACAGTTTCCTTCTTATTGTCGATATAAATATTCTTGATTTGGTTCTGTTTATCGACAATCAACTTACTTGGAAATCCTGAATTGTCCATGTATTCATAATAGCTGACATCGTCTTGCGAAAGAATTAACGGTTTCTTTCCTTCTGGAAGAGAAACACCTGTAAAGGTCAGTTTTCCATCTGTTCCTTTTTTGACTAATCCATTTAGATTAACAAGAACATAGTTATTTTTATATAACTGATCAATGGTTTTATTGAATTCGGAAATAGTGACCATATAATCTTTATACCCTTGTGCTTGCTGGGTATGAAAAGCCTTAGCTGGATCAACAATCAGACTATGAAAGAAGACGTGTGAGATTTTGGTCGGGTCTTCCCATTTTACCAAGGATTCTTTTTCTTTTTTCAAAGTTGCTAACAATTGTTGCGCTTCTTTGGCGTCGTCTTTTTCAAGTAAGGCGATGGCTTCATCATAATGATAACTTGCAGCAAGCTGTTTTGCTTGATCAAGCTGTTTCGTCGTTTGTTTATCTTCAACAGGTTTTGAGCTGCTGCTTGAGTGTTGAGTTGTTTGACTAGTGTTTTCTAATTTATTGTTTGTTACTGCTTGTGTAACAAAAAAGATACTTACACCTAGAATAATAACAGTGCATACAGAAGTGACAGCCAATATGATTTTGTGTGTATGTTTCATTTTATCGTCCCCTACTACTTTTTGATTTCAAAAACCCCCGTAAGCTTTTCTTAATCTTTTGAAAAACTTCCCATAACCATTGTAACGAATATAGGGTTCTGTTGCAAAGTTTTAAATCTACTATCAAATAAGGTAGAATAATAGAAAAAGATAGCAGGAGGAATGACGATGAATCATTTTAAAGGAAAGCAA
>NZ_LT984412.1:0-15712 GCF_900258435.1 Carnobacterium divergens | reverse complement strand
TAAATAGGGTCTTGTTCTTCCAGCTTGTAGAAGTCATTTCGTGCGACTGGTTTCTTCGTGATATGAAAGACAATAGAATCAATCGAACGCCCTTTTTTGACTTTCTCATAGGTCACGTTAAAATGTGTATGAGTGTTGATTTCTTCTATAGCATTTTTTAAAACTCTAGTTTCAAAATGGTCGAAGCGTTTATAGTCTGTAACTGTATCCGTCATAAGTCTTAACTCTTTAATTGAAATAGACGGATTGCGGTAAGATTCCACTTGTTCTGTTCTCCGCCCCCCTTTGACACTGTAATGCTCGTATTGGTTATAGTTCATGGATAACCATTTATAAAGAATAATGCTGTACTTGCTGTTTAAGTCTACAAGGTCAGACAAAGCATATTGTGTGAATTTAGTTTTTAACTCAATCAGATAGGGCATAATCGACTTAGTAAAGGTCATAGAAATAATGTCATTATAATCATTCCATGTTGTTTCTTCTAAAGGACTGATAACTCGATACTCAAATTTATTTTTATGAACGTTCATTTCTCGTATTTCAAAAACAGACTGTTGATGTAAAGTCATTATGGCTTCTTTAAAACGACTGTGTTTATTGCTGTCGTCCACTTTAAAAAAGGCAAAGAGTTCGGTTTTAGAAAGATAAATGGTATTGTTTTTTGGTGGATTATCTGTATCAATCAACGATACCGCTAACTCAAAAATCTTTAAAGGGACTTTATCCATTTTAGCCACGCTTGTGATGAGGTCGTTATGTTCAACAATTTTTCGTTTCTCAATTTCTTTCAAAGAACACACTGTCCTTTCATTGTCTTTGTAATTGTTATAAGGGTATTTTTTTGCTATAATTTCCATGAGAAGTTGCTCCTTATGAGTAATTTTGGCTAAGCATAGAGAAGTCATTTCGTCGTGAATTTTCTCTATGCTTTTATTATATCACATTATCCCCACATACAATAGTTTTTTGTGGGTGAATACATAGTTTTTTGTGGGTGAATACATAGTTTTTTGTGGGTGAATACATAGTTTTTTGTGGGAATGAAATTCTGAAACTTCTTGCAACCACTGACTTTTTTTTGACGCAAAAGAAGAAAAGATTAAAATATATAAGATAAATGTAATATAGGCTTCGCCTTTTTTTATTTTTTTCAAAAATTTAAAATCAAAGGTCAAAATCATCCAAAAAAAGAAACAGACTACTCAAGTTTTATATTGAGCAGTCTGCTTCTTTAAATCGTATTTATAGATCTTCTGTTTTAATTTCGTAATAGCCCTCGTAATAATAACTCGCATCAATTCCTTTAAAGAATTGTTCTTTTCCTAAATCATCGGTTAAAGCCTTTTGAATCAAATATTTTAATTCATTGGTGCTGACTGTACTACGAATCATGGCATTTAAATATTCATCCTTATCAATTTGATTCCAATCGACAATTTTGTGTAGTTTATTTTTAAGAATTAAATCCAACCAGATACGAGTGGCTCGTCCATTGCCTTCTCTAAAAGGATGGGCTACATTCATATCCGAGTACTTATCAATAATTTCATCAAATGTTTCTTGAGGTAATTTATCAATATATTCAAGTGTTTGCGCTAAAAAAATACGTGGCGCAAATTGAAAGTTTCCTTTCGCAATATTCACTTCTCGAATTTTTCCTGCAAAGTCGTAAATATCTTGGAATAAAAACTGATGAATATCAGATAAGCCTTGAAACGTCCCAATTTCAAGATCCTCTATTTTGCCAGACTCAAACAATTCTTTGGCTCTTTTTTTCGTTAAGATTTCTTCTTGTTTGGCTAATTCTGCTGAATTTGTTAAGCCTAATTTATTATCTAAAACCAAAATATCCCCTCACTCTCTATTTTTTCGGAAAGATTCTTTTGAAAATTTTTGGACGTTGATCAAACCATGTTGAAGCGGTATACATTAATCGAAAACTGCCATAAATTCCAGCACCGATTAAACCAAAACCACCTAATCCAAGAACGACTGCCCCATAAGGATGTTTAGGCTGTATTTCCATCACTGTGTCATACAAAATATGCAAACCCCAACCATCCCAGATCCCTTTATAAATCCATCGTCCGATGAGAATACCGACAACTAAGAAACAGAACAGGCAGATAATGTTCGCAATCAGAATACCGTAACGTTCGACAATCTCACGTTTGCGATCTGCTTTTATCTGCTCTTGGTGTTCATTTAGTTCTTTTTTCAAAGCGAGTAATGCTTGTTTTTCAACTTGAATTTCTTTCAGTATATCCGCTTTTAAGTTTTCTGCCTCTAAACGATGGAGTTGTTCTTGAATGGCAGACTCCATTTTTTGATTCGCAACAGCTTCTATTTTTTCTTGGTAGTCCCGAAACTCTTTATTGACCTCTTGACGGACTAAGGTTTCTAGTTCTGGAACGTGACTGAAATCAATTTTGCCATTTTTATAAGCATTTAATACTTGAACAACGAGTTGTTCATCTTTATTCATAGACTCATCCCCCGATCATGATCTTTTGTTGGTTTCTTTTCGGACTGTACGTCTCTGTGCGTTTGTTTTTCTAGGTTTTGCTGTTGTTCTTGCTCGTAATTTTTCATGTCCTTTGAAAATCGACGTTCAAAATCCTCGAGGATTTTCTCTTTTGTTTGCTTTAATTTTCTTGTAACGCGTTGAGTAAGTTCTGGTACTCGTCCTGCAAACTGTTTGATTGTGTCAATAAATCGATTAATTGTTGATTCTCGCTTGAGAGCTTCTGATTTTCTTGGTTCAATTGCTTGTTCAAGGCTAACAATTTCTGATTCTCTTTGTTGAGTGTCTCGCTCAAGCGGAGTAATCGCTGGTTCTCGTTGTTCAACAGCGCTAAATTCGTTTTGTCTTGCTCGGTTTTCCAACTCATGTAAAATGGTCTCCCTTCCAAAATCAGAACCCAATCGGGCCTCTCGTGCTCGTCTTTGCTTGTTATTGGCGTCTAAAAAGGCGTATGAGAACGTTTGGCCTCTTTCTGATAGAATTACACCATTATCGGATAAACGCTCTTTAAACGTCTCATATGAGCTCACAGAGACATCTTGAAGCGATTTATTGATTCTTTCTCTCAAATCATCCATGTAAGAATACTCATTTTTGGCGATTAGTTCTTTTTCTGTCTCTGTTTGGCGCTCTTTTGGTGGCTCTAAAATGTGCCAGTTTTCTCGAGAAGCGAGTCGATCATTCATTTCTCGTGCTCGTTGAACGCTTTCTCCTTTTTGTTCTCTTAATTTCTTTCCTGTATCTAAATTGACCTTATTGACAATGATGTGGTTGTGTAAGACGTGATTTTTTCCGTCTAAATGCGTATAAACAGCGCTTTGATGGTTAGGATAAAGGTTTTCTGCTAATTCAACGCCTAAATCATTGGCTTTTTGCCAGTCTTTTTGAACTTTCGGATTCAGTTCATCTAAGGCGAAAGATTGGGTAATACGCAAGACTTGATTGGATTCTTTCGTTTGGTTATGAAGTTGTCGAATGACATCAAATTGTTCTTTGGCGATAAAGGGATCAATCCCGTTGGTTCCACCCACGGCAACTGCCCGACAATTTGTCAGCTCCACAGGACGTTCCAATTGATGGTCTTGTAGCCACTGTTCAGTTTTTTCATGCATGGGTCTGTCTTGACCTAAAGCATAATTAAGGGCGCTCGCTGCACTTGCGCCATTGCTTATTTTTGCAATTGTTGCCATAACTCTTGATACCCCTTTTGAGCTTGAGCAAGTACTCCGTATGTATAGCGTAAAGTCTCGATCAGCTCTTTATCTTGGTTGTCCATCCGATCGAATTGATTGAGTTTCTTGGCGATTTGATTTAAATTGGTTCCTTGTTTTGAGAGTTCTAATAATAAAGATTTCGCTTGGTCATGTTCGAGATAAGGTTTTTTTAAATGAGATTTTTGTGCTAATTTTTTCGCATAAAGATTCGGAGAGAGTCCATATGTTTCTCCTGAAATTTTCAGCTTATTGTATTGTTCTTCAGATAATCTAAATTGAATGTACTTTGTTTGATTTTGTGATACTTCTTTCTGATCCATAAATAGCCTCCTCAAAGATAAAATGCCCAAGCGCTCATTCATCAATCGCCCTTTGTCATTGATTTTGTAATAAGCATTGCGCCCTATTCGGTTACAATCATTATAACAAAATAGACCATATAAATCCATAAATACTGGCAAGCTATCACTTTGTAATACAAATGACTTCGTTCTTGTATTACAAAGTTGCTTGAAAAGGGGGAAGTTTCACTTTCCCCTTTTATCCCCTTTGGATTGTGTCGATTTGCTTTAAGCAAACGCCACCTACCCATTTTATAAAAATAAAATGGGCAAAAGATCTTTCTTTTTGTCATACAAAAAGAAGAAAAAAAAAGAGACGATTTTCTTCTTCCGAAATCGTCCCTCTTTTTCTAAATTCATGGATGAACTGGTTCTGTTGCAAAGTTCCACATAACACCTGATTTATTGTAAAATGTAATAAAAAAGAATGCGAGGACAACAGATGAATCATTTTAAGGGCAAACAATTCCAAAAAGACGTGATTATTATCTCTGTTGGGTATTATCTTCGCTATAATTTGAGTTATCGTGATGTTCAAGAGATATTATATGATCGTGGCATTAACGTTTCTCACACAACAATTTACCGTTGGGTTCAAGAATATGGTAAGCTGATCTATCAAATCTGGAAAAAGAAAAATAGACAGTCCTTTTATTCGTGGAAAATGGACGAAACTTATATTAAAATTAAAGGGAAGTGGCATTATCTCTATCGTGCAATCGACTCAGAAGGCATGACACTGGATATTTGGCTAAGACGAAAGAGAAATACTCAGTCTGCTTATGCTTTCTTTAAACGACTATACAAGCAGTTTGGGGAACCGAAAGTTATCGTGACAGATAAAGCACCATCAATTGCTAGTGCTTTTAGGAAGTTACAAAAGCAGGGTCTATACAGCGAAACTGAGCACCGGACAGTCAAGTATCTCAATAACTTAATTGAGCAAGATCATAGACCTGTTAAACGTCGAAATAAACTTTATCAAAGTCTTCGTACTGCATCAACTACGATTAAGGGCATAGAAGCATTGAGAGGCATATACAAAAAGAACCGAAGAAATGGAACGCTCTTCGGCTTTTCGGTATCTACTGAAATTAAAGTTTTGATGTATACCAGCATAGTCAAAGTATCAGAATGGGACTTTTGTACTCAGTATTGAAACTTTGCAACAGAACCTTATGGACACAATATAAAAAAAGAAAAACAATTATTAACGCTTTTCTTTTTTATGTCTAATTATTTGATAATAGTCCAAGTAGTATTATCGCTATAAATAGTTTATAATTTAGATGGCAATATCAAATCTTAGGTAGTGCTATTTAAATTTTGTTTAAGAATAGATATCATGTTTTTTAGAGGAGTGAAGAAATGAAGATGAAAAAATCGCTCTGGTTTATGATGGTTGCTATTTTGATGGGCTTTATCCCGCAAATCTTGACTGCTTATTCGAGTATCGCACAGGCTATAGAAACTCAGCCGGATAAAATCGTAGATCAATCAGGTTTAAAAGTCAGTTCCTCTGTTTCATCAGATGGAAATTCTTTAAATTGGAAATTACAGTATGAAAAAGATGTCGCAAGTGATGGCAATGATCAAGCACTGAAATTCAAAGTGACGGCTGATGGAAAAGCAATAGCTTTTAATGAAGATGCCAGTTTTGCTACTAATGATGACCAATGGTTTGCGGAAAAAGATTTTTCGAAACAATCGCAGGGTTCTCTTTCATTTACAACGGTGCTAAATGTCTCCAAGGTAGCTCTTGAAATTCAAGCCGATGCAACGAAATCGGATGGAACACAAGATGTCACTATTAACAAGAATATTTTGACTAGTGCAGTAGAAGGTCCGCATGCGTTGAAATTACCAGCAGTGGCTACAGAAGAAACGACAGAAGTAAGTGCTGCTTCTCCGCCAACAGCGGAAGAAATCATCAGTAGCCAAGCGACCGAAACGACGACACAAACGGAAGAAGCCAGTGAAGCAACTGAAGGAACAATACAAACTTCTGATGATTCGACTATGGTAGGGCCTCAACAAAACTATTATCTTTCTTCAGCAGCTTCTACTTATGATGTGAGTGCTTATAATGATCCTTTTAAGTATACACCTGATGGAGGACAATACCCGTCTCATGACACGAATCAGTATACGAAATCAGATTCAAGTGACATGATTAAAAACTATAATTATGGTTCTGCAGGAGATTCAGATAGTAATGTAGAAATTCAAAATATCCTCGAAGGTAATCTTAATTTTGATAATGGCTATCATGCTTACGATGTAGGGAATAACCAAAATATTAATTTGAAGAAAATCGTTATTCCTACTGATAATCCCACTCAATTTCAAATTCAACTAGATATCATTGGGGGGTCTTTGAAGGCACGTAAAAATGTCGACGTTGCTTTTGTCGTTGATAAGTCAGGGAGTATGGCTACTAATAATAGATGGAATAATTTAAAGTCGGCCTTAAATACATTTGCTCATGGTCTATTAGATGATAATCCAGGTGGAAGTGTCCAACTTGGAATAGCAGGCTTTAGTTCAGTTCAAGAAACAATAACCTATTCTCCTTATTATAATTATAAAATCAATGTTCCTTATGGAAAAGTAGGAAATTTTGGTGGCACTCAAGGAAACTACACTGGATTTACTACAAGCGCCGATGCCTTTTTGAATCATGCGTTATTAAATGAAAGCCCAAGTGGGGGAACACCAACTTTCTTAGGATTAGATGCTGGCTTAGAACTTTTAACTAATAGCCAATATAACGGAAGAAAAGACGCCCAAAAAGTATTGATTATTTTAACAGATGGATTACCAACTTGGGGACCAACTACTACTTATACTAGTAGCAGTAGTGGAATTCGTCAGAGTGGGATGACACGTTCTTCTGACAATAATGGTAGAGTAGAGACTTTTAAAGCAACTAATACTACTCTTTATATTGGAAATGGATCAGAGACTGGACCAGATATTAGTACAGTCCGAAGTAATACCATTTCTCACGGAAAAAAAAGAACCGAACAAAATCCTGAAATTGATCGCTATGCCATTGGCTTTGGAGTAACAGATGTTAATGATATCTTAGATGCTTTAGGACCTCAAGGAAAATATTCAGCAACAAGTCACACTGACTTAAATTATGTATTGAATCAAATCAAGAAAAAAATTCAAGATGTGAATGCTCTGATTCGTAATGCTAATGTTTTTGATCCGATGAGCAAGTATGTAGCGTTAGATACTAGTTCAGTTAAAACGCAAGCTTTAACATTAAAAACAAGCTCACCTAAGTCGTTGAATGTAACGACAGGGACTCAACCAGATTATGTAAATGGTGTTACCGTGGATACACGCAACAATTCGGTAAATTTATCCAATCTTACTTTATCTGGAAATGATACACAGCGAGATGGCTTGCGTGTGACTTATACTGTTTCTCTCAAAGAAGAGTATCAAGATGACAAGTTCTATCCGGCAAATGGACCGACTTATTTAGCGGACAACCAATATAAAGATCAATTTGGCTTTGCGGTTCCATCAGTTAAAGTGCCACCACAAAAATTTGACATTGAAGCAGAAAAAATCTGGGACGATGAGGATAATCAGTGGGGAACGCGTAAAGAAGTGACCCTACAACTACAACAAAAGAGTGGCAATGAAAATTGGGCCAATGTTTCTGGGAAAACAATAACTATTAAAGCAAATGCAACCGGAGATAGCCTGAAAGGGAAGTTTTCTGATGTACCCGCTTATGACAGCTCTAAAAATGTGCTTGAGTATCGAGTAGTCGAAGAACGAGTTAATGGGTATGAAGAAGCTAGCTATTCTCCAACATCTATCAATGTAAATTCGGATAAGAAACTTTTACAAGTCACCAATAAGTTGCTAAAAACTTCTGTTACATTTACGAAAGTAGGGAATGATGGTAAAACGCCGTTAGCAGGTGCTGGCTTTACTTTGTACAAAGCAGACGGAACAACGGCTATCGGTAAAGAAGTGACATCGGATGACAATGGTCAAGTTACTTTTGACATAGAGTTACCGATTGGTAAATATGTTATCAAAGAAACCACGACACCCTTGGGTTATGAGACACAAGATCCGATTGAAATTATGATTGCTGATGCAGATGGTAAATTAACTGTTTCTGGTATCAAAGATAATCAAGTAGTCAATCTTTTGAAAGACTTTGAATTAATCGTGACTAAGAAAGACATTCTCGGGAAAGATTTGAAAGGTGCCAAGTTTAAATTAGTAGGTAAAGATTACTCTAAGGAACTCGATTCTGATACGAATGTCTTTAAATTTACTGGTTTAAAACCCGGTGAATATGAACTGATTGAAACAGTCGCACCGGATGGCTATGTTGGATTGAAAGATTCAATTAAGATCGTCATTGATCAAGACGGCAAAGTCACCATTGATGGGAAAGAACAAAAAGATGTTATTACCACTGATGGCAATGTGATTAAATATAATGTTGCTAACCAACAAAAAGGACTTTTGCCATCTACTGGTGGACAAGGCATTCGACATTTAATGGAATTTGCACTACTAGTGATTGGTTTATCGGCTCTTGTCGGTGGCATTTATGTCTACCGTAATCGAAAGGAGTTGAACTAAGATGAAGAATAAATCATTGTTCATAAAAATCACCATACTTCTTTCAACTTTGCTGGTAGGGATCTTTACGGGGCAACAAGCCTTTGCGGATGACGGGACGATCGATATTGTGATCCACAAACAATTGTTGGACCAAGCACCTGATGCAGCTATTCAAAATACGGGAGCGGCCGATCAAGATATTAAAGATCCAATCGAAGGGGTCGGCTTTACGATTTATAACATTACAGAGGATTATTATAAATTGGTCAAAGGCTCTGACGAAACAACAACTATTCAAATGATTCAAGAAAATGTTGCTGATTATCAAAAAATTATCAGAGGACAAGGCCTGACTGATGAAAAAGGCACAATCAAATTTCCCCAACTACCTAAAAGCAGTGGCGGTAAAAATGCGGTTTACCTGATTGTTGAAACGGCATTGCCTGATCCTGAAAAGGTAAAAGTCGAAAAAGCGGCCGAACCCTTAGTAGTGGCTTTACCAGTGTATGAAATGAGCACAGACGGTAAAACCTATACGAACAAAGAATTAGCTACCGTTCACCTTTACCCTAAAAATGTGGGAACAATCGTTGAAAAGCCAGTGACACCAACTAAACCTAAAAAACCAAGTAAACCGAAGAAACGCTTGCCACAAACAGGTGAAGCAAAATTCTTCTTAGGTATATTGGGGATTCTTTTGATCGGTACGGCGATCATTTTATGGCGGAAACATTCCGTACGAAACAATTAATCAAAGGTACAAAAGACTAAGGTCTATTGGAATATTCTACAAAAATCAAGGAGGAATTAGAATATGAAGAAATTGTGGAAAACACTTTTTGCAGCACTACTTGTGTTGCCATTGTTCACCGGCATGTTCGGTGCGGAAACAGTAAATGCTGCTGAAGCAACAACGACAAATGTAACGATCAACAAACGAATCTGGAAAGATGGCGAAGCTCCAGCACAAGATTCCATGCAAAATACTGGGGAAGAAATGGACTTTGGTGGAGCTCCACTTGAAGGAGCCGGCTTTACAGCCTATGATGTAACAGATGATTATCTTGCTCTGATTGCAAATGGTAATTCACAAGCAAAAGCAAAAAAAGAAATTGCTGATAATGCGTCAAATTACACAACTGTGGCAAAAGCAGAACAAAAAACGGATGCCAATGGTCAAACAACTTTTGAAGGACTTGCTTTAAAAGACGGGGACAAAGATAAAGTCTATATGTTTGTTGAAACAAGCACGCCAGGCAATGTTTCCGTAACGACAAAAGCCGCTCCAATCGTTTTAGCAATGCCAATCTATACGTTTAAAGATGGCAAATATTCAGATACAATCAATACCAACGTTCAAGTCTATCCAAAGAACGAAACCAAGACTGATAAAAAAGAAGTTGCCAATTTAGATAAGTTCACTGAAGTTAAGGATGCTGATGGAAAAGTTTTATATCATAACCTTACAACTGGCGATGAAATCGAATATAAATTAACTTTAAATATTCCTGCGGACATTCTGAAAAATGGCGTCACTTACTCTGTAACTGATACGCCAACTGCTGGACTTGCTTATGTAAAAGATTCTTTTGCAACAACTGGTTTAGTAGCTGGAACTGACTATGATTTAGCTGAAGATTCTGCAACTGGCGGATTTACTGTTACTTTGAAACAAAATGAAAATGTAGGAAAATTAGCTGGTAGTCAATTGATTGCTACTTACAAAATGAAATTAACTGCTGAAGTAAATCCTGACGATTTAGTAAACAATAGTGCCCAAGTAAAAATTGGTAACAACCTTCAAGATAAAATTACACCTCCAACACAATTTGGTACAGGTGGTTATAAATTCGTCAAAAAAGATTCACAATCTGGTGCAACCTTATCTGGTGCGGAATTTGTCGTAAAACAAGACTCTAACTTTGCAATATTTGAAGATGCTAAAAACACTAAAGGTGAATATATCTTTAAAGAATGGACGACTGATGAAGCAAAAGCAACGAAAATCGTTTCTGACGACAAAGGTGAGTTGAAAGTAATTGGTTTGAAAAATGGTGGCTATCGATTAGAAGAAAAAGCGACTTCAAGTGATAAATATGTGTTACTTGATGAAGATGTCGATTTCACTGTTGAACACGGTCAATATGGCAGTCAAGAACTAAAGTCTGTTCTTAACACGCCTAAAGGTCTGCTTCCATCAACAGGTGGTAACGGGATCTATGCCTTCTTAATTATCGGTTCTGCTCTTATGATCGGTGCTTACGCTTGGTTCAAGAAATCTAAAACACAAGCTGAAGTCTAAGATATAGTTTTAAAATAGGAAAAGGCAGCTTCATTTCTTGAAGTTGCCTTTTCTTTCTTTTAAAATAGGGAGAAGGAGGTGCAAGCATGGATCAGCGCCTAAAAAATGAACGGATCAATTTGATTTTAAAACTGCTAATGGCGATTTTATTTACGACCGGTGCCATTATTTTCAGCTATCCCTTTTTGGCCAATGCGGTGAATTCCTATTATGACCAAAAAATGATGGAAAAAAACTTGGCTGAGATGGACGCAACAAATACCAAAGAACAAGCAAAAAGGCACCAAGAAATGGCCGAAAAAAATAAAGAGTTAGCTGAAAGTAAGAACATGACCAATATTCCTGGCATGGGACTGGTAGAAGACCCGTTTGAAAATGCGGTCGATGATGCCAAAGATCCGGGTAAAGCCTACTATAAAGAGCATACCGTGGGTGCTATCTATATTCCAAAAATTTCGGTCAGCTTACCTTTATTTGATGAAACCAATGCTGCTCTTTTGGAAAAAGGCGCGACGATTTTACAAGGAACGTCTTATCCGATCGGTGGCGATAGTACTCATTCGGTGATCTCAGGCCACAGTGGCTTGACGGAACGTAAACTTTTTACAGATTTAGAAAAGTTGGTGATTGGCGATGATTTTTATTTGACCATTGCTGGGGAAAAATTGGCTTATGAGGTCGATGACATCCAGATCGTTTTACCGTCGGATATCGACAAAGTGGTCATCCAACCGGGGCGGGACTTGGTGACCTTATTGACTTGTACACCTTATGGCATCAATACCCATCGTTTATTAGTCACTGGACACCGTGTGCCTTATGTGGAGGAAATGGCGGAGGAAGTGACCAGTACCAAAAAAGCGGTCGAACGGCGTTTTCGCTTGTATTTACTACTGATCCCGCTTTTCTTTGCCATGATTTTCTATTGGATGTATCGCAAGTTCGTCTATTATCAAAGTGGCAAACACAGTTATGACTTTTGTTTTTACTTATTGGAAAATGGTCAACCCAAAGCAGGCGTGACTTTTACCTTAGTGCGTAAAAAACGCTGGGCAACAGATGTCACTAACCAACCAGTTGCTGTAAGCCAGGTGGATGGATGGGTGTCTTTCCCTGAGATCAGAGGGGGTCGTTATTATGCCAAGGCGATCGATGGGTCGACAAAACCAGTTAAGGGCAAGGTCCGCCGTTTAAAAGATCGGCAGTTTGTTTTAAGCCGCGTCACGAAGAAAAAGCACGGTAAGAAAGTTACTTATTATCTGGAGAATGGAGCGAAAAAATGAAGAAAAATCGGCAAGTGAGCTCGCAAATTGCGATCATCCTCATTTTTTTGGTCGGCATCTTGACCATGCTCTATCCCTTTTATGTCGATGCGTTGAATAATGTGATCGATCAAGTGCGCGTCGATCGCTATTTGAAGGAAAGCCAGAAAGAATTTGAAGCCGAACGCAAGCGACTGGCGGAAGAAAATAGTAAATTGAGCGAAAGTGGGTTAGCTCCGGGTGCTGATCCGTTTGCGAATCCGAATGGCGGTACGGTTTCAGCTGCTTATTACAAAAAGCATTTGATTGGGACCATCAATATTCCTGATTTGGCCATTGAGTTACCGCTGTTTGATACGACCAATGATGATTTATTGGAACAAGGTGCGACGGTCCTAGATGGCACGTCCTTTCCTGTTGGTGGCGCAAGTACCCATGCGGTGATCTCGGCTCATCGTGGCTTGCCAGAACGGGAACTCTTCACCAATCTGCCGGAGCTTAAAAACGGTGATATTTTTCTGCTAAATGTCTTAGGGGAAACCTTGGCTTATGAAGTGTTCGACAGCCAAGTCGTGACGCCAGATCAGACTTCGGTTTTAAAGATCGAACCAGGCCAAGACTTGGTGACGCTCATGACCTGTACCCCTTATATGATCAATAGTCACCGTTTGTTAGTCACAGGAAAACGCGTGCCATATACACCGGCTGCCGAGAAAAAACAAGTCAAAGGTGATCGTTTTCGTAAGTTGAAACAAATCGCTATCTTGGCGGGGACGGCCCTGTTGATCTTAGCCGCTATTTATCAATTGTATCATGTGATCGCCCGTTACCGACTGCGGAAAGTGCGTTTTGATTTCACTGTTTGCTTAGAAGGCGTGGCAGAACATACACCAATCGCACTCTATGATAAAAAAGGGAAAAAGGCCCTGCGGCGTAATGGAAAAGCCTATCAAAAACAAACAGATCAAACCGGACAAGTCACTTTTACCGATCTACCAGGGGATTGCTATCGTTTGAAATTGGGCAAGAGTTGGTTGGTGCAGTTTGGTTTGAAGAAAAAAAAGAGGCCATCCAAGATTTGGAAGATAAATAAGAAAAAAGTTATGTTAAAAGAAGAAAGAATGCTAGAAGTCAAATAAAAAATGCTTATGTTATCAAATGATTTAAATCCATAAGATACACGTTTCATTGTTTAATATGGGTATTCTTAGCTTCTATTTTGTCATTGGTATGGGTATAAATCAATGCACTTCGTATACCTTCGTTATATTTGAGTAAATTTTGTAGTTTTTTCTAAATTCTTCGTCTAAACTTTCTGTAAGAAGTGGGAATTTAGGTGCACGGAAACTACACCAAGTTTTTTAATATTCCGTCTGTTTTTAGTTAAGAAACGCCAATTTACTTTCAGTTTCTGTGCTTCATTTTTGAGCCCTTTTAATTGCAGCTTTTTCATCATTCTTACACGAAAGGTTTGAAACGGATGTTCCAGTGACCTCGTTTAGAGCGTACATTTATTCAAGAAAGCTTAAATAAGATATCAAAATGGCCGAAAACAGAGACACAACTCGATTTATTTTTTAGGGTGAAGGAGAGAGTAGCACGAAAACTTTTAGTTGGCTTAGACTGAACGAAGTGAGGGAAAGGCTACTAAAACGTCGATGGGCAGTGGGAGCGAAGCACACACTTACCTTTTGAACTTTTATTTGGTTCTTGTCTTCGTTGGCAGCGGCGATTTCTTTTTGCTTATCGGAAACATGCTTTTCTTTGTCTGGTGACTTGTCGTTTTTGTTCAAGTCGTTAAGCTGTTTGTGTAAGTCAGAAATTTGTTTATTCTTTCCGTCCAACTGTTTTTGAGTATCTGATACGGTTTTCTTTACACTATTCAATTTATCTTCTAGCTGTTTCTTTTGATTTTCGGTTTCAGCTTCTTTGACTTGTTTTTCTAGGTCTTTGTTTGGAAAATCCTTTAGCACTTTAAAAACGAACTTTCGCTTTGACAAGCGAACTGCTTCTGTCGTCAAGCAGACCAACGAAGCCCAACCAAAAGACTTGCCAACACAAACCGTTGACAAGCCTTTTGGTTAGGGATATTTTTTTATTTTCTTTTAATACCATACTTTGTTAAATATCGTTTTAGTGTACTGACTGGAATTTTAGTATGATGTTCAATTTCTTTTAAAGTATATTCTTTTGATTGATATAGATTAAACGCTCTTTGTAGTAAAGGGTCGTCTTTTTGAAAGGTACTTTTTCTTCCAGTAAATCGTCCTTTTTTCTTTGCTAACTCAATCCCTTGTGCCTGCCTTTCCTTAATTCTTTTCCGTTCGCTTTCCGCTTGATATTTGTATAATTCAACGACTAAATTATTAATTAATCGTCTCAAATTTTCGTC
The DNA here is from genome assembly GCF_900258435.1 of Carnobacterium divergens. Taxonomy (NCBI): domain Bacteria; kingdom Bacillati; phylum Bacillota; class Bacilli; order Lactobacillales; family Carnobacteriaceae; genus Carnobacterium; species Carnobacterium divergens. The sequence continues at coordinate 1,066 of NZ_LT984412.1, read as the reverse complement.
TTCAATCCCATTCATTGAGGGCAAGTTTAAGACTTCCAGCGTAGCTCCTTTTTGTTGAATGGCATTCATAATCTCTGTAAGGTCTTTATTGTTCCGCCCTAAACGGTCTAACTCCGTTACAATGACAATATCCCCCTCACGTAGATAGTCCAGCATGGCTTGTAATTGAGGACGTTCGGTGGATTGTCCGCTTGCTTTATCTGAAAAGACCTTAGAAACGCTCTGTAACGCTTCTAATTGTCTATCTAGGTTTTGTTCTTTGCTACTTACTCGTGCATAACCAATTTTACTCATAAATCACACTCCCTATTTTGGCAAACTCTAATGAGCCTTTACAAATCTTATTATATCAGAAAAACAAAAAAGCCCACTAGAGTGTACTCAAATGAGCTTTTTCACTTCCAAAATTGATTTTCCATACCCCCACTATAAACATTGAGAACTCATATTTCGGTTCTGTTGCAAAGTTTGAAAATCAAACCTAAGATTTCTAACCTCTCATGTCCTTAAGCCGGTATACCCATTAAGACTTTTATTTCAGTTGATACTGAAAATCCGAAAAGCATTCCATTTCTTCAGTTCTTTTTGTATATTCCTTGGACGGGTTATATTGATAAAAAATAAGAAAACAGCCCCTATAATCTAGAATTTGGATTATAGGGGCTGTTTTTATTGCATTTCTAAGGGGCTATTATCTAATTATAGACCCTAAACAAACATCTTTTGTAAAAAGCCTTTTTTCTGTTCTTTCAACAAATCTAACTTACGCTGATGAAGAGCGATACTATTGTCTAACTGTTTAAAGAATGAACCGATTTTTTGTTGCTCGTCAATATCCAATGGGACAGTTATAGATAGTCCTTTTAATGATTTTTGACTAACCCCTTTAGCAGTTCCACCGCTTGATAATGCTGATAAATTATTGAAAACTAAAGGAGATTTTAATAATACAGCTAAGAAGTCATTAGTGGTTCTGTTGCAAAGTTTTAAATCTACTATCAAATAAGGTAGAATAATAGAAAAAGATAGCAGGAGGAATGACGATGAATCATTTTAAAGGAAAGCA
>NZ_LT984411.1:47295-51929 GCF_900258435.1 Carnobacterium divergens | reverse complement strand
CCTTCGGTTCATCAAACTGCTTCACTAACCGCTTAAGAAAAGCATAGGCTGCTTGTGTGTCCCGTTTTTTACGTAACCAAATATCCAAGGTTAAACCACCTGCATCGATTGCTCGATAAAGATAGTGCCATTTCCCTTTGATTTTAATATAGGTCTCATCCATCTTCCACGAATAGAAGGATTGTTTATTTTTCTTTTTCCAAATAGTGTAAAGTAGTTTTCCATATTCCTGTACCCAGCGGTAGATGGTGGTGTGAGAAACGTTAATGCCACGGTCATATAGGATTTCTTGGACGTCACGATAGCTAAGATTATACCGAAGGTAGTAGCCTACGGCGACAATAATCACATCTTTCTGAAATTGCTTGCCTTTAAAATGATCCATCTTGATTCCTCCAAGCTATCTTTTCCATTCATTTTACCTTAAAATCAGTTTATCAGAAAACTTTGCAACAGAACCAGATCATTTGTTGTGTACACCCGATAGCCACTCTCATTACGGTGAACCGGCGGTATAACACCAACACGTTCATAATAGCGTAATGTGTCTACACTTAAATCAAACATCTCAGCTGCTTTTTTTATATTCATGGTAAGTCGCTCCTCTTTACTATTGTTATAGTAACCCCTGAAGTTAACTCTATAGCAAATAGTATATTTTTGCCTCTAAGTACGATTTCTACTGAATAACTTCTAACAGTCCGTAAATTGCTTAAAAATTATTTAGAAGATAAAGTGATAGATCATATTAGCCGAATGTAACTTTTCATATTTTAATGTTTATTAAATAAGAATAATGTTAAAATAAAAAATGAAGAGTACTCGGCGCAGTCCAGAAAAACTTCCCCAAGTTTTCTGTGCCAGTACTCTTCTTAGATTAATGCATGTTGCTTAATTAGCCTACGTTATAAATTCATTTTTTGCAAATAATACAAACCTTTATCGGTAATATTTACATCTAGTAGTTCCATTATTAAAGCGCTCTTCTATATCTAGGATTTATAAATTATTCCAAAAATACATTCGTCATACATAAATGATAAAATTTTTAATTCATCACTAGATTGATTGCTATTGTAATACATAGATAACAATTCATTAAATTTTGCAAATACAGTTTCGGGAATGGATAACAATCCTACCCCTTTGCTAAACATGATCTTATTAGCAGTTAACAATGCAGTTCTTTTATTACCGTCCCAAAAAATTTGATTCTTCGAAATGAATAGAAACAGTCGCAATGCTTTTTCCGTCTCTGATATCTCTTGATTCATTATCTCGTCATATTGATTCTTTACCTCATCTTCAGTTAACATTGGTGGTACATATCTTCCTTGAATGGTCGATACTTCTACTCCACCGGTTCGTATTTCGCCAGGAAAAAGGGCGTCTTCCGCTGCAACGATCCGATTAATCCGCTTACTTGTCTCTAACAGGGGCTCCTGTACGTCGTTTAAAAGCATTTCAAAGCCTCTTTTTAAGTTAACGACGGTCAGGACATCATCTACAGCCACGTTATTGGCCCGATTATACTTAATAATCTCTTCTGTTTGTAATAGCGTTGTATTCAATCCTTCAAATTTTCCCGCATTATACACCAGTTCCACAATGTTTTTCTTCAATAAATACACCGATTCTTTGCGAGATAAGTGGTATTTATCCGGAAAGTTAGGTCGCTTTTCTTCGTTCATTTTCTCACCTCTTGAATTTTTCCTTCTATTATATAGGGCGTTATTCTGTCATAGATCCAAACTCTTTACTGCGGTATCTTTGTCTTCCTGGGTGATCCCAATATAGCGTAAGGTCTCCCGTTGTGAAGAGTGGTTGAGCAGCGACTGAATAATTTCTGTTTTGGTCCCTTGCTTGTACAAAAAATATCCGAAGGTCTTGCGCATCGAATGGGGACCAATTTCTTTTAATCCAACCGCCGTCCCTGCTTCATGAATGATCCGCCAAAGGCTTTGTCGTGTCAAAGGCGTATCTGCTCCTTTTCGACTCGGAAACAAATAGTTGCTGAATTCTTGCGCTTGCAACTGCTCAGGAAATTCGGATTGAACATAATCGAGAATCACTTTTCGTAATTTGTTTGAAATGAAGACCGAATTGTGTTTGGCTGTTTTTTGTTCCTTCATGGCCAGACGTTCTTTGACAATCACTCGGCCACGAGAAATTTCTAACACGTCACTTAATTTCAACTGTCTTAAATCGGAGATTCGATACGCTGTATTGATCCCGATCGAAAAAAGCACCAAATTTCGTTGCCCATATTTTCCGGAAGCCAAAATTGCCTTCATGGCATCGATCTTTTTTTTGTCGCGAATCGGTTCCACGCTCTTCATTTTTAGTCCCCTCTCAAATGTTACTTAATATGATTATAACAGATAATAAGTCACATTTAAACATGCTATAGAAAAAAGGCCCTAAAAGAAAAGTGATCTTCTCTTAGAGCCTCTAAGGATGGAGCGATTTTAACGAATGTGACAGAATCCGATTGTGTCACATTGGACTTTTGATATTTTCGGTAAGATTTGATTATCTCAGAACATTAATATTGCCCCTTTAAAAAATTTTGTCAGTACTTTTAAGTTATTCTATTCTGAAAATTCAAAATTTTCAGTCTATATAATTAACTTATATTCAGTTTTACCAAATGATAAGCTTTAAAAAGTATTCAGAATTTAGTCATGTTATGGATCCAATAAAGTAGATAGGGAGCGTCAATAATTTTGTGTAAATAACTCGTCCTTCTGCAAAATAATGGGTTACTCAGTAAACATTGAAGCTAATGTATCCGTCACTTGTTGGAAGCCTTTATGGCTTCTATTTAAGAATTTTTGATTGTATGTATCAAAGATGAATACTAGGAAATGCTCTAGTGATTCTTAGTTTCTCAATTCAATAACTATAATCAGAAGTTTTTGTGTCGGATTCATAAAGGTTTTAAAGAAATACAAGATACATTAGAATCAATGTTTTAACTTAACCGACAGAATGATTTTTTCCATTTACACATAATTCTTGACGCAACCGAAATTACTAATAACCATATCTTATATTAGATATAGACATCAATTCTTTTAATTTTTTTGATTGCTTTGCATTTAAAGATACACCGTCTTTTTTTATTGCATTTGATATTTCTAAATTCATACGACTTAAAATTAAAGGTACTGAAGTTCCTTCATTTTTCAGATTTCCAAGGTAGGTGTGCAATACCATTCGAAGGGAATCATTTCCTAAATCTGTCTCTAAATCATCTAATAATTCAGTAATAATTATTTCTGCTCTTTTGCTTCGATTATCTCCGCCAGAAAACCATTTTAAATTACTCATTTATTAATCCTCCTTAATTTTAATTTACTTTTAAATAATTTTATTATAATTTCTCGAAGTCACTTTTTATCTAAATCAATTATCAAAAAATCGAGTCAATTACACAAGATTGTGGACTTGACTAATTCTTATTGTGACAAACTCATATTTTTTAATATGTAACTATTTTTTCCTCTTAAATATATTATACCACTTAGTTTCTTTTTCTTCTTTCTCTTCTTCTAATTCTGACTCTAACATTTTGATATTATTTATATCATTTAAACTTAATCTTTGTTGCTGATCTAATAATGTTTGATTTTTATCTAACTGAATCAATAAGTTTTCATTCAGTTTTGATAGTTTTTTATGGTTCTGTTGGCTCATTTGGGATTAAATCCACTACTAGCGTTGAGTTAGTTAACTTTGCAATTTGTTCTAGTGTTTTTATGGTTGGATCTGATTTTCCTGATTCTATTCGTGAATAATTTGATCTACTCATTTCTAATTCTTGGGAGAATTTTTCTTTTGATTTGGTACCTCTCATCTTTTTTAAGCTTTCTCTAAATGCTAGTTCCAAGTTTCTCCCCCCTCTTTTTGTGTAATAAAATTCACGCTTTATTTAAATTATAGCTTTTAATATCTTAATAAACAAGTGATTAATCACTTGTGATTTGTGATAGATGATTTGTGATAAGTGATTTTATCTTAATTTATCAACTGTTTAGAATATTAAGTATGCTATACTAATTAACGGCAACTTGCCCCGTAAGGGGGTGTTGTTGTGTTTTACCAAATCTTATCGTTAATCGTTGCGCCAGTACTTGTTGGCATAGTCACTGAACTATTTTCTCATTGGTTAGAAGAGAAGGACAAAGACAACGATTGAAAGCAAGTTGCTACCTAACCCACAACGCTAGCCATCGCAACTAGTGCAAAAAAAGCCCAACCTACTCGACATAGGTTGGGCTTTTGTGTTGTTGTGCAACAACAAATCTTATCGTTTCGCACATTTATTATAGCATGATTTCAAAATGAAGCCAAGTTACGGTTTCAAACGAAATTTTTTTCATTATTTATCCTTTCTGCTTACAAATCTATTAAAGCAATACCAATTGAACAACAAACCTAGTATCAGAAGAATACCACCAATAATATATAGACTATAGTTTCCATTCTTATTAAATCCCAAAAATACTATACAAATCGAAAATAGCAACATAAGGGGTCAATGGAACATCTTAACGAAAAGTTGCGGTATAATCGACTATTAAAAAATAGAAACGCTGATTTAACAGCATTTCTATTTTTTTTAGACTTTA
>NZ_LT984411.1:33477-47195 GCF_900258435.1 Carnobacterium divergens | reverse complement strand
GCATGGAAGCCATCCGAGGATTATATAAGAAAACCCGAAAAGAAGGCACTCTCTTCGGGTTTTCGGTCTGTACTGAAATCAAGGTATTATTGGGAATCACAGCTTAAATCATAGATACCGTAAGGGATTTTATTCTTTATTTAAAACTTTGCAACAGAACCTATTAAATGAATACAATAAAATTTGAAATGTATTCAATGGCATTGATTACTAAAAATATACTATGCTTCTTCTGCTTTAAATTTTTGTATTACTTCGTTAAATATAACCCCGATAGCAGTAGCTCCAGCATCCGGAAAATTAATGCTTCGCTCACCGACATAAGTGGCCCTACCTTTAGAAGCTATCATTTCTTTTGTTTTTTCAGCACCCTTTACAGCTTCTTCTGCACTATTTCTAGCCGCCTCTACGAAAGGCTCTCCCTTTTCAGCACTCAGTTTCAAGGACTCAGTTGCTGGAATTAAAGCATCAAGCAACGTCTTGTCACCAAGCTTGGCTCCTCCACGTTTCTGTATTCCCTCCACAGCACACTGGAAAAGTTCTGCAATCTCTTTTAAATTTAATTCTGTTTTACCCTTTGCATATTTTGCTGCACTTCTAAAAGCCGAACCCCATATAGGACCGGAAGCACCTCCGCAGTGCTCGGTGATAATCATTCCACACGCTTTAAGAAATGCCCCAATATCTTCCTTAGGAAGCTCTTCCCATTCGTTCTTTAATACTTTGAATCCCTTAGCAACAGACATCCCGAAATCGCCATCTCCTGCAATCGAATCCAATTCACAGAAATAAACTTCATTTTCAATAATTACATCGCTCATATAATCCACAATTTTCACTACATTTGATACTGATAAATTTTCCACTATATATTCCTCCAAAGAAGTTGAACTATCTTTATTTAATTATCACTCACGAATATCTCACCTAAGCATCTATACCTTAAAAGCAGGAGCATCCGATGGATAATCCAATAACTCTTTCAGCTCTTCATCTAATTTCATAAGGGAGATTGATGCGCCACTCATATCAATTGCTGTCATATAATTGCCCACAAAAGTTTTGTACACATTTATATTCTTATTTTCCAAAATTTTGTTAACCGAATTATTTAAAAGATATAATTCTTGTAATGGAGTCGATCCAAATCCGTTTACCATCAGCGCTATGTCGTCGCCAGATTCATAAGGCAAATCTACAATAATTCGATTAAGCATTTTTTCCGCAAGTTCATCTGCTGATACTATTTTTTCACGCGCTATACCAGGCTCCCCATGAATTCCTACACCAAATTCCATTTCATCGTCACCAAGGGTGAATGTAGGTGATCCTTTTGCTGGAACAGTGCATGAGGTAAAAGCAAATCCGATGGATCTTACATTTTGTATCGCTTTTTCTGCTGCAGTTTTGACTTTTAAAAGTTCATGTCCCTTTTCAGCAGCTGCACCTGCTATTTTATGAACAAATACAGTGCCTGCAACACCTCTTCTTCCAATGGTATAAAGGCTGTCTTTTACTGCTACATCATCGTTTACATAAACCTTTTCAACCTTTATATCATCATCTTCAGCCATTTCTGCAGCTCCATCAAAGTTCATGCAGTCTCCAGAGTAGTTCTTTATAATCAAAAGTGTTCCTTTATTTGATTCAGTTTCTGTAATTGCATTATAAACCTGTATCGTTGAAGGAGAGGCAAACACATCTCCACAAACTGCAACGTCCAGCATACCTTTACCTACAAATCCACCATGAGCTGGTTCATGGCCACTACCTCCACCGCTAATCAAACTTACTTTATTTTTATTTAACTCTTTTCTTGTTATAAGTTTATATTTTTTGTTGAAACTTAATTGTTCTGGGTGTGCTTTAACCATACCTTCACACATTTCTATTACAATATCTTCAACTTTGTTAATGATTTTTTTCATTATTTGCTCTCTTTTCCTTTTAATTCTTATTTCGTTTATCTGATACTTCTTAAAAAATTGTTGGAAATGACATAGCATAAATAGATTCTATTTGAATGCGTACTTGATTAATAACTCCCTTTTTTGTAAAAATGATTAAAAAAAACAACAAAAATGAAAGTCTTTGAACTCGTATTACTTAATATACTGAATAAAATTATAGGTAAAAATAAATATAAAAGGAGGCTAGGATGATTGTATTACAGCCTCCTTTCATACATTTATTTAAGCCTGATACCTGAAATAAGTTAACCTTTACGCATCGTAGGCTTGTTGGTACAATTTAATAATATCCTCTTTTGTACCGACCCTAGGATTAGAAAATGCATTCCCATCTTTCAAAGCATTTTCTGCCATCATATCAAAATCTTTAGGTAATGCACCCAGAGATTTAATGTTCGTTGGAATACCGACATCTTCGGAAATACGAACCATTGCTTGGATAGCTTTCTCAGCAGCTTCCATCACTGTTAACCCCTCGATATTTTCACCTAAGAATTGAGCAATATCAGCAAACCGTTGCGGATTACTGATAATATTCCATCTTTCAACAGTCGGCATTAAAACGGCACAACAAACACCATGAGGAGCATCATACTGACCACCTAATTGATGAGCCATTGCATGAACATAACCTAAGTCTGCATTATTAAAGGCCATTCCAGCCAAAATTGAAGCATACGCCATATTTGTTCTTGCTTCTATGTCATGTCCATTAGCTACTGCACGTCTCAAATACTTAGCAATTAATTTTATCCCTTGAATTGCTTGAGCATCAGTAATAGGATTTCGATTCACAGATACATAAGACTCCACACAGTGCGTCAGTGCGTCCATACCTGTTGCAGCTGTCAAAGCTGTCGGGACATCTAGCATTAGCATTGGATCATTAAATGATACCAGGGGAACATTGCGCCAGGAGACAACAACGAATTTTAGGTGCGTTTTTTCATTTGTAATTACAGCATGTCGCGTAACTTCTGAAGCTGTTCCAGCCGTAGTATTTACAGCCATCAATGGTGGTAAAGGATATTCCAATGTTTCAATCCCTGCACATGCAGCTAGGTCGTCTCCATTTGACAAGACAATACCGATTCCTTTTCCACAGTCATGAGCTGACCCCCCACCGATTGTAATAATTGAATCACATTGATTTTTAAGATATAGTTTCTTTCCATCCTCAACATTTCGGATTTTTGGATTTGGTTCTACACCATCAAAAATCACATAGTCAACATTGGCTGCTTTAAGAGAGTCTTCTGCCTGCTTAACGGGACCATTAGCCAATTCTCTCAAAAATTTATCTGTAACAATTAACACTTTGTTCATATTCAACATTTTTGCTCTTTCTCCGACCTTTTTAACTACCCCAGGTCCAAAGAAATTCACATTAGGCATCATAAAATCATAGTTTTCTTTTGTCATATTTATTCCTCAGTTCTGTAAAATTTTTTTTACTTATTTTTTACTTAATTCAGATGATTCCCTTCCTTGAAACTAGAGTCATCTTAACAAGTAAGCGCTATCAACTCAACAGACAAACAACATCATTTGTCCGATTCAATTGTTTTAAGGATGATGTATAATGTAAAATAATATAATATGATAGTTAATACGTTTTCGAAGGAGTCAAAAAGCATGAACCGACAAAACGCAACGAAGGAAATCATTGCTTATTCCTTCAAATATCTCGCACGTGAAAAGGATATTGATAAAATATCAATTACAGATATAATGGACCAGACAGATTTCCGCCGTCAGACTTTTTATGATCATTTTGATGACAAGTACGATTTAATTACTTGGATTTTTTCATATGAAACCTCTAAATTAATTCAATCACTTACGGTTTGGGAAAAGTGGCAAGAAGGATTACTCTATCTATTGAATTATCTTGAAGAAAACAGTAATTACTATAAGAAGGTTTTCTCAAACATGAAGTTCGATTCATTTAAGGAGTATTTTGCGTATTATATTAGGCAAATTGTTAAAAAAGTCGTGAATGACTATTTTCGAATACACGTTATTTCTAATAACAACCAAGCTATTATTGAGACAACAGTTGACTTTTATGCTTATGGATTGTCAGAAATGCTATATCGCTGGGTTCTCGGAGGCTGCGAGCTTAATAGTGAAATATATCACAAAATAATTATCCAAGTGATTGGCTATAGAACTCAGCCTTAAATTACTTTTTTATGTATATAACTTACAACATATTAAGGAAAAATATTGACTATGCACTGCTTACGAAGGAAGTGATTGGTTATGCAAGAATATATTTTAGCTATTGATCAAGGAACATCAACAACTCGTGCAATTATTATTGACCGCCAAGGAAATTATATTGGCACTGCATCTCAAAAATTTGAACAACTTGTTCCACAATCTGGCTGGGTGGAACAAGATCCGAATGTGATTTGGCAATCAGTCTGTACTGTGATTCATAAAGTTATGGAGGGGTCTTGTATATCATTCCATCAAATTAAAGCGCTTGGAATTACAAATCAACGCGAAACATCTATTGTATGGGATCGACAGACTGGGCAACCAATTTACAATGCCATTGTGTGGAGCTCTAATCAATCACTAGATATCATTAACAAATTTAAACAAGATGACGTTGAAAATTACATACATGAAAAAACTGGATTAGTGCTTAGTCCCTACTTCTCTGCTAGTAAAATTCGCTGGATCCTCGATCATATATTAGGTTCACAAGAAAGAGCAGAACGTGGAGAATTAGCTTTTGGAACAGTTGATAGTTGGCTTATTTGGAAACTTACAAATGGGAAATTACACTGCACCGATCACACAAATGCATCACGGACGATGTTATTTAATATTCACACCTTGGAATGGGATGATTACTTACTAAATCTATTTAATATTCCAAAAAATATGTTGCCGGAAACTTATCCAAGCTCTTATGTTTATGGACTGACCGATTCAGATATTTTTGATGGAGTGAACATTCCAATTGCTGGCGTTGCGGGAAATCAGCAAGCAGCGTTATTCGGTCAATTAGCCTTTCATCCTGGCCAAGTAAAAAGCACTTATGGTCAAGGAACTTTTATTGTCATGAATACCGGATCTGAACCGAAAATGTCTAAACACAGGTTACTCACCACAATTGGTTATTCGATTGACAATCAAATAACTTATGCACTTGAAGGATCTGCTCTTATTTCAGGTAGTGCAATTGAATGGTTGAAAGAAGGCTTGAATTTATTTGAATCAATAGCGGATTCAGAAATTTTTGCACTTGAAGCTGAAACTAATTCCGGAGTTTACGTTGTCCCTTCCTTTCGAGGAATAGGTGCTCCATATTGGGATTCAAGCGCACGAGGATCTGTTCTGGGAATCAATGAATTCACAAGTCGACGAGAATTGATTCGAGCAACTTTGGAATCCCTTGCCTATCAAGTCAGTGATATTATTGAATTAATGGAATTAGATACTGATATCGTAATAGATATCCTTTACGTTGATGGTGGAGCTGCACAAAATAATCTATTAGTACAGTTTCAAGCAGACATTCTCGGAAAAACAGTCGAGCGTACCGAACGCTTAGAGACCACTGGATTAGGGGCTGCTTACCTTGCTGGTTTAGCAGTTGGTTATTGGCGTAATCAAAACGAACTTGCTGCTTTAGTATCTGCAAACGAACAGTTTAAGCCTAATATGAGTATTAAAGAACGTCAAGAACGACTGCACGGTTGGCATAGTGCTGTTAAAGCAACACTCTATTATGCTAAGTTATTACACAAATAATTATTTTCATAGAAAAGTTATATACTCTCGCTGAGTACTTTTAAATACGGATTTACCGGCACACTTTAGTTTCAGTTCGCACTCACAAAGCGTAATCAAGCAGGCTGGGTCATAACTAGCTGAAAAAAGGTTCCAATCAGCTGCATAATAAAAACTCTAACTTTTAGGGGTCGCCACCCATACGCTCTTTTTTTAAACCCAAAAATAAATACAAACAAACGGCCATTCTATTTTAAATAGAATGGCCGTTTGTTTGTATTCAATGCGGTGGTGTGTCCCCCACTCCACCGCATTGAATTCGCTTAACAGTCGTTTCTGTTACAACAATAGCAGGCAACTAGTGACATCATATTTAAGGCAGTATCTAAATTAGCTCGAGGTAGTGTCTTTTTTTGCCACCTCATTTTTTTCGAATCCCCCACCCTTGGATTAATTCTTCTTCGGTTTCTTTTTCTATTTCCTCTACTGTCCGAATTGTTTGTCCCCTATCATCTACATCAGGGACTGTTTGATTTTCTTTCTTCGCGTTTCTGAATAAGTTCAATTCAAATTGTACGCTATTAAATAAGTCTACTTTGTCTTCTTGAGAGAGATTTTGTTTGATGTATTCATTAAGTGCTTCACGTAACAGTTCATCACGAGAAAAATTGGTGGCATATTTTTCTACCAGAATACGTGACGTAGCATTTAGCAATGGCGAAAGCTTGATGGGTGTTCTTACTGCATAGACGCGATCAAACTTTCGAACAGGTGCACCCACTAACCGTTTCTTTCCTTGGGATAGAGTAGAAGGTCGTTTTTTTTGAACGTCTTTAGCAGAGGATTTTTTAGTAACCTGTGTTGCTTCTTCTGTTACCGGGATTGATTCCGGTTTTTCCGTAGTATCTGCCAACCGTTTCTTTTCCTCTGCATCTTTTTTCATTTTTTCCAGACCTTTATTTCGTCCAAAAATGCCCAAATCTTTTATATCTGCCATCTACAATCACTCTCCAAACCAAGATTCATGTTCTTCAAGTTCTTCATAAATTCGAATAAATAATTCATGGGCTTTTTTATCCCACTGCTTGAGGTCACCTTTAACTGTCTTTTCTGTGGTAATGCCAGACCCATCATAGCGTTTTAAGCGAGCATTTTTTAAGACAACATTTTTAATCAAGTGTTCCCTATAGATTTCTTTTGCTTGCTCATACATTTCTTTATCCACTGAATCACTTGATTCCAGCATAAATGGTATGACGCCTGCCACGTATAAACTGGTGTCAAATTGCGTAGTAAAGAAATCCATATATTCCAAATATTGCATGGCATTTCGCATTGATTTGACTTGTGTCTGAAGCACCACGATTGCCCAATCAGCGATATACATAGCGGATTTGCTATAAACAGAGATAGATGGTGGAACATCGATATAAATTAAATCGAATTGATCAAATAAGGGCTCCAGGCGACTCCGCATATGTTGAAAAATAGCCAAAGAATCCTCAAACTTCGATTTACTCCAATCGTCATAAAGTTCAAAAGACATATCAGCGGGTAGAATATACAAGTTATTTACAACTTGATAGATAGCATCAGTCGGATCTGTATAAGAACCTGAAGTATCCATAAGAACATCCGCAATCGTTTTATCAAAAACAATCGGCTCCCCGTCGCCACCCCCCTCTTCAAGGGTAAAATTCATATGCGTTAAACTCATCACATCAGAGGTATTGCCTTGCATATCTAAGTCAATAATCAAGGTCTTTTTTTCTTTAAATGTCGCTGCTTCAAATCCCAACATCTGTGCACAGGTACTTTTCCCCACGCCACCTTTAAAATTGCCAATGACATATTTTTTCGCTGCCATAAGGTTCCCCCTAGTCTTCGTAATTGTTACAACTATAATAACATACTACCACAATTAAATCTAATTAATTACTACCACAATATATTTGTTAAATACGCTAGAATTAAGGTAGTAATTAATTACCCGTTTTCGGCAATTAAGGTAGTAACTAATAGGCTAAAATTGGCAATTAAGGTAGTAACTAATTGCCAATTAAGGTAGTAACTAACTAGTCAAAAAAATTAAGGTAGTAACAAATTAAGGTAGTAACTAACAGGCTAAAATCGGCAATTAAGGTAGTAACTAATTATAAAAAATCAATTAACTACTACCTTAATTCTAGGAGTATGTGGATACGTATCAAATTGAAAAAAAAAGAGTCATCAGAATAGATGGGCTCACAATACCTATTACATAAGGTTTTTAAAAGATAACTAGGAACTATTTTTTTGTTCCCTATAGAATAGCAATCAACTAAATCGACTGATTTACCACAATTTGAATTAAGTACTACTTTTTTCAAGGTAGTAACTAATTAGGAATTAAGGTAGTAACTAATTAGTCAAACTAATTAAGGTAGTAACTAATTAAGGTAGTAACTAATTAGGGATTAAGGTAGTAATTAATTGCCAATTAAGGTAGTAACTAATTAGCAATTAAGGTAGTAACTAATTAGATTGGGTAAGAAAAACGTTTGCAACTTGTTTAGTTCTTTGTTATGGTTTGTTTAATAAAGAAATTGTAGTGGTGAAGGTGAGGGCTGAGTAATGGAGTATCGTGAATTTTTAAAAATGAAACGAGGAAAAAAATCTCAACGTGAATTTGCACAAGAACTAGGTGTAAAGCAAGAACATTACTCACGAGTAGAACGAGGGCAAGTGAAGGGATCAATCACTTGGCTGGAAGAGGTTGCTGCCAAGTTAGATGCAGATGTTTCCATTGAGTTTATCCCAAAACATTCTCAAGACAAACAAGAGAATCAAGAAAGCTAAAATCCCGCATGAGAACTTTTAAAGTTCGGACAATAAAAATACTTTTTTGCTTGCTTTCTCATTAAGAGAAGCATATACTACCTGTAATAACTAGAAAAAATCGAAAAATTAAATAAAAAAAGAGAGACGGAAAAATAAGTAGTTGGAAGCTGCTTATCTTTCTGAATCACATATCCAAAGTATGTGTTCACTCTCGTCTCAAATAAAAATTATGCGGTGGGTATCCACCTTTAATTTATTTAATTGGTTTGAGTGAAGCGAGTTGACGCTCGTTTCCTCAAATACTAGATTGATAATAGCATAATTGGGCGAGTAACTCAAGATAATGAATTGGTATTTGTCGAATAATTAGACACTTTTAACCCTTTCTAATGAGAGAACACAGGACACATCAACGGATGGATGGCTTGTGTTCTCTTTTTTTATAGAAAGGAGGCGTCTTAATGAAAACCGCAAAACAAGCACCCGAGTGTATCTTACATGCAGGTATACGTCAATACAAATACAAAAACAGCCATTTTCCCTTTGCTTCTAGCCAAGAAACAGGGAAGAAAGGAGCTATTTTTGCGTACCGTTCGAAAGAGCGCATGGTGCATGGTCGTGGGGTTGTTTTAACTTCTGAAGAAGCCATTCAAGAAAACCAAGATGCATTCACACACTGGACACCCAACGTGTATCGCTATGGGACGTATGCGGACGAAAAGCGATCGTACACGAAAGGCCATTCTGAAAACAACTTGAGACAAATCAATACATTCTTTATTGATTTTGATATTCATACGGCAAAAGAAACAATCCATTCAAGCGATATATTAACAACCGCGATTGATCTAGGCTTTATGCCTACACTGATACTTAAGTCTGATAAAGGTTATCAAGCATATTTTGTTTTAGAAACTCCAGTCTATGTGACTTCAAAATCAGGGTTTCGCTCTGTCAAAGCAGCCAAACATATCTCACAAAATCTTCGAGAGTATTTTGGGCAAGCTTTGCCAGTCGATATGACGTGTAATCATTTTGGAATTGCACGCATGCCTAGAACGGACAATGTCGAATTTTTTGAACCAAGCTACCGCTATTCTTTCAAAGCGTGGCAAGAGTGGTCTTTCAAGCAAGCGGATAATAACGGGGTTTCTCGTCCTAACTTGACTGTTTTAAGCGGATCTGAAGGGAAAAGACAAGTAGATGAACCTTGGTTCACACTCTTACTACATGAAACGAAGTTTGAAGGGAAAAAGGGCTTAGTAGGACGGAACAACGTGATGTTTACTCTTTCTTTAGCGTACTTCAGTTCAGGTTATTCCATTGAGACGTGCGAGTACAATCTTTTTGAGTTTAACAATCGTTTGGAACAACCATTGGAAGAAAAAGAAGTAATCAAACTTGTTAAGAGTGCCTATTCGGAAAACTATCAAGCTGCTAGTCGAGAGTATATCACTTTGCTTTGCAAAGAATGGGTAGCAAGTGATTTAACCAGTAAAGATTTATTTGTCCGTCAAGGGTGGTTTAAATTCAAGAAAAAAAGAAGCGAACGTCAACGTGTTCATTTGTCAGAATGGAAAGAAGATTTAATGGCTTATATTAGCGAAAAAAGCGATGTATACAAGCCTTATTTAGTGACGACCAAAAAAGAGATTAGAGAAGCGCTAGGCATTCCTGAACGTACGCTAGATAAGCTATTGAAGGTATTAAAAGCGAATCAAGAAATCTTCTTTAAGATTAAATCAGGAAGAAATGGTGGAATTCAGCTTGCCAGCATTAAAACGCTGTTACTATCCATTATACAAGTAAAAAAAGAAGAAAAAGAAAGTTATATACAAGCCCTCACAGAAGCTTTTGGTTTAGAAGGTACATTTATTCAAAGTATGATGAAACAGCTGTCAGAGCGACCAAAAACAGCAGAACAAATTGATTTATTTAGCCTTGATACGGGCTAAAAATAAAACCCGCACTATGCCATTACATTTATATCTATGATACGTGTTTGTTTTTCTGTGCTGTTTAGTGAATGATTAGCAGAAATATACAGAGTAAGATTTTAATTAATTATTAGGGGGAGAAGGAGAGAGTAGCCCGAAAACTTTTAGTTGGCTTGGACTGAACGAAGTGAGGGAAAGGCTACTAAAACGTCGAGGGGCAGTGAGAGCGTAGCGAACACTTGATTTTTTTAGTTGCTATCTTTTATAGGTCAATAGAGTATACTTATTTGTCCTAATATGATTTTAGCAGTATAATTGACTTGGAGAATAGGTCATTTAAGTTGAGCATAATAGGAGGAGTAAAATGAAAAAATTTATTTATCGAGTTTCAGAAAATGACGAAGTGGTGGCTATTTTTAATGAGCAACAATATGCGCAAGATTTTATCGCTTACGAAAAGACAATTTCTGATAAGCAATTTGAAATTGAAAAAGTAGATATAGCTGATTGGTTATTGCAACCGAGAGAATTTTAGAGGTTGGTTGAAAATGGCTAAAATTGGTTATGCACGTGTCAGTAGCAAAGAACAGAACTTAGATCGGCAATTACAAGCGTTACAGGGCGTTTCTAAGGTCTTTTCAGACAAATTAAGCGGTCAATCGGTCGAACGCCCACAATTACAAGCTATGCTTAACTATATTCGTGAAGGGGATATTGTTATTGTTACTGAATTAGATCGATTAGGACGAAATAATAAAGAATTAACAGAATTGATGAATCAAATTCAAATTAAGGGGGCAACCCTGGAAGTCTTAAATTTACCCTCAATGAATGGGATTGAAGATGAAAATTTAAGGCGTTTGATTAATAATTTAGTGATTGAATTATATAAGTATCAGGCTGAATCTGAACGTAAACGTATTAAAGAACGACAAGCCCAAGGGATTGAAATAGCTAAGTCAAAAGGAAAATTCAAAGGTCGTCAGCATAAATTTAAAAAAAATGACCCACGTTTAAAACATGCTTTTGATTTATTTTTGAACGGTTGTTCCGATAAAGAAGTGGAAGAACAAACTGGAATCAATCGCCGAACGTTTAGAAGGTATCGTACAAGATATAACGTGACAGTAGATCAAAGAAAAAACAAAGAAAAGAGGGATAGTTAATGAGTACGGTTATTTTAGCTGAAAAACCAAGCCAGGCATTAGCCTACGCAAGTGCTTTAAAACAAAGCACCAAAAAAGACGGTTATTTTGAGATCAAAGACCCACTATTTACAGATGAAACGTTTATCACCTTTGGTTTTGGGCATTTAGTCGAATTAGCAGAACCAGGTCATTATGACGAAAAGTGGCAAAATTGGAAACTTGAATCTTTGCCGATTTTTCCTGATCGATACGATTTTGAAGTTGCAAAAGATAAGGGAAAGCAGTTTAAAATTGTTGCAGAACTTCTCAAAAAGGCAAATACAATTATTGTTGCAACAGATAGCGACAGAGAAGGTGAAAATATCGCCTGGTCGATTATCCATAAAGCAAATGCCTTTTCAAAAGATAAAACATTTAAAAGACTATGGATCAATAGCTTAGAAAAAGATGTGATCCGAAGCGGTTTTCAAAATTTGCAACCTGGAATGAATTACTATCCCTTTTATCAAGAAGCGCAAACACGCCAAATTGCCGATTGGTTGATCGGCATGAACGCAAGCCCTTTGTATACGTTAAATTTACAACAGAAGGGCGTACAAGGTACATTTTCACTAGGACGTGTTCAAACGCCCACCTTATACCTTATTTTTCAGCGCCAGGAAGCCATAGAGAATTTTAAAAAAGAACCTTTTTTCGAGGTGGAAGCTAGTATAAAAGTAAACCAAGGGTCATTTAAGGGCGTTCTAAGCCCCACACAGCGTTTTAAAACCCAAGAGGAGCTTTTAGCTTTTGTTTCTTCTAAACAAGCTAAAATAGGCAATCAAGAGGGGATAATTGCTGATGTTCAAACCAAAGAGAAGAAAACGAATAGTCCAAGTTTGTTTTCTTTAAGTAGTTTGCAATCAAAAGTCAATCAGCTTTATAAAGCGACAGCGAGCCAAACTTTAAAAGCTATGCAAGGACTGTATGAAGCAAAATTATTGAGTTATCCAAGAACAGATACACCATTTATTACAGAGAACGAATTTGCTTATTTAAAAGCGAATTTTGGCAAATATAGCGGTTTTTTAGGACTTGATCTTGAAATGGTTCAAACAGAGCCTAGAAAGCGTTATGTGGACGGTAGTAAGGTACAGGAACACCACGCCATTATCCCAACAAAACAAGTACCTACCGAATCTGCATTAGCGAAAATGGACGATTTACAACGAAAAATTTATGCTTTAGTCGTTAAAACGACCGTTGCCATGTTTTTACCTGATTACTTGTATGAAGAAACCAAGATACAAACGAAAGTAGCTGATTTGCTGTTTCAATCAATAGGCAAGACACCAAAACAAGAAGGTTGGAAAATTCTTTTCAAACAACAAACCAAAGAAGAAAAAGAGGACGTTCAAACGTTACCACTCGTTATCATTGGCGAACGTGCCGAAGTTGGTGTTAAGAGTGTTGAAAAAGAAACGCAACCGCCAAAAGCTTTTACAGAGGGTACATTATTAACTGCTATGAAAACCGCTAATAAAACGGTTGATGATGAAGAAGCAATCAAGATTTTACAAGAAGTTGAGGGGATTGGAACAGAAGCGACAAGAGCAAGCATTATTGAAGCCTTGAAACAAAAAGAATATATCCAAGTGATTAAGAATAAGCTTGTTGTAACTGAAAAAGGAAAATTATTGTGCCAGGCAGTTGAAAGTCAGCACCTTTTAACGAGTGCTGAAATGACGGCTAAATGGGAAACGTATTTAAAAAAAATCGGTAAAAGAGAAGGCAATCAAGAGAACTTTATTACGAATATCAAAAAATTCATTGTTCATTTACTGGAAGCTGTACCTAACGATATAGAAAAACTAAATTTTTCTGATTACCAGGAACAGAAAGAAAAAGAAGCAGAAAAAAGTATTGTAGGAAAATGTCCTAAGTGTGGCAACAATATTGTATTAAAAAAATCGTTTTATGGTTGTTCAAATTATCCTGAATGTAAGTTTACTTTAGGGGGTCAATGGAACATCTTTACGAAAAGTTGCGGTATAAAAACGAAAGCTAGGTTGGATTAACAACTTAGCTTTCGTTTTTTATATCTTCTATTTTTT
>NZ_LT984411.1:0-33377 GCF_900258435.1 Carnobacterium divergens | reverse complement strand
AATTCTACAACCGTTAATTGAATTAGCTCATGTAGAGTGATGTCAAAAGTCGTCAAATCCTTATTATAAAAGGGTTTGATGGCTTTTTGCTTTTTATTTATAAAGTGTAGAAAAGTATTAAAAAGTATTAGTTTGTGGGGATATTTGTGAGGGAAATACAAAATAATGTGGCGGTATATTAAATACATAATCAAAAAAAATAAGCCCTACTCGATTAAGAGTAAGGCTTATTTTTAATATTTAAGAACTTGACCTGGATAGATTAAGTTTGGATTGCTAATCCCATTTGAATTAACAAGATGTTGGGTGCTGACACCTAAGTTTTGAGCGATGATACTTAAAACATCACCAGATTTAACTGTATATGATCCACCTGTTGAGTTACCACTACCAGATACTTGCAAAACTTGTCCTGGATAAATCAAGTTTGGATTACTGATATTGTTCATACTAGCAAGTTGACTTGTGGCCATTCCAAACTTTTGAGCAATTAAACTTAATGCATCGCCTGATTGGACGGTATAAGTTCCATTTGATGGTTGAGGTGTGGGCTGTGGTGCTGGTGCTGGACTTCCACCTAATACTTCTGTATCCCAAGCAGTCAAACTGTTTGCGTTGATTGTTGACATGATTTTGCCTACATAGTTTGGGTCTGTGGCATAGCCAGCACGCCAGATAGCTGTAATTTGTGCGTTAGGGTCTTTTAGTCCCAAAGCTCCATCATAACGATTAGGTTTGTTTCCATAGTTAGTCAAAAAACCGCCGTAGTCTAAAATAGATGTATTCCAGTTCGGATACACTCGGAAGCTATCTACAATGCCGATAGGCGTTTTGCCATCGTAATATTCTGTGGTTGGCAATGAAACGCCGGCGCCTTTAATACCGAATAGATTATTGTATTTCGATGCTAGTGAACTACTTCCCCATCCACTTTCAAGCGCTGCTTGCGCTGCTGCAACACTTGGCAAAATACCGTACAATTTCCATAAAGATAAACACCCTGGTTTGATTTGATTTAAAAAATTAGTTGCATTACTCATTATTTTTCATCCTCCTTGTTTTCAATAGTATCTTGCAAGATTCCTAGATATTTTTTTAAGAATCCAATGTTTACACCCATTTCACCCATATTTTCTAAAATGCTTCCCAACTCATAGATGGTTAAAATAATCGTCCACCAAAAAGCGATATTAATTGGAATGCTAATACTCATTAGTGGTGCTAGATCATCAATGATTCCAGCAGCAATAATTGTAAAGAAGGTTACGAACTTAATTAGTAATCCTTCGATATTTAATGCTGAACGCCAGTTGTGGTCTTTTAGAGCTTTGATATAACCAGTGACTAAATCTAATAGTAAAGCTGTTAAATACAATGACATAACGGGACTTCCTCCTTTAAAAATAAATTCTAGTAAGTGATTGATAAATTGCATTTGATGACCCTCTTTTCATAAAATTAAAAGAAGCTACTGTTTAGCAGCTTCTTTGTTTTCTTCAACTATTTTCTTTACTTTCTCTCTAATTGGCAATGGTACTTGTTCAATCGTACGCTTTCCACTAATCACATGATCCGCATAGAGTTCAATCAAATTATTCAACATTTGTCTCACCACCAGAAAGAATTAAATCTGCTAATTCTAAAACCGTATTTTCTAAACTTTCCACTCTGTCTTTTTCTGTTTGTTCATTTTCAAAAGGCGGATTCATCTCTGCTTCTGTTGCTGTTTCCGTCCATTGATTTGTTCTGAAACTGAACTTGGGTTTCCAACAAGGTTGTGGCGGTTGAATATCAGTCCACGGTCTCTCACATGAAACATCATCTTCAACTAGCTGTGTTTCTGAAAATCCTATTTTTTCAACTTTATAGATTTCCTTCATATTTTGACCTCCTAATCCACGTAATATATAGCTTCAATGTAGCAATAATCACCAGATGAATTATTATATACTGATAACATTTTCCCACCCCAAAAACGTACAATGGCAGTCCGAGTTGTGTCTGAATTTGAGAAAGTTACCCTAACTAGCGATTGATATTTCGGTGCATATCCTGGTGGTGGCGTCCAAATTACAGCCCCTCCACCTTCTGGAACTCTTAAATATCCACTTATAATAACTAGATTGTTCACTTTTCGATAGTATACTGGATCATCGTTGTTGTTAATTGCTCCACCTGTTAATGTGGCTTTTATCAAACCGCTATCTGTAATTTTATCTTGTTTTTTTGCTAATTCAGTATTAGTGTATTTTTTAAAGTCATCAATATCTTTCTTAATTTCATTTTTGGTTACTTCCATTTGTGTTTCTACAGCTTTTTTAAAGATATCCAATTCTTCTTTAGTTGCAAAAATATCTCTTAGCGATAATTCGACTGTGTATTCTAAACTTGCATAGTCAATATAAATCGCACTAGCTGTTTTTCCGTCTGAAGGTTCAGCATAAACAAGCGCATATGCATAGCCGTCATTTTGAATATATTTTTGAGCAATACTTGCGTTTAATTGATTATATTTAAGTTCTTTTGTTTTATCGGTTACGTTTGTTTCAGACCCAGTCCAACCACTGTTTACGAATACCTTAAAACTTGCTTTATTTCCTGCGCTGTTTCTCCCTCTTGTATGCGTTGATATTGATATCGCACGTATATACCCATTAAACTTATTAACATCAATATCAAAGTTAGAAAGTTTACGTTTAAAATCTTCTAAGACGTTATATTTAAATAACATTTGACTACTGTAATTACCTGAATTTATTGTAATTGTTGTAATGACATCATCTTTATAACTGATATTCTTATACAGTCCTGCGTCTAATTCTAACGTACCTTTTAATGTATTTGGATCAATTAAATCTATTAATCCAACACCGCTATATGGCGTACGATACGCTATATTAGGATTTTCAACTAATGACCCAACTACTTTATCTTTATAATCCATCGTAAACGTAGCGCTTATTTTTTCGCCAGCTATCAGTTTAATAAGCATACGGTCTATTTCTTCTTTGCTGTATGTGTTCATGGCTTTGAACATTTCTAGAAGTACGTCTAGTCGTTCTTTGAAATCTTTGTAGTCATTGGCTAAATTTAGTCCCATTTCTTCGAGTTTACGTTTAAGTTCTTCAAACTCCCAAATATAATTTCCTTGATTTACTTCTTTACAATGACCTTGAATCACACGATACTCAAAGTTTGCTGTACTATCACGAGTACCATTAATTTCAAAGCTAAACCATAGTGAAATGTCACCTAGACATTGCCAAAAGCTATCAATCAAAGTATAAGAAAAATGACCATTTTTAGGATTGATTAAATCAGTCACTTTATCCCTAACAGTTGACTGGTTCGGCATTTTACTATTTAAATAAATATCATAGCCTGTCAAATCAACTAATTTGTCATGTTCGTATACCGTTACGGATAACTGTTGGGTCATCGTATCATCTTGGCGTATTTTGATTAACCCAACGTCATTATTCGGTTCAGTTGTGCTTAAATTGAGTTTATATGTTGTCATGTTTTACCTCCTTTATTCATTTAAATTGAGATATCCAGATGGGTCCTGGTTAAAACCATCCTTATTTTTCAGAGAAAAATGTAAATGCGCTCCATCAGAATTACCAGTATTTCCAAGTTCTCCAATTTGTTGACCTCTAGCAACTTTATCCCCTTTATTGACAAATCTTTTGTTTAAATGAGCGTATGTTGTTTGGTTACCATCTTCATGTGCAATAACGACATACTCCCCTAAATCATCTTTAAAATCGGATTTAAGAACATAGCCATCTTGTACCGAAAACACTGGAACACCTAACTCATCGGTTAAATCAATTGCTTCATGGTCTAATGAGTAATGTTGTGATATATAAAATCCATCAACTAGTGGCAATCCATAACCAATTCTTGCTGATCTCTTTGATCGTGATTTACTTCTTAACTTATCGTACCAACGTTGAGCTTGTGTTACACGAATCGGTTGATTTGGGTCTCCTGGTCGCTCGTAGCACTTAATAAATGCCAATGCACATTCACTAATAGATGTTTTTTGAGTGAATTCTCTAAATGAATAGTAATACGGTGAAATTGCAATCCATTGTTGATTGTTTTCAACTTCCCATTGAATTCTCTTACATTGAGTATCAAGTGTTCTGTAATCTAAGCCATTAGCATTCGCCCAATTGACTAATTTAGATTTAGGGGTCCACTGTACAAGACCATAACCAGTACCTCCACCTATTTCATCAATATCTGGTCTGATACCACTTTCAGTCTCCATGTTACCCAACATCCCAGCAATTGATTGTTCAGTCCATCCACGTTGTTTAAAGAACGTCCAAATTGACCATGCATTCTTTTCCTGTTCAGTAGTTAGCCCAGGAGGAACTTCACCACCAGTACCAGGAATGACTGGTTTACCGTTAACAATTAGATTACCTTGAATTCCTATATTTCCAGCATGTGACCAGTCGCCTTTTGAATCAATATTTCCATTCTTACTAAACTGCATCCCGAAATTAGGAGCTGGGGAAATTTGAATAATCTCTCCTGCAGCTTCAAGATTAATAAAGATTGATTTATCCGTATAAGCTTCACTACCAGCAACCCAATCAAATTGATAGCCACTTGTACCCATTCGACCAAGTGAGGTATTTCCTTTCCAAAACTGCATCCCTTGCTTTGTTAATTCCATAATTCGAGTGCCAGCATTTTTTATTACTAATGCATTGTTTACTAGTTCTAAAGTATCACCAATACCATTAAATCCAACACGTAACATTTCAGCGTTAAACCTTCCAGCAGTGACAACTGTAGCCACAATTTGACCGTCTGCAGTCATAGCAACTTCATATGGACCATTTACACCGTTTTTAGAATGACCTAATCCACCTAGATTCCAACGCCATACATTTTTTGCAGTATTAACATTTTCAGTATCCATGATAAGGATTTCAGAAGGTTTATTTTTCGGTCTAAATCTTACATATCCGCCAACTGATCCAGTGATTTGATTGGTGGCATTGATAATTTTGTCTGTTAAAATATTGGACGTCTCTTTTAAATTTTTAAGAACGTCATTAACTTGCGAATTGACAGTATTAGAGTACATTTCCAAATCATTGCCAAGTACCATGTCCTTATATTGAGCCAAACGTGGAAAGAAATTATATTCAATCATTCGTTCCTCAATATCATCAAAGCCATCAATTGAGACATGAATTGTATCACCGATTTGTAATTCTACTAAATTACTAAATTCTTTATATTCTTCTGTTT
The DNA here is from genome assembly GCF_900258435.1 of Carnobacterium divergens. NCBI lineage: Bacteria > Bacillati > Bacillota > Bacilli > Lactobacillales > Carnobacteriaceae > Carnobacterium > Carnobacterium divergens. The sequence continues at coordinate 28,100 of NZ_LT984411.1, read as the reverse complement.
TAGCTAAATCAATAATAGAAATCTCATGAGTGATACGTGGTAAGTGAATTTTACTTTTATCAAATAAATCTTGTCCCCACTTCTTCAGTTCATCAAGGTTCTTACAATCTGAGTTTGTTCTCGTTCCAATGATTCGATTTTTATTTGTTGTCCCTTCAACTTCTAAATACTTATATACAATCGGGTCTTGTTCACCTTCGTAATCGGAACCTTCTGGAACTGCGCCAATAAGATACAAACTATTGACGATACTTTGGTGGTCTGTAGTTTCTTTAATTGAATCTAAATTGATTCCAAAATCAACTCTAAACCCACGATCTGATCCAAGTTGTTTTTTTAAAGATAAATTGAAATTATCCATATCCAGTTCGCCACCAGTTACGCCAGTTAAGTTCTGTCCTCCATTGTTAGAACCTATCAGAATGTCAATAGGATTGCCTTCCTTAGCGGTAAACTGATGATTGGTAATAATATCAGAAGAGTAGTTAAAACGTTGTTCAAACGCTAATGATTGCTCCAAACCACTCATGATTTTAGCACCACTTCCGTTACTTTCAAAAAAAGATTCAATAAAATTTCGTTTTGCATCGTAACAGATATGAAAGGCAAAAATTTCTATGGTTGTCAGTGTTTTTTCTGCTAACAATATTCTAAATAATTGCCAACTACGGTCTGGGCAATAAGCCTTAATAATCCCACCATTTTTAATGTACTTCGCATTTTGACCAATTAATGAATATATACCATTGAAGGTGAATTCGTTGTTAATGACACGTTTTATAACTGGTTCATCTTCAAAATCAATCAAAGTGATCCCATTATGATTGAAATCCGTTTCTACTTCTTCATATAAATAAATATGATTCACAACCATGCACTCCTTTTTACTATCGTTGCGCTTTTTATGTTTCCATCAATCGTAATTAAATTCTTTCCTGGATTTAACTTTAATCCGTTATAAGTTCCACGAGTTTTCACAATTGAACCGTCAAAAATAGCCAGACCCTTTTCACTATCCAAAGTGATAAGTCCAGCTTGCGTATTTAACAATGTAAAAATATTATTTTCTATTTCAATCGTGATATCACCACCACTACTCATAAACTCAAAATAAGGATAAGAAGGGATATCACCAGGATTTATAATAGTATTTTCTCCTTTATTCAATAAGGAAGTATTTTCAACAACCTTATATCTAAAAGGCTGACAATCAAAATTAACCTCAAATTTATAAAATACTCCCCATTCATTTTCAAATTCAATTGGTTTACTCATGACAACTCGCGCAAGTCTGTATTTATCCACATCATTATGAGTAATTAATTTTCCAGAACCTCTAAAGATTTTTTTAAAGCTATGAATTTTTTCATAGGGAATACTCATTTCAATTGAATAATCAAAAGAATCATAGTCTCCTAAGCTTTGATGTAACGATCCATTACGACCTCTCAACTTTATGACTTCAACACGTTCATTTGCCATCATTTCGGCTAGTTCGTCCTCTATGACCGCATGCAAATCAATTAATGAATTGTATCCATTCCAGATAATAAAAGGTGTATAGTGACCTAACATTTAAGCACCTCCTAAAGCAAATCTTGATTTTTTAGAAGCCTTTGCGATATTTCGATTTAAGCGGTCAACTTCATTCATTGAGTTCGTATTTACAGCCCCAATATGAATATGTTGTTCAACTGTTCCGCCTTCTAATTTTCCAGTGATTCCTTTTTTCTTTTCATTCTCATTTAAAGGTGTTACGGTAGTTTTACCACCTCGGTTACTCAATAACTCAGGACCCGCTTCACCAACAATCGCCTGACCATTTAATAAGTGTCCACCACTTGCCAACATTGGAATTTGCGGAATACTAAAACCTTTGCCACCGATGCCAGGTACCCATTTTGGAATTTTTATTTTACTAAGACCACCAATGAAACCATTAATCATACCAATCATCGCATTAATCGGAGCTTTCATTCCGTTTGGTAACATCTTCATTACGCCTTGAAAAATATCTTTAATTCCATCCCAAGCTTTAGACCAATTACCTGTAAATACACCCGTTAAAAAGTCTATTAAACCTCCAAAATATTGCTTTATTCCATCAATTTTGCTCCCAATTAAATCCATCATTGATGTAAATATTTTACTTGCAAAATCACCAATCCAACTAAATGCACTATTAACTCCATCTCTAAACCATTCTACATTATTATACGCCCAAACTAATCCAGCGATAAATGCAGCGATAGCAATTACTATTAAACCAAATGGACTAGTTAGGAATCCTAAAACAGTTCCAAGCATTTTAACGCCTGTAATAATTTTAGTGACACTACCCATAACAGTTCCTAAAACTACCAATAAAGGACCCACTGCTGCAATTATTCCAGCAACTTTAACAATTGTTTGTTTCTGTTCATCAGATAATCCACGAAACCATTCAGTCAAAGATGATATAGCCTTACTCGCAGCTTCAAATGTAGGTAAAAGAGCTATTTGAACCTGTTCACCTAACTCTCCCATCCCTACTTTCATTTGATTTTGAGCTAGTTTTGCCTGGTCGATAGGGTCTAAAATAGCGGTAAATGTTTGGTCCACAGTACCAGCAGCATTAGCTGCTGAATTACCTAATCCATCCATACTTAATGCACCACTATCAATAGCTTCAACCATTTTAGGCGCTGCTTTTGCTCCAAATACTTCACTAGCCACAGTTAACTTATCCTGTTCATTAGTTGCACTTCTAATAGATTCTATCGTACCATTCAAGCCATCCTGCATCGTTTTACCATCTTTAGCATAATTAACATTAGCCTTAGCTAAATATCCAATAGCACCAGCAGAATCAATACCTGCTTTTTCCATTTGACCAATTAATGTAGTTGATTCTGCAAAACCTAACCCCATATTTTTAAGTTGAGGTGCCCCTTTATTTACAGCATCAAATAATTGATCCACACTTACACCAGTATCTTGACTTGTTTTACTCATAACGTCTAGTACCATTGGAACGTCTTTTACCGATAATCTGAACAAATCTACAGATTTTTTTGCATTAATTGTAGATTGAGATACATCAGATTCATTAATTTCAGAAAACTTAAGCATTCGTTCAGTAGTTCCTTCTAGTTCATCTCCCATTAACCCAAATTGAGTATTAACTTCCCCAATTCCAGTAGATATATCCTCCATCTCGGCAGGAATTACGTTAACTACATTTTTAAAACTTTCTTGTAACGAATCTAATTGATCTCCTCTGGCACCTGTCGCTGTAGTTATACTGTCTAGTGAATTATCTAACTCTTTAAATGCAGACAATGAGGCTGCTCCTATTGCTAATATAGGAGCAGTTAGAGCCACTGACATCCCTTTACCTACACCTTTTACTTTTTCGCCAGCTTCTTCAATTTTTTTAATTTTTTCAGCTGTTGAAACAGAAACATCACCTTGTTTTTTCAAGGCTTCGTTCGTGTCCTCTAAAGCACTTTTTAACTTATTCTCTCCTGTTTCACTATCGAGTAAAGCTTTATAAAGTTTTTGAGATTCTTTTGAATATTCACCAGTTTCTTTTACAGATTCCTCGTATTCTTTCCGCAACATTTCAGTACGTTTTTCAGCACCTTCGAGTTGTATTTCAAGTTTCTTTTTAGCTGCAGTTAACTTAGCAGTTTCGCTTGCATCTTGCCCCATTGCTGAAATTTGAGTTTTATACTCTTTGGCAGCAGTGTTCATTACTCCGTTGATTTCTTTTAGGGTAGTTGCATATTGTACTTGACCGTCCATCTTAAAATTAAGGACTACATCTGATTCTTTTTTTCCCATTTTCTCACCTCACTTTTACCAAAAAGGACTTTGACTTATCGACATTGTTTCTGGTTGTTTGTCATTAAAATCGGTATTAGCATTTAGCCAATGGATATAACTTTTAAGCCACAAGTTTGGAGTTGATTTTAATAAAAAATCAACATCCCAACCTAACAAGGTTATTGCAACATATAAATAAAAATCCCAAGGAGTACCTACTTCTTGGGATTCTTGATTTGATTTTTTTTGTTGCTTCTCTGAAAATCTTGTGGCTTCTTGGATTTTTTTAGGTCACCAACTTGGAAATTATTATTTGAGAAAATTTTCATACAAACTGAATATATTTCAAGCATATCATTACCAACTCCAACCAATTTGCTAACTGTCTCACAGTCTTCTTCTAATCCACCTGTTTTCAGCATTGCGAATATTAAACTACGCATAATTTTTAGATCATTAGCAGTTAATTTACTTGAAGTTAATTCGCCATCTAAACGTTTTAGCATATCGTTTGTATCTTTTTCAAATTTTGAATAATCATCATCATACACATCCGCAATATATTCCATAGATTCCATATGAAAATCTACAGGGAAAAATTGACCACGAATTTTTACTTTTTCACTCGAATCAATATCATCTAATTTTATACCGTAATCAGATAATTTAGCCATTTTTCTTGTCCTCCTTAAGTTTCCCAGTTGGTGGCACTTCTTCTAATTGTGCTTCTTCAAAAATTGGAGTTGTAATAAATTTTTCTAGTGTGATTAGATTAGCACTTTCACGTGTTGAATCAAAAGCCGAATTAATAACATCATTATAAAGTAATCCAACCGCCACAAATGCTGCACTTACATCTTTAATTTCGGTTTCCTCTTCGGCTGTAGTATATTCAGAATCAACTGTATTCGACAACTGAACTTTTGGATACCATACAGCCATCCGCTCGCCACCTTCAATTCTTCCAACAAATCCAAAAGCAAAGTAAGGAAGTTCCTTAGCTTTACTTGTATTAAATACAACACCTTTTGTAGCGATTAAATCATTCATTTTATCTAATATTTCAATAGGCATACCTACGTGATCTAATGACAATTCATGTTTAGTTTGACGTCCAACTCGTCTAAATAATTTACTTGATGCCCATTTTTCTAAAACTGAACCATTTCCTTTAACACCTAATTTAGTAGCAATCGGCAAACGATAAATTTCTTTATCATAAACTGGCGCACTTGTCGGTGTATCAGGCGTTGTCATGAAATTAATTAAAATATCATCAATTCCCTCAAAATAAAGAACTTTGTTACTCATCAATAATCACCCTTCCATTTCCTTAATAATTTTTTCAGTCATAATATTTTCAATTTGTTTTTGATTTTGTTCCCATGTACTCGCTGCAAAGTGTTGTGCTTTTTGTTGTTTCGTTCCATTTTCAGCAAACCTCCAATAAAAAGCAGTCCCTTCAAAAGTGACCGTCACTTGTTCATTTTCAAGGGTTACCTTGATGTGATCTATCATGTGTTTTTTCTTTAACAATGATTTAGGAATTACAGGAAGTAACTTGGAAACATAAAAATTTGCAGCTTCTTCTAAAGATTCAAGAGTTACTTTTTTCGATACCTTTGCTAATTCTCCAAGTTTTCCAGACATTTCCTCAAATCCATTCTGATTAGTCGGCATTTTCAACACACCTCACATTTGTATAAAAATTTGTAATAGTCGCATCATTTTCATCACCTTGGATTGAACCAAACGGACTAAAAGGGATACAATATTCATTTAATATTGAACGTATTGGTTTCAAATCATTTTCTTTTCCACTGGTAAATAAAGAAATTTGATACAGCGGTAATGACCTAAATATTCGATTACTGGCTCTTTTTTCTGACTCACCAATAAATGAATAAACAATATAGGGATAAACAGCAGTTGTAGGAGCATAATCCCGATAGACTTTGTAGGGTGTTTTTTTCAGAATAGAAACCAACTCTTTTAAATTAATCGACATGTGCCAAGCTCAACTCCATTTCGTGGTCATCTTCATTCCAAAATATACGTGTAATTTGATAAACAACGTCTAAAATTTTAATTCTATTTCTCGTTTCTGTAATCGAACGATCCATTGATATTTTGATTCGTTTAACAACCTCACGCTTATCTTGTCTCGATTGATATTTTTCAGTTGATGTAATACCCAAAGAGTTATAAAAAACTACTCTCTTAAATTTATATGCAATAATTGGACGGTCATCTTCATCCACTTCATCATCATTTAAAATTAATAAATCAGCTTTCCATTTCTTTTTATTCGTCAGTCTCTTCGGCATCGTATACCTCCAAAATAAAAAATGGTGTCATTGCATTTAAAGCTTCATCAAGTTCTTTTTCTGCAACTCGATAGTCATAAAAAATACCAGCACACATGATAACCAAGTATTCACTTTGTTTACCAGTTGCTTTTTGCACATATTTTTGACCTTGTTCAAGATAAAAAGAAAGCATAGAATCATCCATGCCTTCTTCAAATTGAATATGGGATTTTAGTTTCTTAACTAAGTTATCCATAATTATTCACCGCCAGATGGTGGCGTTACTTTTTTAATTTCATATTTGTAAACAGCTGGTTCAAACGGTGAATAAATCAATTGACCATCTAATAAATTGTAGATTTGGAAACCAACTTTATTTGTTCCGCTAAATTTCTCAATTAATTTTTGAATTTCCATAGCACCAATGACATCTTGAATTTTAAATGCTGAAAAATCACCAAAGTATAAGATTGGCGTATCTGGTTCGCCCTTTTTATCTGCTGCATCAGTAAATTCAACTGGATAACCAACTAATGTTCCACCAATACCACTTTCCGCTTGTGTCATAGGACGTAATAATGGGAACCCATCGGTTGTTTTCATTTTTTCAATTACAGTTAAAGCAGCACGATTAATGATAAAACGACCTTTTTTCATTACTTCTGTAACTGGTGTGTTTTTGAATTCAATCAATGCATCATACATTTTTTGTCCTGCATCTGCAGCTGTTAAATCTACTGCAATTGACGGTGTAAATTCAACTGCTTTTTTAGCTAATGCTCCTGGGTTTTCATTTCCTGAATCATCACCATTAAACATGTAGTTAATTTCTTTACGCACGTAAGCTTTTTTCAATTCTTCGATTACGATATCTTCAATAGGTGCGCCAGTCATTTTTAATAATTTTTTTGTAACAGTTGCCAATGCATCAAATTCAGCTGGATCAAGAGCAACTTCATCAAATTCGATATCAGTCTCTTTAATTTCAGCACCACGTTCTTTTTTATTAACGTTTGCCTCTGCTTTTTTAACTAGGAATGGATACTTAACATCCCCAGCAGTTTTTACAACAGTGCCGTATTTTCGTAATAAATTTTCTTCTTGTGCATAGGTAATGATTTCACTAGCAATAATTTCTGGAACAGTTACCGAACCGTTACCAGTTACGATACCAAGTGAACGAGCTTCTGTTTCATCAATTTGACCCACAACAAATTTTGCAAACGCTGAACGTATTTGTTTATTTTTATTTTCATCTCTTTGATGACCACGAGCATTTAAACCTTCTGCAATGTTTGCATTAATGCGACTACGTTGTTCAGGCGTTAACATTCCAGAACGATTTTCAGCTGAATCATTTTCATCATCACGTGTTGCATCATCGTTTTCATCTGTTGTATTATCTTCGGTAGTCGTGTCTTCATTATCATCAGTAGTATCATCCAAATTAGCAATTTCATCTGCCAATGCTTGAACTTCCTCTACTAATGTTGTCACTTCTTCTTCAACTGCTGCAATGTCATCTTCACGAATTTCATTTTTTTCTAATTTAGTACGTAATTCTCCTAGTCGTTTTTCGCTACGAGCTTTCATTTGTGCTAATAATTTTTTATTCATTTGGCAAAACTCCCTTAATTTTTTTTATTAGTTTTAATCGTGTTTCAATTGCATTTTTATCTTGTTTCCCACGCATTACTGCCGCTTCTGTATCGTCATAAGCTGGAATCGATACAATCGAAACCTCATATAATTCAACTTCTAAAATGGTTCGCAATACTGGGTCAGAATCCCAATCAAGTTCTTCTTTTGTAATAAAAAAACCAAAGCTACATTGATTGATGTCACCACGTTCCATCGATTCAACTAAGTCATTGGCATATGAATTATTCGGAATATCTACTTCAAACTTCAAACCACGTTCATCTTCAAATAGTCTTAACGTTCCAGACTTTGTACGACCAAGAACTTTAGACCAATCGTGATTAAATAAACAACGGACATCCCCTTGTTCTGATAACGTCTTTGAAAATGCATTGGGTACAATAATTTCGTCAAACCCTTCCCACAAAGTTGTTCGAGAATTGAACATGGCAGCATAACCACCTAATGTGATGGAATTAGAACCTTCTTCTAAACTACGTGTTTTCAATTCTGAAATATCAAACGTCCGCATCATCTGTTTTGGCATTATTTTCACCTCCCTTCAACGAATCATCCGTAGCGTTCTTCTCTCCGATTTTCGATAAATCATTTGAGATATAAATCGCTTGTGATTGTGGTGTATTTTGTTTTGGCAATCCAAGAAACTCATCAGCAACAATATCTGGGCTTGTAATACCAGTTCTAACAATGTTATATGCGATATTTGTTTTAACTGAATAAGGAACAAAATCAAGGATATTGATTTTCCATTCCACTCGATATCCACTTTTTGGGTCAAAAAAAAGAGCCGAGTAATGCTCGCTCTTGTTTTTTAATATTGGTTTAATTGATTTGTTGTGTAGATACATCATCGCTTTTTCAAGGTCACTCTTCATCAATGATTGGTAAGTGTCTACGTTGATTCCTAAAAATTTCCCTAAATCTTTTTTGTATACTCCCAAATAATTTAATATCACTGCATCATCTACAGGGCTTTTTAAAATGTCAATATTGTATCCTTTACCAAGCGGAATCATCTTGACAGAATTAGAATCATCAATGGATTCTAACTGATTCAATATTTTTTTAACTAGTTTTGATTGCGCTCCATTAGACGGGTTTATGTGGGCATCTAGTTTAAGCATAAAAGCTAGTAAACCACCTTTTGTGTATTTATCCGTCAAAACTTTTTCGGCGCTCATAACGCCTGATAATGTGTTTTTTGCAAGCTGTAAAATACCCACACCTTGTTGTGCATTTACTCCCATATTTTTTACATGTCGGATCTTATGCCCTGGCACTGCTTGACCATTTATTTTAAAATGTTCAATTAAATTATCATCCAATTCGGTATAAACGTTTGTGGCTAAATGTAAATTATCACCATCTAAGATTGGAAAATTTTCACCATTAATTAATAGAGCATTTGTTTCCAACTTTGCGAATTCATGACCTGTTAAATAATTATTTGGATTCCGCAATATTTTTAATAGAAAATGATTAGGAACTTCGTTGCCATCTGGACCAATTACAACTGGTTCAGCAAGGGCAACTTGATTTGAAATATCTTGCATCAATTCATAAACATCACTTGATTCCAAAATAGATTCATCGTTAACAATGCGACCACTATATCGAATTGAATTTCCAAACATATCTTCAAACCAACCACGTTGTTCAACTTTTTTCATTAAATAATTTGAGAAGCTATCTCGTAAACCCAATTAATTTCACCTCCTCCCTAAATTTATTGTTCGGTTATTGACACATTAATTTTTTTGGCCATAATTTATTGTTCGGTTTTACCGATACAATTCATCTAAATAGTCATCCATATTATCTAAATCAATATCTTCCATCTGCATCATGGTTTCTTTATGGGCAATTACAAAAGCAATATAGCCATCAATTTTCTTTTCTGATTTATTCTTACTTGCAGCTTTCATCCCATTAAAATTACGCCCCATAATTACATTCAAGGTACAATAAATAAACAGCGGATTGTCTGTCTTTATCCGTTGCTTATAAAATAATATTTCCGAATCATCAATTGGTGCATTCACCACATTTGGATATTGTGCAACTGAAAAACAATCAATACCTAAGTTTTCGCATTTATCAATTAAAGTAGCTGCCATCGCTGGATCATAATTTATTTGTTGAATGTCGTACAATTCCATACATTCTTTGATGTATTCTAGAACCATATTTTGGTCAATCATTTTCCCATCACATAACATGACAAAACCTTTTTCAGCTAATTCACCATACGGAACATTGTCCGCTGCTTCTCGTTCCTCCAAGTTATCATCTGGAATGAAATACATTTGCTTAACTTTTAGAAAAGCCTTTCCTTCATCGTCAATAACTGGAAAATTTAAATTGACACATGTTAAATCGTTGATTTTTGAAAGGTCCAATCCCATCCAACAAGATTCACCTTCCAAATTTCCCAATTCTGCGGTACTTACCAAACATGGTTCCACTTGTTCGTTATCAAAATAATTTTCAGACGAGTTAACAAATACATCTAAATGCTTCGCTAAAAACTCACCTTTACTATTACTTGATTTGTTAGCTGAAATAAAAGCACTTTCCAATGCTTCCATAGAAACAGACACGCCAATGTTTGGGTTAACCATTTGCCAAACGTTACGATCTTCCCAATCATATCCTTTATCTGGTTCATAGATTAAAACCAATTTAGTATCATCGTCATCATTTTTAAGTGTGTCTTTTGCTTCTTTATAGATTCGCATACCAACACTTGTTGAACCTTTACCAGCTGTACTAATATTAAACATGATAGGTTCATCACGATTTATCTGTGCAGATTTAAAGTTATCGTATTGTTCCATATTTTTTTGAATATGAAGCTCATCATTTAAAACAAAGTGAGGATTTGAACCCTCAATTGATGCGATATTTTTTGACATTACAATGAACTTATTTTCATAAGCTATTCCCTCGATGGTGTAACGATAAATCGCACTTGATATTGCGCCTTTTTGGCCTTTAAAAATTTGACTACAGTTATAAAGTGAATCATTATTCATTATGGTTTGTGCAAAAGGACTAGCAGCAGCTTGTGCTTGTTCAAAGTTGGAAGCACAACAATAACAATCTGCTCCTTTTTCGCCTTCACCATACATGGCGTAAGCTAAACCACCGATAGCCAGTAATGTTTTACCGTTTTTCTTTGGAACTTGCCAATAGACTTCTCGAATTACACGTACTGCTTTACCATGTTCATTGTATTTTTGCCAACCATATAGTTGAGAATAACCAAACTTTTGCCAGGGTTCTAAAACTAAATACTCCCCAGCTAAACTTCCTTTGATATGGCGGATATAAGATTCCATGAAATCCATTGCTTCATTTGCCTTATCAACATCAAACCAGATATCCTTACGCTTTTTCCATTTCTTATAGCGTTTAACAGCATCTTTAATTGTTTTAGAGTGTTTCTTAGGATTTTTCGTCACCATTTTTGCATATTGATCCGCATAATTAACGCCACGTTCAATCACATAAAACCACCACCTTTTGTATTTTTGGCATAATAAAAAGGCTAGTCGGAATGACTAACCTTTTGGTAAATATTATTACAACTCTTTATTTATTAATCTCCACTCTTCTTGAATGTAATTTTTCAATGCTGAAATCAATGGTTCTGCCTCTTTTGTTAACGAATATTCAACATCTTGACCATAATTTTCATTTATTTCTGATCTTCTCTTTGAAAAAATTTCAAGTTCTTCATTTACTTTTTCTCCTTCTGTATTTTCATAATTAATCCAAATTCCTAATTCATATTTAATAAACAATAACCTTTGGGCAATTTTTAATTCTCTCAATCGTTCATCAGTAATATCGGTAGTATTATTACCTTTTATCATTATATTCAAAAATAGACTTTCATATGAGACTTCCCAATATTCCATTATAATGGCAATAGTTTTATTCAAGCATTTAATTTTAAATTCTGTTAAACTTTTTAATCTTCTATTCTTTTTCCCCTGTATTAAAATCACTATTATTGAAGCTATACTTGTAACTGCTGCAACCGTACTTGTTATCGTAGTTATCATATTATCCATCTTAAACCTCCAATATTTAATAATATAATATTATCAAATATCTAGATATATAACAATCTAACCTTTCTTTCCCCATTTTTTACGATGTTCAGCTAATTCATCAACTACTGGTTCTGTTGGCTTCGTAACTTCATCACTTTTTGCTGACGACCCACCAATGATTCTTGTCGTTGAAGATGATTTATTGGTAAGACCTAATTTTTCAAGTGCTTTTAATTTCTTGTCACTCCAAACCTCAACTTGTTGAGCTAGGGGATGTTTTGATTTATTTGTTGCTTTTGCTTTATTTGTATATTTTTGAGTTTCTGGAAAACCTAAGTCACGCCATCTCAAATACATCGTTGTGTAAATTTCAAAAGTATCCAAATAAGATTCAAGTAATGGGTCCAAAGTGAGGGTATAAATACCAGCTTTATTCATGACATTCAACACACGCTTTTTTTCATCATTTACTTTCACATCAACGATTTCCATTAATTCTTTTTGTTTTTTTGTCGCCAAATACCTATACCCCCCTTTTGTTTTTTATTTTTTCGGTCCTACTCAAAGTTTAACTCCCTCTACCCTATCTCCCGCGAACAAAAATAAAATTATTTTGATAGGGGGGGATTGATTTGAAAATAGGAAGCAAATACCTTTTTTGTTTTTTCTTCATTCTCAACAATTGCATGACATTTAGGACAAAGCAACATAATATTATTAACATCAAGCTTCAATGTCGGATTCTTTTTAATAGGAATGATGTGATGACAATGTGCAGTCTTACCAAACACAAACTTGTGGCATCGCTGGCACTTACCTTTCTCACGCTCATACACATCAGCTCTAACATCTTGCCAAGCATCTGTTACATAGAACGATTTGTTCTCATGATGGTAGATGTCCTTGCGCTTCTTAGAACGTCTAGTAACCACATGGTCTAAACAGTAAGCACCTTTCTCAACCTTGTTTGTACACCCATTAAACTGGCAATACTTCATCGTCATCATCACTGAATAATTGAGAATCAATAAACGAGATAATCTCTTTCTTGGTTTTAATCTCATTAGGGATTTCCAATTCATTTGCTGCAGCATATTCTTTTAATTGAGCAACCTTCATTGATTCTAAATCTGGACCATTCACTTCATCAACAACCTTACCATTGATTGCTGTAAAATCTTTACCAGTTGCCATATCCACATTGATCGTTACATTTGCTTTTAAACCTTTATGAATCATTGTTTCTGGATCAGTTGTAACTTCAAAATCTGGCTCGGTACCATGAGGAACAAATCTATTCTTTTTCGCTTCATTGTCCCAATACTCTTTTCCTGTTGCTGACTCTCTAACCAATACGTTCATTTTAGTATCTCCCTTCAATAGTAAAAGACAACCACCCAAATTGGAGGATTGTCTTTTTATTTTTATGCGCTTTTCTATACTCTTATAATAATCGATAATTACAATAGATTCAGCAACCTTAGGGTGAGTATCCTAAAGGTTGCTTTTTTCTATTTAATCCATTCATCTAGTACATTTATAGTTTTGGATAAATCTGAGTGACGTCTTTTAATATAGTTATAGCTGTAATTCAATTCATAGGCGATACCTTCTAGTGTCATTCCCTCGATATACTTTTTCCTTAATATCTCTTGGTCAATTCCATTAAAGGTATAAACAAGTTTAATTAATGTTTCTCGTTGTTCTTTTTCATATTTTAAATTACTTTCTAATTTAGCAATGACTTCTTCAACCTGAGCGCCTTTTGATTCTGCAGTAAGTCTGACATGAGATAAGTCTCCACCAGTCCATCTCTTTAGTTCATTTTTTGTTTTATCAATTTGATATTCAAGATATTTTATTCGATCTTCAAGTTGTTGGTAATCTTTTAGCCACTCATACAATCTCTAATCACCTCACTTTTCAATAAGTTTTATAACCGATTCAATCGCATCGTTAAATCCTTGTTTATAAGCCACATTAATTTCAGCATCTTGATTATGCTTCATTTCTTTAATTAATTGAAGTAAATCTATAATTGTATATACTGACCATACAATATAAATTAAGGTGATGATATTTAAAATAAACATTATTTTGTCACCTCTACTTTTTTAACGAATTCAGGAAGTGTCCTTTCAGCAACATTCATTGCGGTAAACTCTGCGGTTTTGATATGAGGAGGAAAAAAAGCATTGTCTATCACAACTATTTCATAATGAAATGTAACTCTGCATTCTAAATCGTAAAAATGAAACGAAAATTTTTCATAGTCATTTCCATTTGGAACAGATTCTCTCATTATTTTAAACATATTGTTTATATTAACAGAATGGATATCTCCATTTTCAAACATACTGACAAGACCAGTAACCGTATGTTCAATTAACAATTGATACATATCTGGAGTTACTTTGATTTTTTCGAATTCAGCCATTATTCTTCCACCTCTTTTAATATGGTAACTTTATAAATAATTGATTTAATGATTCTTCCAAATGCTCCCTCAATATCCGTCTCTTTGGGTTCAACCCCTAAAATAATATCCTAAGGCTTGGTAATTGGTTATGCATTCAATCAAATCATGTTTATCAATTTCTAGTACATCAATTTCTTTTAATTTCATATTTTTACACTCCTTTATAAAAAAAGTGCCACTACTTTTTGATAATGCCACTACTTTGCCACTACTTTTTTTTTGAAAGTATGGACTGGATGAGCCTTAGAGCCACATAGGATACAACCTTATTGCCACTACTTACCCTACTTTTTTTTCTTACTTATAAAAAAATAAAAGAGAATATAGTATATATAAGTAATATAAAGAGATTTTGATAAAAAGTAGTGGCAGCACTATAAAAGTAAGATGAACCTTAGAGCCACATGGGATTGACCAGTCCATACTTTTGTTTTAAAAGTGGTGGCAAAGTATGGACTTTTTATAAAAGTAGTGGCATTTTAATTTTCTTCATTTAATTTATATACTTTGTATCTTTGACCGACCATTCTTCTTTCTTTTATATCATAACCTTTCGACTTCAACCGCTGTGTGAACTTGGTGTGGGAGAACGGTTTTGAACCAAGCGCATCGCAATACTTGCAATATTCTTCATAAGTTGCTTTTGTTGTCATATCTTCGTTTACTCCTTCGGATACGATAAACCCAATAATAGAATCAGATTCAACAAAGTATTCTTCTGTAAATTGCTCAACGGTTTCAGATTTAGAAAGTTGGCCACCATTGTTCATAATCCGTTCCATCGCTGTTAAGGCAACATTTAAAAGATAGGACTTCGCATTTGCAGAAGAAAGCTTTTCATCAATTTTTGGATCACTTTTTTTCACTTTATTTTCACATGGAATAACGACAATGCGCCTGGCAATTCCGCCTGTCTTATCTTTAAAGGTCGGCATTTCATTAGCGGTAAATATTAGAGTTGCTTTATTTTTTAGTTTGTATGGTTTTGAATAAATGGGCCGAACCATGATAGTATTTCCAGAAGCCAATGTTTTAAAGTTCATTGATTTTTCCATGTATCCAGAATCGATATCATCACCAACGTTGACAAGCTTACCTTCCATCTCCATTACACTGGTTTGGTCATTAAATTGTTCCAGGGCTAAGTTCAACCCTAAGTCACCAACAAAACTATTAATCATTTCTAAAAAGGTAGATTTACCATTTGCTGCAGTTTGGCCAATTAAGAAAAATACTTTATGAGGAAACCCTTTGGTCATTAAAATATGACCAAGTAGTTCCTCCACAATCAATCTTAAATCTTGTTTATCACTGACTAAAAAGTCCAAGAACTCATCTACCGTTTTATCATAAGCTTCTGGATCATAATCAACATCTAATTTAAACGGTGTAAATTCTTTAGAAGACATAGGAATAATTTCCCCACCATCTAACATATAATTATTATTGAACTGTATTGGAAAATCTGTTTTTTCAATTAGTTCACCTTTGATTGGCAATAGGTCCATTAAGTTTTTATGCTTCGCTGGTAAAAGCTTAATTCTCTTATCGATAGCTCTCAATAACTTGTTCTTGTCATTTATCCAATAATTATCTTCCTTATGAAAGATGGACCCATTAAATATTTTAATGTCTAATTCCTGGGCCAATGCTTCACTGGTCATAATCATGTCTTTGGGATTTAAAAATAATTTTTCTCTTACTTCTTTATCTAAAACCGAATTAATCAATGCGCTTATTTCAGTTTGCTTTAATGATTCTTTAAAAACATGTTCATTAATAAAAGTTGCAATTCGTGACAATGTATCAGCATCCACCTCATACATTTCACGAACTGCTAGCAAGTGAGTAAATAAAGCTGTGTTTCTACCACCTTCACCTAAATCAGATAAAATTGTTTTTAATTTGTGAGGAAACAATTCAACTGGTAAATATGGAAGGTCGTTCCACATTTCAAAGGTTCCGCTAATTTTACGCATGACACCATTTCTTTTAATGGTGACCGTTGCTTTGTTACCTGTCTTATAATCTACTTGACACCCAACGTTTGTAATGTGAGCTGTTTTTTTACCAGACCAGTTTTTTATCACAATCGGATGACCGTTGATTTGCTCTGGCTTTTTATAGTAAAGGTGGATTCCCTTTTCTGTTTCCACTGTAAAGGTTGGGTATCGCTTAGCTAATTCTCGACCAATCTCTGGATACTCATCGAAATCAACGACTACTGTTTCATTGTTTAATACAACAGCAGCATCTGAAAGTTTGGTTACATCGGTATAGAAATCACTTAAACTTTTTTGATCTGGAACTTTTTTATCTGGATGCAATTTTATAAAATTTAACACATTCAATTCTCACCGCCTTACTTATAAAATAATTTGAATCATTTGTTTTTTATTTCTTTATCAACGTACCAACTAATCAATGTTAGCAGTAAGAACAAAGCAACTGCTGATAAGAGCAATAATGAATACGCCCCTAAAAAACTAATAATACTTACAACAACTAAAACTAAGAAACTTGCTAAAACACTTCCAACCAGTCCATAAACAACATGTCTCATTTTTCTATTCTCCCTCCAACAGTTCAAAATTATCAAACTTGTTGCCGATGACTTCAATTTCACGACCTTTATTATGCCCATTAGCTAAATGATATAAACTCCAACAGCCATGATTTCTAACTCCTACCGCATCAAAACCGCATGACGTTTCAGAATATCCAACTTTCCATTTTTCTTTACCATCATGAATAAAGTCTTTATCAAAAATATCTTCGCGATTTTTATCATCTATCCCAGTGTACTGACTCACTGTCTCAGGAATCACTTCACGACAAAATTCATGTAACTTTTCCATCGGATAGGCGACATCGTCACCTAAAATCAGAGTAATCATAAAAACTCTTGTTCCAAAACCATTAGGAACAGGAACACCATAAACCCATTCGTCAGTATCGATTGCTTTCCCTCTAAACTTAATTTCTCTCATGACCTAACCCCTCCATAATTTAAAATATTTCTTTCTCTGCTACTTCAACGTACCAGCTTAAATCAATGTCTTTTTTTGTTGCTAAAGTGCTAGTTAAAAAATGCTCTGGACTATTTCTTATTTTTGAATACAGTTCATCTTTGATTTGAAATACTCCACCAAATTTATTTTTAGTAGTGGCTACTCCACAAACAGTACTGTCCATATTCTTGTATTGCGTATTTGATCCACTGCCTATTTTTTGAACAATCTTTTCAGTATCTTTTGATTTAGTTCCTACAAAATAAAAGTCTTCTATGCCTTTATCTTTAAATTGCTGTACCATAAAATCTTGAACTTTGGTACCATTTAACGCATTCTCTAAAAGTGAATTCCGAATAATAGGCATTGAATTATTTAAATAATTTGAATCTTTGTAAATTCCAGTTTTAATAAACTTTCCATCTTCTGTTTTAAAAATATAATTGTTTACATTTCGTTGATGGACCATTGTAATTTTTTTAAATGATAAGTCTAAGCCATAATGGCTAGCCCACATATTGCTCACATCCACGATTAAATCGTAAAATTCAACATTGTACTTAACCACAATGCCATCGGTGTTGGTTTGAACAACTTCACTGATAAAGTTTTCCAGTAATACAATTAAATGTGTCATGATTAATTGTCCGTTGACGGTCACATTATAAAATTTATTTGGATCATACAATGCGGAATAAGGATTGTTCATTGCTCCTATCGTAGCGTTAATGATTGTTTTATATATTTCTGACTTTTTTGTGTCTACCTCTTCGTACTCTTTTTTCTTTTGATAAATTTCTCGGTAGATTTCTTTATTTTTGATACCACTGCTAAACCAATCATTTTTCAATGCTAGTGTTGGATAAAATGCTTTTGCATCTATATATAAGAAGAAACCTTTTCTTTTATATTTCTCTTTGGCCCCATGTGATCCACCAAATCCAAAAGTATGCGTTAAATTATTTAAAGTCATTTTAATATTTTCATTCTTTAAAGAATCATCAAAGCTAGCTTTATACTTTGTCTTGATTCGCTCATAAAAATGAATCAAATCTTTTGGCAACTCATTTAGTGGGATACGTTCATCAAAAGTATATAAAAGTGTATCAGCTCGTTTGGGTTGTTTAACAGCTCCTAAAATTTCTGCAGCTAAACCAGCACGAGTTTTTTTTATTGATTGTGCATTTAAATTAAATTCTGAAACAATTTCAAATTTCGTTTCAAAATATTCTTCCCGTTCTTTCAAGATGTGTTCGCAAATTTCAATCCGATTCATACAGTAGTCATAAACAGTATTAGAAATTTTTAATAGCTTAGTGTAATAACCGATTTCTTCTATTGAAGCATTTCTAATTTCTTGAGATAAATCAATTGAAAGGTTTTGTTTTAAATATTTGTTTTTTCCATCGGATAAAAGTAAAGCAATTTCACGATCAAAAGTTGCATAATTATCATAGCTGACTAAGATGCCAGCAGATTCAAGAGCCTTTAATAGGCTCTCTTTATCTGTAGCTTTTTCAATTCTTTCACCAGTTTTGAAGACAAACATAAATTGATCGTTCCTTTTAAAAAACCAGTAAAACGTGAACATCAGAACACCTCATCCTTAAAATGGAATATCTTCATCTGATATATCGATTGTTTGGCCACCAGCTGTAGCGAATGGATCATCGTTATTTTCCTCATCTTCGTATCCAATAAAATCAAAGTTACGATACGGATTTGATGGGTCTTTTTTATTCGGACTAGAAACAATTTTTAATAAAAACTGACTGCCAATTGCTGGTTGTAATCCTTCAACTAGTGAGTGTTCATCTTCCCAATCATCATTACTTAACTCAACTTCAAATACAGAAGCTGCTTGTGCCATCGATTTAATGGCTTTATTTGTAACAAATTCACTACCTGTTCCAAAAAACATACCAACAAATTCTTTACGTCCAGCTAGCTCCCCAGCAATTACTTCACATTCTAAACTTACCCATTCAGTTCCTGTACGATCTGATACTTTGTGACTGACACTATTCAATACCATGTCATACTCACCATCTGGCAAGTTGTTGTTAGAGTTGTTTGGGCTATCTTTTTTTGGATCAAACCCTTGTAAAATTTCTTGTGCTTTATCTGCTAATCCCATTAATAAAATCTCCTATTCATAATTAATTTATTTTTTTGATTACTTAAATCTTTGGTTTAATTCGTTTTGTTGCGATTCCACTTGCAGCAGGTTTATTCTTTTCAATTTTATTAATTGGTGCGGAAACTTTTTCTTTTTTGTTATCAACCTGTTCTTTGGGTTGTACTGCTTCTGATTTTGGTTCTGATTTTGTTGGTTCACTTTCTTCTGTTGCTGCTAAAATATCTTCACGTTTTTCAAGTTCTTTTACGATTTCGTCTTGTTGTTTCTTAGTTGTTTTAGCTGACTTACCGAATACACCAGTAATCGTATCAAGAATTTTAAGAATCTTTTTATCATCGACTTGTGAACGATCATAGTCTTTTCGTCTTGCTTTCACTACTCGGATATAATTTTTCCCAACTTTTTTACATTGAATAGATAAATCACAATTTCCGTTTACAATGTTTTGATGTTTTTCTTTTAGTGATGGAATTTCAATTTCTGTTTGGCCTTCCATTTTTGAAGCGTTACGTGAAATATAAATGACATTCATTGGTAAAGCTTTCAGTTCAATTACCAACTGTTGGAAAATATTAGTAAATGCTGCATAGCCTTTTCCGTATCCGATATCTCCCAAAGTTTCCACGCCTTCTTTGTCACAAATATACTGTTCAATCATTACGATAATATCATCGATAACATCTAAAATAATTGTTTCGTAGCTGTGCTTTTCACTTTGCAAGGCAGTTAACAATTTATCTAACTGATCAATGACACTTCTTGTGATTTTTCCATTCTTATCCTTAATGTTCCGCAATTGAACACTTGGAATTGTGTTTGCTTCTGCATTACCATCTGTATTAAATACCAATGCATTGGGAAACTGTGAAGCAAGGAATGATTTTCCTCCCATAGTTGGACCCCAGATAAAGAAATTGCGTGGTGTATCTTTTGGCGTTTGTGGTTTGTTTGGTGGTAAAATACTCATTAATAAATTCCTCCTTCAACAACATCTTTTACTGCAGCAAATTCTTCTACATAAGTGACCAAGCAATATACTCCAAATTCTTTATGGACTTTTTCATCATAAGTGACACGATTAATGGTTCCTTTTGTGTCTTTATGATTTTTTTTCATATCCTCTTCTGCTTCCTTTCGTGTTGATGCATAAAATTGGGTAGTCGTTTTTAATGGTTTGATCAATTTATTTTCCTCCTCAAATTTCCATATTATTTTTAACTGTAATTTTTACAAAACCTTTTTTATTTGAAACTTTTGTATAAGAATCGTAAACATCTGGTTTTTCTTTTTTTAATCTGGAACTATCAATTGTTCTTGATGTTGTAGGTAGTACACGAGTAATTGATAGTAAATCCGTTTCAAACTTCTTGATATCGTTCTCTTCCATTTTTGTGTACAATTCTTGTTTTAATATCTTTTGTTGCGCTTCAATATGCTTGGCTTGTTCTTTGATATTGACAATCTTCATTTCAAAACGTTCAACCCTTTTGGCCAATTTCTCCATATCGTTTCCGTACGTATAAAATTCAGTTTCATTCATTTTAGGATTATCTTTTATAGCTTGTACTCGAATCCAAAATGTTTCTATAGAATCTAGTATTTTTTGAATGTAATCATCGTCTCGTTCAATTTCTTTTATTTGTAAATTTTCACGATCAAATTCTAAATCAAAATCACTAGGTCTTTTATACATCGCAAGCCAACCGACCTCTATATTCATTTGTTTCATATAAAGTTGCATTTGCGCTTCATAAACTTTAATAGTAGGAGATGCGCCATGTGTTTTGATTTCTAGCAACAATCCTGTATCTTCATCGTAGCCATCAACATTAGATCGTATCCAATTTTCTTCATCAACAAATGTTTCTGGTCTAAAATGTAGACTGTTAACAGTATTGATGTATTCTCTAATCATTGGCTCCATCTTATTACCATAATTTATATATGGGTTCGATTGAAAATCTGATTTTACTATTTCAGCTTTTTCTTTAGCTAGCTCATATTGTGTTTTATACTTGGATAATCCTAAAATAACTGGCACATCTGAACCACCTACATATACATTACGATTCTCTGTTACATTTGGATCAACCTTTTCTACTCCGAATAAATTACTCATAAGCTTTCACCAACTTTTTCAACTTCATCTATGCTGACAACTACCCTATCTCTGTTGTCTAGTTCTACTACAACACTGCAGTTTAAAACTTTGAATACTTTAGCTTTGAACATACTTCCATTTTTTTTAGAACAAGTGACAATATCCCCACTTTCTAAGTCTGTATCTATTTTAATTCTCGGCTTCTTTGAATTAGTAATGGACGGTTGCGTGTTCACTACTGCAGATTCAAATTGTTTTGGCATTGAAACCACCTACCTTTTACATTTTAGTTTTCATATACAAGTTTTCAGAAAAATCTTCTTTGTTCTCTAATGCTTGATATATGGCTTGTTCAATTGTATTTTTTGTGATAAACCGATACATGGTGACTTTTCTAGTTTGGCCATTACGATATGCTCGGCCCATTGCCTGTGAATAATCTTGATAACTATAAGTTGGTGTATAAAAAACGACTTCATTAGCGTATTGCAACTCTATTCCAGCACTACCAGCCATATATTGAATGAGTGTTACCGTATTTTTTAACTGTGCCCAACTCTCTTTTTTAGGCAGTGAACTAACATGGCCATTTACTTCAAATATTTTTTTGTTTTTAATTACTGTTTTTAGTGCTT
The DNA here is from genome assembly GCF_900258435.1 of Carnobacterium divergens. Lineage (NCBI taxonomy): Bacteria > Bacillati > Bacillota > Bacilli > Lactobacillales > Carnobacteriaceae > Carnobacterium > Carnobacterium divergens. The sequence goes on along the minus strand of NZ_LT984411.1, from coordinate 5,895 downwards.
CAAGTTCTGACTGATAATAATAAAAGATGACAATATTATTTTTAGTCCCCTCACAAAGCATTGAAATGTAATCAAGTTTATCTTTAACGTTTGCATACTGACGTAACCCATGTGCTAATTTAGGAGCTGTATCATAATCAATTTCATTAAATACTCGGTCTTTTAAAATCCTTGCATATTCAACTGATTTCTTGAATGGTACATCTTTAATAATTAATGGTGGTAAGTCCAACGCTTCATTCTTATTAATTGAAACGGTAAATGAATTGTAATAAGATTCTAAAATATCCTCATTTTTCCAACCGCTGATTTTAGGAATATTCCGAGTGCCTAAATACATGGTTCCCCATTCTGCAAATTCATTTGTCATTTCTTTTTTATTTTTGAAATATCCAAAAGCAATCATATAAGTGAAGGTGTCTTCCCATCCGTTGCTTGCTGGTGTAGCAGTCAATAAACAAAAATTAGTTGCATAGCTCATAATTTTTAATGCGGCTTTACCTCGTTCACTAGTTGGGTTCTTGATATAATGAGCTTCATCAAAAATAATATGCCAACCTTTGTATCGATCTAGTGATTTATTAATTTCTCTTTTTCCATTACGTGTTCGGCCATTAAATAGTTTTCCATAACTCAATTGTTCAAATTCAATAGAAACACCATAATAATCACAAAACATTTGTATATCTCTTTCCCATCCACCTTCATTTATTTTTTGAGGTGGCGCTACAATGAGTAGTGGTTCTCCATCAGACCACTTTGCATAATGATGGATTGCTGTTAAGGTTTTGCCTGTTCCTGTATCCATCGCTAATAAATAAGAAGGGTCTATTTCATCAAGAATTTTCTTCTGAAATTTATATAACATTGTTGGATTTGAGCATTGAGGAAACATCTTCCACACTTCTTGCAACAAAAGCAATCCCTCCTGCCTTGTTGATTTTTTTAATTTTACTTTTTTGAAGTTCGGAAACAACACCGCCATTGGGTCTTTTAACTTCTACCGCAATAAATCTTCCGTTAACACAAGCTAGAATATCTGGCGTACCAGACGGTTGATAAGCTGAACCATGAACTTTTAAATAATAAGCTCCAATTGAATCCAAGTATTTTTTTATTTTTTGTTCAACTAGTTTTTCTGAACCAGCCATTTATTCTTCATTCACTTTAATTTGTTTAAAGAAGCTTGTTTTAAATGGCATAGCTGAAATTTCTGATTGTGTGAATTTAGATTGAAAAGCTTGTATTTCAAATTTATCATCTAGAGAATATTTTTTTAATTCTTTATCATAATTTAAATAAACAGAATACATTTCAAAAGAGTCTGGTGCTTTTAAATAAAATTGCTCTTCTTTAGGAAGCTTGATAGTCCAAAGTTCTCTAAAAGCTAAATTCATATTAAATCTAATGCAAGCATTACCATGTTGATCAATTAAGTTATTTCCGTTTGTTCCTTTTCCTACTATTAAATAATCAAATACGTTATGTGGTGCTACTTTAGTTCCCACTGGTAACTTATCACTTTCTACCATTGCTACAATCTCACTAAATTTATAATGTTTCGATTCATCAATTTTTGTCATTTTTTCTAACTCCTCTAAATAATATTTCATCATGTTTGAAAACATTGTTTTTCCTTGATTTCTTGGCATTACCATATAGGCACGATCAGTAGGCAACTTCGTACATCTACGTACAATATCTTGCCACTGTTCGTCATTATAAAATGCGTTAGGATTAAACATTATTTACTCACTCCCATTTTCTGTGGTATACTTTATTCAAATAATTTTTACTAACTGACTGACTAGGGCTGGTATCCTTAGTTGGTCTTTTTTATATCTAAATGCCAATAATTAGATTCAAAGAATATTTGCTTAAATCCATTCATACAATATGATTCTTTTATCTTTTCTTTTAATTTTCTTTTTTCAGCCATAGCACTATTGGATCCACCAACGTTTCCAAATCGTTTTAGAAATCTGATTTTAAACTCAGAATAGTTATCCGCTGTAAATGATAATATAGTCGGTGCGTTTAACAGTCGGCTACCTGCTGTAATTTTTAACGTGTACATATTTTCTTCACCTCCCTTCATAATTCTTCAATCCGATTCATTAAGTCTTGATGCATCATGCTTGCGTAACTATCTTCTGGATAAGCTGTAGATAAATCGTTTGCTATTAATTCCAAACGTTTCTTATTTGCTCTTGCTTCATTGATACGTTTCTTAAAAGTGCTGATATCACTCACTGTCATTGGTCATTCCCTCTTTCTTAATTAATACCGCCCAGTATTATTTTTTAATTCCATTCAGAAATTACTTTAATAATTTCGTCTCTTAAATATCGTTTCTCTTTACCGAATGATAATTCAGTCAACCAGTAAGGTTTGCGACCATTAGGACGTACTCTCTTAAATGGTTTGATTCGTGTATCATCCAAAATATTATCTTCCAAATACTGTTCATCCATATCCGTCATCTTACAAAGGGTTTCTTTATTCACTGAAATGTAATCAATTGGATCAAGTAATTCTTTAATCGTATCTTGAATGACTGATTTTATTTCTTTCTCGTTTGCTGTGACTTGAAACATTGTTAATCACCTCCACATCATCTTATTTTGTAATACTCAATAAGTGCTGTTAGTGTTTCATGAGCTTTCTTACTTTGATTCTTTCCTGTTAGATAATCATTTAAGTCTTGTTTATTAACATTGAAATAAGTAGCTACACTGATAAGTGAAATCCCCTTATTATCAAAATAATTACGAATCTTCTCTCTCGCTGTACTTGTATCTGGCACAATTAAGACCTCCTTTTTTATAATTTGTAAGTTAATTTAATAGAATTCAACAATTTTGTTGACTTGAATTATAAAATACGATACTATTAATACATAGTTAATAAGCCTAATGCATTAACCTTTTAATTACGTTGGGGAACGTTTTAAGGTCTATTTAGTCGCTTTTTTTCTATCAAATTAACTTACACGATTAGTATATTATAAAATAAGATACTTGTAAAGTGTTTTGTTGTAAAATACGATACTTATTTTGTAAGATATTAGGAGAATGCTGATATGTCGCTGTTAGAACGAGTAAAATTTTTAGCTAATAAACAAAAAATATCTCTAAAAGAACTAGCTTTAAAATTAGGAATGGGTGAAAGTGCAATTTACAAATGGGACAAAAGTGCTCCTTCAACTGACAATCTAAAAAAAGTTGCTGATTACTTTGGAGTTTCTACTGACTACTTGTTAGGCAGAGACGAACCAGAAATAATTGAGGATGAAAAATTAAAAGTTATTGCATCGCATATAGATGATGATGTGACTGAAGATGATATGGAAGAAATATTAAACTTTATTGAATTTATTAAAAGTAAAAATAAGTAGGTGTGTGGATGAATCGATTAGAAAAAATAGTAGATGATAATCAACATTTGGATTTCAAATTTAACACTTCTATGAATAGTAAGCATGGTGCTTTTATTTACGGAAATAATGTTTACGTTAATTCAAAACGTGGATATAAACAAAATATAGCTGATATTGCTGAAGAAGTCGGTCATGATAAAACATCAGTTGGTGATCTATCTTGTTTAAATACTATTGAAAAATGCCAACAAGAAGCACGTGCTAGACAATGGGGTTACAGATACTTAGTCCCATTAGATGATTTAATCGTATGTTATAAGCTGGGGTTGCGTGAGTATTGGGAGGTTGCAGAATTTTTAGAAATACCACCTGCTTATTTATGGGAAACAATTAATTATTACCGCGATACAAAAGGATTAGTATTTTACTATAAAGACTGCCAATTTGTCTTTGGAAGGTCAGATAGTTTAAAAATTTATTTTAATTAAAAGGAGATTGTAATGAAAAATAAAAAAATTACTATTATAAGTTTAATTGGTATTTTATTAGTTGGTGGTTCTACATTTTACGCTTTTAATAAAGCTCAAGAAACAAATAGAGAAAAAACAGAATTAGCACAAAATAAAATTGATAAAGCTAATAAAAAGAAACAGAATAAAATTTTAGCTGAAAAGAAAAAGTTAGAAGTTGAAAAGAAAAAACTTGAAGATGAACAGAAAGCTAAACAAGGAGAGCTAGATCTTTTAAAAGCTGAAAATAAATCAACTGAAAGTATCCAAGAAGAGTCAGACTCAAAAGAAAATTCTGCTAATGAATCTGAAATAAGCACAGTTAATGACAATACAGTAGATAACACAGATGTTGGAAAAGAAACTATTAATGATATTCCTCAAAGAAAAGGACCTATTGTGTCAGATTCAACCACTGTAGATGATTCACAATCAGTAATAAAAGAAATTGAAAACTACTATAACTTAAAAAGAACTGAAACAATAAATAAAAAAAGAAATCAAGTAATGCAGTGGAAAATAAATGGTGAAGTAAATTGGAGTGATGAGTTAATTAATTCCTCACTCCAGGACTTTGAAAATTCACTACCGACTATCACTTCTTATCGTGCAGAAACATTAGAGTATGCAAAAGTCTTAATCGACAAAGCCTTTGATGATAGTTATAACTATATGTTAAATAAATAATTACAACCAATTGAAAGGATGTGGTTCTACCTACACCCCACTCGTTTAATATACCGCCCAGTATAGAATGAGGGATGAACATGACAAAATTAATAGCTTCAAAAAAATACAAATATATTTACACTTACCGCAATACTAAAAATGAAGAAAAATGGAAAATTCGTTGGACCTATTATGATATTTACGGAAAAAGAAAAGAGTTATCTCGTGAAGGTTTATCCAGTGAGAATGAAGCCTACAAACTATTATTAGAAGCACAATCAATGGTTCAACAAGGACAATCTAAGATGATTGATTATGATAATATGAAGGTTAATACGTGGATGCAACTGTGGTATGAATCTCATTCTGAATGGAGTGAAAGTACCAAACGACAACGAGAAATGGCAATTCGTTTACAGATTAATCCATTGATAGGTGATTACAAATTATCTAAGTTGGATAAAATCACCTATAAGCAAGTATTCATCAATAGGCTTCTGGAAGACTACAAACCATCAACGGTTAGATTACTGCATTCTTTATTTAAAATAGCAGTCAATGAAGCAGTTGAGGATGAAATTATTAGTCGTAATAGGTTTGGTCGTATTAAGATTCCAAAACCTAATAAAAAAGTAAAACACTTAACTGCAGCTGAATTAAGTACTTTTATAAGCACTGCTAAACGTATTGAGAACTTAACGAATTATGTATGTGTTTTGGTACTTGCTTATTCTGGTATACGACGTGGTGAACTATTAGGTTTACAATGGGAAAATATTGATTTTAGTAACAATCAAATTACTATCAATTCTACTCGTGATAACAAAGGAAACCGTAAACCAAAAACAGATAACTCTTACCGTACTGTATTAATGGATAGTCAGATAATGGATGAACTGAAAAAATATAAATTATGGTGCCAAAAGAAACATTTATCTTTTGGTCTTAAATTTAAAGAATCTAACTTTGTTTTTATATCTGATCAAAAAGGTACACCTATAGCAGATAATACAATGATGTATTCATTTCGTAGAATTGTTAAACATTGTGATTTAGACAATGTTCATCCTCATATGATGAGACATACACATGCGACCTTACTTTTAGAATCAAATAATCGACCAAGTATCAACTCGGTTGCAGAACGTTTAGGATGTACTCCAGAAATGATAATGAATGTTTACGCTCATGTACTAGAATCGATGCATCAAGAATTGGTATCAGCTTTTAGCAGTTCAATCGCATTGTGAGGAACTCTGTGGGGATAAAAATATAAAACACCTATAATCATTGATATAACAGACTTTTGACGTTGAATAAAATTCTACAACCGTTAAT